>NZ_DASQMZ010000187.1:0-7519 GCF_035645235.1 Paenibacillus sp.
ATCCGGAATCGAAGCCTTATATGGTCCATCCGACGGACGCAGTCATTTACGAGCTTCATGTGCGAGACTTCTCCATGAATGAACGCTCCGGCATCCAGCCGGAATACCGGGGCAAGTACAAGGCATTCACGCAGACCGGAACGACCGACCCGGTATCCGGCGCGAAAACCGGCGTAGACCATCTCGCGGAGTTGGGCGTCACGCATTTGCACTTGCTCCCGACATACGACTTCGGCTCCATCGACGAGACGAAGGTTGACGATCCGGCATACGACGGCCGGAAATTCAACTGGGGGTACGATCCGATCCATTTCAACGTTCCGGAAGGCTCGTACGCCACCGATTTGACCGACCCGACGACGCGCATCACGGAGTTCAAAGAGATGGTGCAAGCGCTCCACGACCGCGGCATACGTGTCATCTTGGACGTCGTCTATAATCATACGCTCGCTTCCGGGCAGACGAACCCGGCATCCGTGTTCGACAAGATCGTTCCGGGGTATTACTTCCGATCGGACGACAAGGGCAGATACACGGACGGATCCGGAACGGGCAACGAAGTGGCGTCCGAACGGCCGATGGTGCGGAAGTATATCTTGGATTCGACGCGATATTGGGCGGAAGAGTACAATGTGGACGGATTCCGCTTCGACCTGATGGGGCTGATCGATACGCCGACGATGACGGAAGTGACGCGTATGCTGCAGCAGGAAGTGCACCCGACGATGCTCGTATACGGGGAGCCTTGGGTCGCGAGCGATGCGTCCGCGCTGCCGTCGTCGCTGCGCACGGTGAAGGGGACGCAGCGCGGCAAGTCGTTCGCGGTGTTCAACGACAACCTCCGCGGCGCGATCAAAGGCGGAAGCGACGACGATTCCAAAGGATTCGCCACGGGCGCCGGCGGAACCGAGCAGGGCATCGTGACCGGAGCGAAGGGCTCCTGGGAGGATTTCACCGACGGGCCGACGGAAACGATCAACTACGTCACGGCGCACGACAACTTGAACCTATGGGACAAAGTGATCAAGACGCAGCATCTCGAGGAGCAAGAAGGTTGGGTGCATATCGAAAACGGCAAGTTAATCGGCGACGAATTCGCCTCGGTCGAGGAAGCGGTCGCGGCGGCTACGCCGCATCACGCGGTCGATCCGAACAACGTGCTTGCGAACGAAACCGTGAAGCGTTCGCTGCTGGCGAACGGCATCGCGATTACCGCGCAGGGGATTCCGTTCCTGCACGCGGGCGAAGAGCTGCTGCGCACGAAATTCGGCGACCATAACTCTTACGCTTCGCCGGATGCGATCAATGAAATTCGCTGGGAATACAAGACGAAGTTTGCACCGGTTTTCGATTACTACGAAGGCCTGCTGAAGCTTCGGAGGGAACACCCGGCGTTCCGCATGTCGACGAAGGAAGCGGTGCAGCAAGGCTTCGAGCTGCTTCGCGCGAACGGCAACGTTGTCGCTTACAAGTTGAGAAACCACGCCAACAACGATCCGTGGAACAATATCGTCGTCATCTATAACGCGAACGCAACCGACCAAACGGTGACGCTGCCCGTCAGCGCATCCGGCGTATGGAACGTCGTTGTGAACGAATCCGCGGCGGGAACGGAAACGCTCGCCGCGATAAGCGGCGGAAGCGTAACCGTGAAGGCGCTCTCGATGATGGTGCTGTACGACCAAGCGGAGGCGCCGTACACGCCGGAAGCGACGACGCTGCAGCTCGATGCGTCTTCAATCGCCCTCGAGCCGGGCATGTCGAAATTCGTTCGAGCCGCCGTACTCGACCAGAAGGGGCGGCCGATGAACGTCCCGATCGAGTACGCTTCGAGCGACGAGCAAGTCGCGGCCGTCAACGGCCTCGGTAAAGTAACCGGAGTGACGGACGGCATGGCAACGATCGCGGTGTCGGCCGGGACGTTAACCGCCGAGCTGAACGTCGTCGTCGGCGAATTGGTCCCGACGCAAATCGCGGTGCAAGGGCCGTCGTTCGTATACGCCGGCGACTCCGCAGCTTTCACGGCGGTCGTGAAAGATCAATACGGGCAGCCGATGAACGGCATTCCGGTGTCGTGGAGCTCCTCGAACGGCGCCGTCGCCGACATTGCCGCGAATGGCGTCGTGACGGGGCGCGCCGAAGGAACGGCGACGATCACGGCGTCCGCAGGGCAAGTCGAAACGGCGGTTACCCTTCAGGTAAAACGGCCGAACGCGATCGCGCTCCATTACGTTCGCCCCGACGGAAACTTTACGGATATGGACGTATGGGTGTGGAATACGGGGCTGCGCAATAACGGAGGGCACAGCATCGACTTCGCCGCGATCGACGGAACGACGGCCATCGCCGTCATCCCGGTCAGCGAGACGGCGACGAGCGTCGGCTTTATCGTACGAAAGAAGGATTGGTCGTTCAAAGATACGGATCAAGACCGGTTTATCCCGGTGCTGCCGAACGAGGCGGTAAAGAAAGTGGTCGTTACTTCCGGAGTCGCAGCGTACCACACGGTGCCTTCGATTCGAAGCCCGCAGCCGTCGGATGGAACCTTGCGCTTCCAATACCGGGACCGCGATCGTTTCGCCTTCGGCACGCTCGGCGAGCTGTCCGGCGTGAAGGCCGTCGTCGACGGCGTCGAGCACGAGGCTGTATACGACGAAGGGAACGAAGCCTGGGTGTATACGCTAGACGCGCCTAAGGACGGTCACACATATGTGTACACCTTCCTTGTCGAAGGCGAGCACGTCGCGGATCCGAACAACCCGAACGTCGCAGACGGCAAGTCGGTTTACACGTACGAGATCCCGAAGGCGATTCTTGCGGCGGAAACGAACGTAAAACAAATCACGTACGACACGAATGCGCTGCTTACGGTATCCGTGCAGGGATCGACCGTTCCGGTCGAGCGGATTCGAGCCGACTTGAGCGCTCTGGGCTACGAGGATCCGATTCAACTCGACCTCGAGCTTATGCAAACCGCCTTCGGCGTGAAAGACGGGACGTCCCCCGGCCGCAAGCCGATCCGCGTCATCGTAACGTACGCGAACGGCATGGAAGCGTCGATCGAAACCGGCATCGTCGTCGTCCCCCGCAATAAAAGCAGGAAAACCGACGACTTTTCGTGGGATGAGGCGCGCATTTACTTCTTGTTGACGGACCGGTTCATGGACGGAGATCCGTCGAACAACGGGCCGGAAGCCGATCCCTCGCATCCCGAGGCGTTCCACGGGGGCGACTTCCGGGGGCTTATCGACAAGCTGGATTACCTAGAGCGGCTCGGCATTAACACGATCTGGATTACGCCGATCGTCGACAACGTGGATTTCAATAAAGGCGCCGACTTTAACGGCACCCAATACGCGTACCACGGCTACTGGGCGAAAGACTTCACGAAAATCGACGAGCACCTCGGCGACTTGCAGACGTTCCAAGAATTGCTGGAGAAGGCGCACGACCGCGGCATGAAGGTGATGGTCGACGTCGTGTTGAACCACGCGGGGTACGGGCTGAAGCCGGACGACGCCGCCCGCCCCGGCATCGGCGAAGAGGACAAAGCGCGCTTCGACGGCATGCTCCGCACGGACGGCGCGGCGTGCGGGAGCGGCGAAGAAATCCAATGCGAAGTTTGGGGCCTTCCGGATTTGAAAACCGAGGAGGCGGCCGTTCGCGAGCGGATCGTCGAATGGCAGGCCGGTTGGCTGGAGCGGACGCGCACCGCTCGGGGCGACACGATCGATTATTTCCGCGTCGACACGGTGAAGCACGTCGACGCAACGACGTGGCGAGCGTTTAAAAATCGGCTTACCGCCATTGCCCCCGAAGCGAAGCTGATCGGCGAATATTTCGACGGCAGCGCGGCGAACCAAGGGGGATACCTGAACAGCGGGCAAATGGACAGTTTGCTGGACTTTGATTTCAAGTGGCTGGCGCTGGATCTCCTTAACGGCGGGTTGCTCGACGTCAACGAACGGCTGCAGGCGCGCAACGATACGATCGACAATACCGCCACGCTCGGTTCGTTCCTAAGCTCGCACGACGAGGACGGATTTTTGTCCGAGCGCATCGGAGGCGACCGAGGAAAGCTTAAAGTGGCGGCGGCGCTGCAGATGACGGTGAAAGGCCAGCCGGTGATCTACTACGGCGAGGAGCTGGGCCGCTCCGGGAAAAACGCGGGAGATTTGGCTGCAGGGCAGTACGGCGAAAACCGGGGCGACATGCCTTGGGATCGGCTGGACGAAGAAGCGGATTTGTTGGGGCATTATACGAAAATGCTTCGCATCCGGGCGAAACATTCGGAGGTATTCGCGAAAGGGTCTCACAGCGACGCGTTGGCCGGCAGCGACGAGGAGGGAACGCTCGTCTTCGCGCGCAGCTACGAGGGCCGGACCGTATTCGTCGGGCTGAACGTCACGACGGAGGCGAAGACCGTGAAATTCCAGGCGACCGGATTTGAGCCGGGGGCGGCGCTCGTCGACGAGTATTCCGGAGAGCGCGTCAAGGTGGACGCGGAAGGGTTCGTCACCGTGACGATTCCCCCGAGAGACGGCGGCGGCACGGTCGTACTCGCGAAGGTAGGGGCGGAGAAAACGAAGTAAAGCAATTACGGGTCAACCGGTCGTGCGGCCGGTTGACCTTTTTTTCACTATCAGCGCGGATCGCCGCGGCATCCAACTACGCAAATCCTCCACAGAAAACCTGCGAAAAATTCAAAACGGTCTTGTAACATGGAAGAGAGGAACGATACGAAGGAGAGCGTTATGATGAATACAGACAGCGGATATGGCCGTTTTTTTGAAAATGCGGGCATCGCGCTGGCCGCGGCGGTGCCGGCCGGTTTGCTCATGGGCGTTATTTTGCGAGTCAACATGTCGATCATTGCGGTGGCCTATCCCCACCTCGCGACAGGATTTCATTGGATCAGCACGCTTATGATCATCCTGGGGCCTGGCTTGGGCGTGACGTTGACGAACGCCGTCATCTTCTCGTTGCTGCATAACCGGCTTCCCCGCGAACGGCGCGCGAAGGCAATCGCTTATGCGCTGTTCACCCTGATCGTATACGGCACGCCGTTCCTGCTGTCCAACCCCGGCGGAGAATTGTTCGGGCCGCAGGCTGTCTTGGGCGTGCCGCTGTTCGCGCTGGCCTACGCGTTCAACGGAGCATCGCTGTCTTGGTTCGCCGACGGCTTGAAGGATTGGGTTCGGGCAAACCCGATGAAGCGGACTCGGTTCGCCTACACCAGTTGTATCTTGCTATCCGTTCCCGCATTAGCGATGTTGGGCGGGATCGTCTTCGAAATTTTCACCGAAATGATTCCGGAAATCCGGAACAATTGGTGATTTCTTGTTGCAGGATCGTACCTAGCAGGGCCGGATAACGCGCGATGGCGCACTTGTCCGGTTTTTTTTTGTAGAACTTTAAGGGAGCCGCTTACGTCTTACTACTAAGGGGGGGAGTTTCATTGAGTTTCTGGTCTAGGGTGGGTCTGAGCCTGACTCTTATTTTTATTATCTTGTTAGCCGGGTTTATTGCTTTCTTTATCACAACGTTTATGGGCTTGAAATTCTATACGATCCTAACCTTGATCGTTTCGCTCGTATTCATGCTTTACGTCGTCCTCCGGGTATTTCGGCTCGGGAGCGGACGAATCATGGATCGGGGGCTCGGGGGATTCCTGTTGCTCTGCGTTTTCGCGACAGGAGCGTACGAGGCCTATCAGGCTTACGATCGCAGCATCACGGTGGGAAACAATGAAGTGAACCTATTCGAATACGAACCGTTCGCGCGTAACACGAAGGCTGTTCGCCTAGAGGAAGACGCCGATTTAAAAATTAGCGAGAACCTGCCTCGGATCGACGGCGCGACGGCGCTTTACCCGCTCTATGCCGCATATGTTCAAGCGGTGTATCCGAAGAAAGAATACCCCGTCTACCATAGCGAAGTCATGAGCAACACGACGCCGATGGCTTACAAGAATTTGATTAACGGCGATGTGGATCTCATCTTTGCGGCGGCACCGTCGGAGGAGCAGCTGGCCGACGCCAAGCGGAACGGAGTAGAGCTGAAGATGACCCCGATCGGACGAGAGGCGTTCGTTTTCTTCGTACACGCCTCCAATCCGGTGAAAGGACTGACCAAAGAGCAAATTCAGGGCATCTATTCCGGAAACATAACGAATTGGCGGGAGGTCGGCGGGAACGATGACCGGATTCGAGCGTTCCAACGGCCGGAGGGGAGCGGAAGTCAGACGGCGCTTCGAAAACTAATGGCGGGTCAGCAGCTGGCAACGCCGCCGAAAGAAGACGTCGCCAACGGGATGGGCGACATCATCGCGGAGACGGCTCGGTACCGAAATCACAAAAATGCTATAGGATTTTCGTTCCTATTCTTCGCTACGGAGATGGTACGCAACGGCAACATCCGGCTACTGTCTATCGACGGCGCAGAGCCGACAAGAGAAAATATAGCGAACGGCACGTACCCGCTTGCAACGGAGTTTTACGCGATCACGGTAACCGACAACGACAACCCGAACGTAGAAAGGTTTATCGAATGGATTTTGTCTCCGCAAGGGCGGTCGCTCACGGCGAAAACAGGATACACACCGATGCCGGAGGAAAATGCCAAAAAAATCGATTTTTTTGAACCATGACACCGATGAATGTTTCAATCGGATTTCGTCTATAGAAATGAGAATAAAAAAATCGATAGAGGTGTATCCAAATGGCATTGACCTCCAAGCACATTTTCGTGAACTTGCATGTAAAGGATGTAAAAAGATCGATGGCGTTCTTTACGGGACTCGGCTTTGCGTTCAATATGCAGTTCACGGACGAGGAAAAAGCGGCTTGCCTGGAGATCGGCGACAATATGTTCGCCATGCTGCTCGCGGAACCGTTTTTTCAATCTTTTACGAAAAAGGAAATCGTCGACACCGACAAGCATGCTCAGTTGACTATCGCATTGTCGACCGAAAGCCGGGAAGCCGTCGACGAAATCGTCAACCGAGCGGTAGCCTTGGGCGGAAAGCTATATACCGATCCGGCGGATCACGGGTTCATGTATCAATGGGGCTTCCAGGACCCGGACGGCCACATTTGGGAGATCGCATACATGGACATGAATGCACTCGAAGGAGAAGACAAAGCGTAAGTCGGCTTGTCCTATGAGCGGTTAATGCGCAGAAAAGGAGCTGCCCGAGGTCTCGGAGCAGCTCCTCTTTCCGTTACAAAACCCGCCGATGATGCTTCTTGCCGTCATAAGTAAACACGATTTTTTTATCCTCGACGATCGTCTCTAGGTGCACAGTGCGGCCCCACAGCTGGTGCACGTACGGCAAGGAAAGCCGCCGTTGACGCGCAAGGCGACGAGCTGGTCGCGCACGCGCTCCCAGTTCTTATCCGTAATCAGCCACTCTTGACCGCGCTTCTCGAAGACGTACAGGTCGAGATCCTCGACGAGCTCCTTCGTGAGGTAATTGCGCAGGAACGACTGGTCGGAGTTCAGCTCGCGCACCTCGAAC
>NZ_DASQMZ010000188.1:0-1876 GCF_035645235.1 Paenibacillus sp.
AGCATCTCGTCGAAGCGATTCACGGCGGCGACTCGCTGACATTGGAGATCTTCACGCAATCCGCGACATATTTCGGGATCGGCCTCGCCAACATGCTGAATATGCTGCATCCGGAGAAAGTGATCTTAGGCGGCCCGATGTTCAATACCCAAAATATGTACTTCGACACGGCGACGCAAGTGGCCATTCGGAATACGTATTATTACCCGGCGTATCAAGTTTCGTTCAGCCGGGGGAAGCTCGGCGAGGAGGCGCTTGCGGTCGGCGCGGCGGTCATGACGGCCCAGCAGCTGACGGACTGAACGACTTGCATCACGATTCCCCTCCGCCTTGCCGGAGGTATGCTTTATCTTTCAGGAATAGACGCCAGAACCATACGAAGACGGGCACTAACACCCCGATGCCGACCGCGTAGCCGACAAGCAACGCGTTAAACATCTGCGGCGAGGTGAACCCGTCTTCGATCGTCAAGAGCGGGTACACGAGGTACGGCATATGCGCGCGGCCGTACCCGATGCTGGCGAAGGCGTATTGCGCGACGATCGCGAGCACGGCGACGCGGGCGAAGCCTGTGCGTCCGCGCGGATCTTTCCACCACAATGCAGAATAGCCGACCGCGAACGAGACGACGGAGAACGCGAACCACCCCCATTGTTCGACGATTCCTCTGGCGATCCACTGCGCCTCGGGCACGAAAGTAACGCTCGTCAGGACGCCCATCCCGAGCGTGGTCGGTCCGAGCGCGATCGCGGCGTTCCGGTAGACGCGGTACGACCTCTCGTCGTCGCCCTCTCTTGAGTAGTCGGCCAAAAACAACGCGGATAGGAACAACTCCGTCGACAAGCCGAAGCCGAGGTGCGCATAGAGGGTCGGACTGCTCAAGAGCTTTCCGAACAATAACACGGAATCGCCGTCGGGACTCGTCGCAAGAAAGCCGCCTAGCGTCAGGGGCAATGCCGATACGAGCAGTCCCGGAATCAGAAGGCCCGTCACGCCGGAGACGAACGGCAGCAGGCCGCTGTATTGGTGCGTCGAATACGCGTACACGAGGAACGCGCTTCGCAAGACGAGCAACGCAAGGGCAAGTCCCGCCGGGAGCGCGAGCAACGCTCCAAGGGTCGACGTCGCGAACGGGAAAAATCCGACGAACGCGACCACGAACAAGACGAGGAAGACGTTCGTCACTTTCCACGACGGCGACAGGAACCGGTTCGCAATATCCGCCGCCTTCGTATCCCGCTTGGTGCCGAATACCATCGACCAGAACCCCGCGCCGAAATCGATCGACCCCGCGATCGAGTATACGAACAGAAATACCCACAAAATCAAGATGCCAAGCTCCGCATCCGACACGTTACCTCACCCCGCTTCCCGCGGCGGTCCCGCTTGCCGTTCGGGCGTCCGCATCCAAATCTCGCTGTACCGGGTGCCGCCGGAAAAAGATGTGCATGACGATGATCGTTGCTGCGAGCAGCACGACATAGATCGTAAGGAACAGGAACAAGAGAAATCCCATACTCTCCGCATGCAGCGCCGCCTCCTCCGTGCGCATGACCCCGTAAATGACCCATGGCTGCCGACCGGAGCAGCTGAACACCCATCCCGTTTCGATTCCCAGCATGGAGAGAGGGAAGGCGGCTAACAGCATCCAAAGTTGCCATCTCGGATACGGCTTCTTTAGGACATACCGCCAAAACAGCACCCCCAAAGCGATGGCGATGAGCGCCGCGCCGATAAACACCATGAGATTAAACAGCGTATGTATATACAGGGGCGGCCAATTTTCGCGAGGGAAATCATGCAGTCCGCGCACGACGGTGTCGAAGGAATTGCCGGCCAAGAAGCTTAACGCCCACGGAATTTCGATGCCGCTCAC
>NZ_DASQMZ010000189.1:0-4610 GCF_035645235.1 Paenibacillus sp.
GACCTCGCCCGCGTCACGCTGTCGTCCGGCCAAGCGTTGAAGAAATACGCGCAATGGCTGGAGCTCGCCGCCGGCCGCTAAACCCGGTCGGCGGGCGGCGGTCCGCACCCGTCGGATCGCGTCCTTTTTAGCGTATGCGTCGTGCATCCAGGAAGGCGTGGGTCCTACGCTCCCGTATGCCCACGCCTCCCGCCGACTTACCGGAGTTCTCCGCTAACTCGCCCGCTTTTCGCCGCATTTCCGCCGATTTACCGGAGTTTTCCGCTAACTCGGCCGCTTTTCGCCGCATTTCCGCCGATTTACCGGAGTTCTCCGCTAACTCGCCCACTTTTCGCCGCATTTCCGCCGATTTACCGGAGTTTTCCGCTAACTCGCCCGATTTCCGGCACATTTCCGCCGCCTTCCCGTCGACTACCGAAGTGAAATCGGCGGCGACCTGCGTTACGTTCGGAAAGCGAACTCAAGCAGGGAGGAGAGAGCCGTCTCCTCGAACAAAAAAACCTCCAAGCCGTTCGAACGGCTTGGAGGTTCCTTGCGTCGCGCAATGCTTCTATTCGTTGAAGTACGAGCAGCAGTAGTCCGCTACCGTATGTACCTTCAGCTGGAACTTTTCATTGGCCGGGACGATGAACGCGCCTTCGCCGTCGATCGTCTTCCAGTCCTGGCCTTCCAGCTTGTACTCCAGCTTGCCGGCCGAGAAGTCCATTTCTTCCTTCTGGGAGGTCGAAAACTCGTACTCGCCCGGAAGCATAATGCCGAGCGTCTTCTTCGTTCCGTCCTCGAACAGCACCGTCCGGCTCGTCACCTTGCCGTCGAAATACACGTTCGCCTTCTTCTCTACCGTTACATTCTTAAATTGTGCCAAGATCCCCCATCCTTCCCTTATCGCCGATTTCCGCGCGTATTCGATTACTGTACCACACCGGACGGCCCTTGACGAGAGGCAGTTTCGGCATACGCTTCACGGTAGGCGCCCGGCGGCAGCCCGACTTGCCGCTTAAACACGCGGCTGAAATATTCGAGGCTGGAGAAGCCGGCCGCCTCGGCGACGTCTCGCACGGGCAGGGCGGTGCGCCCCAGCATATCTTTGGCGAGCTCGATGCGCGTGGCCGTCACCTTTTCCGTGAACGACAAGCCGTAATATTCCCGCAGAATGCGCTCGAGCTGACGCCGGCTGACGCCGATGAGCGCCGCCAGCTCATCCGGCGACGGCCGCCCGAACGGCTCGCGGAAGAAGTTGTCCACCAGCGTGCGGCGGGCGTCCTTCAGGTGCTTGCGCGGCATCGATACGTGGAGTTCGCTTGGGTGCGGGACGGAGAGACGGCGAGCGACGGAACGGTACTGTTCGCGCCGCCGAAGCACTTCCGTCTGCTGCCCGCGACCGTCGACGTCGACGTGCTCGACCGGGGCGATCGGTTCGCGATCCGGCTCGAGACGAACGTATTCGCGAAGCATGTCGAGCTGTCGGCGGCCGGCGCGGACGCCTTGTTCACGACAATTATTTCGACTTGTCCCCGGGCGCCGCGAAGGAAGTCGAGCTGGCGAAGGCGGACCTGTCCCTGCCGATGTCCGCGGAGCATCTGCGGGAGGCGCTCGTCGTGCGCAGCTTGGTCGATTCGTATTGAGCGGAGAGAATAAGGTCGGGCGTCCTTCGAGGCGCCTCCTTTCTTGCATAGCTATAGTTTTTGATTATGTATTAAATAGGTTATATATATTTTACCTATAAAGAAGTTGTGCGGTATGCTAGACGCATCTTGGAAAGGGGCGGATCGCCATGGAAACGAACCACGATTGGAACGCCAAATTATATGACCGGAAACTCGCCTTCGTCTCCGGCTACGGCGAAAGCTTACTCGACGCGCTGCGGCCGCGGCCGGGCGAGACGGTGCTCGACGTCGGCTGCGGCACCGGCGATCTGGCGAAGCGCATCGCCGATGCCGGCGCGGCCGTCGTCGGCCTCGACGCGTCGCCGGCGATGATCGAGGAGGCGCGGCGCAAATACCCCGGCTTGGATTTCCGGGTCGCGCGGGCCGAGGCGTTCGCCCTGGAACGGCAAGCGGACGCCGTCTTCTCGAACGCGGCGCTGCATTGGGTAACCGACGCGGCGGGGGCGGCCGCCTGCATGTTCGCCGCCGCGAAGCCCGGCGGACGGCTCGTCGCCGAGTTCGGCGGCCGCGGCAACGTCGGCGCGATCGTCGAAGCGGTCGAGACCGTGCTGCAGGACCGCTTCGGCATCGACGCGGCGGCGCGCAATCCGTGGTACTTCCCGTCGGTCGGCGAATATGCTTCGCTGCTGGAGGACGCCGGATGGGAAGTGTCGTACGCAGAGCTGTACGACCGGCCGACCCCGCTCGACGGCGAAGACGGCCTGCTCGCCTGGCTGACCGCCTTCGCGGCGCCGTTCTTCGCCGGCCTGTCCGACGCCGACGCGGCGCGGGCGAAGGCGGACGTGCAGGACGCGCTCGCGCCCCGGCTGTTCGACGAGAAGAACCGCGTCTGGACGGCCGACTACCGCCGCCTCCGCGTCGCCGCCCGCAAGCCGTCCGCTTGATCGCTGCGGACGGTTACTCGTAGCGAAGCGATTCGATCGGCTGCATGCGCGCCGCCTTGCTCGCGGGGTATAAGCCGAAGAAGACGCCGACGATCGTCGAGAAGCCGACGGCCAGCAGCAGCGCCCACCACGAGACGAGGAACGGCCACCCCGTCGCCGCCGAGAACGCCCACGACGCCGTCAAACCGACGCCGGCGCCGAGCAGCCCGCCGACGAGCGTCAGGAGCACCGCCTCGATCATGAATTGCGCCATGATGAGCCCCGGCGTCGCGCCGATCGCCTTGCGGATGCCAATCTCCCGCGTCCGCTCGGTGACGGACACCAGCATGATGTTCATGACCCCGATGCCGCCGACGAACAGCGAGATGCCCGCGATCGAACCGATAATGATTTGCAGCATGGAAAACACTTGCGCCACCTGCTGCTGCGCTTCCGCGCCGGTTTGGGACATATAGCTGCGAGGCTCCGCGTTGTGCCGCTGCGCGAGCAACGCCTTCACGTCGGCCACGATACGGGCGAGCCGCTCCGGCTCGCCCGTATCGGCCTTCGCCTCGATAAAGCCGAACCGCGCGCCGCTCGAACCGCCGGGAAGCGCGCCGAGCGGCGCATACGCCTTGTAGACAGCGCCGCCGAGACCGCTGAGGATCGACTCTTCCGACTCGTAGACGCCGACGATGCGGTACGACCGGCTGCCGAACGCGAGGCGTTGATTCATCGCCGCCCGCGCGCCGCCGAACGCTTCGTCCGCGAACTTCGACTCGACGACGAGCACCCGCTGGCGCGCCCGCTCCTCCGCGGCGGTGAAGAAGCCGCCCGCGACGAACTCGAAGCTTGCGAGCCGCGCGTATTCGGCAGGCGCGCCGGTGACGTCGAGCCGGTATTCCGTCGCGCGCAGCCTGGTCGTCATGCGCTGCGTCGTCGTGCCCGCGACTGCGACGACGCCGTCGAGCCGGCGGACGCGGTCGAGATCCGCGGGCGTCACGAGCAGCGCCGGATCGACGCTCCCGCCCTCGCCTTGGGGGATCACGACGAAGTACCCTTCCCCGTACCGGGCGATGTCCGACACGATCGACGACTGCCCCGCTTGGCCGATCGAGACGACCGTCACGACGGCCGCGATGCCGACGACGATGCCGATGACGGTCAGGAACGAACGCATCTTATTGCCGCGCAGGTTGTCCAGCGCGATGGCGGCATTTTCGAAGAACGTCATGCCCCGCTCACCGTCCTGACGTCCGAGACGATCTCGCCGTCCCCGAACCGCAAGATGCGCCGAGCGTGCGCCGCGATGTCCGCCTCGTGCGTGACGACGATGACCGTCGCGCCCTCGGCGTGCAGCTCCCCGAACAGCCGCATAATGTCCTCGGACGACTTCGCGTCGAGATTGCCCGTCGGCTCGTCGGCGAGCAGCACGGACGGCGCCATGGCGAGCGCCCGCGCGATCGCGGCGCGCTGCCGCTGTCCGCCCGACAGCTCGTTCGGCCGGTGATGCATCCGGTCGGCGAGGCCGACCTTGGCGAGCAGCTCCTTCGCCCGGGCCGCCCGTTCGCCGCGCGAGCGGCCGCCGTACACGCAGGGCAGCTCCACGTTGCGCAGAATGCTCTGCCGCGGCAGCAGATGGAAATTTTGAAACACGAAACCGATCTTGCGGTTGCGCACGTGCGCGAGCCGCTCCTCGTCGAGCGTCTCCACCCGCTCTCCGTCGAGCGTGTAGGCGCCGGTCGTCGGAACGTCGAGGCAGCCGAGAATGTTCATCAGCGTCGACTTGCCGGAGCCGGACGGGCCCATAATCGCGACGTACTCCCCCTTCTCGATCGTGAGGTCCACCGGCTTCAGCGCCTGCACCTCGACGGGACCGCTCCGGTACGTCTTGGATACGCCTTCGAGCCGGATCATGCGTCCGTCTCCGTTTCGACGGCGTCGCCCTCGCGCAAATCTTCCGGCACCGGGTAAACGAACGCGTCGCCCGCTTCCAGCCCGCTCAAAATTTCGATCCGCTCCCCGTCGTCCCGCCCGACCGTCACGAAGGCGCGCGTCGCGACGCCGTCCGCGATTCGGA
>NZ_DASQMZ010000190.1:0-5953 GCF_035645235.1 Paenibacillus sp.
AATCGGCTGAATCGCTTGATCCATCGCGGCGACCGTCTTGTTGATGTTGAGATAGTTTTCGTCGTACTTCGTCATTTCGCGCGCGTTCACCCATACGAGCTGGAGCGGATCGGCGCCGAGGCCGTAACGAAGCTGCATCTCTTTGTACGTGCCGTTCGCGGAGTTCACGATGTCGTCCGGATATTTGATCGTGTCGCCTTCCTTCGTATACGATACGCCTTCGACCCCTGCGCTCGCGAGCAGCGCGCCCTCTTCGGAGAAGAAAATTTCGTCGATCGTACGAACGATTCGCTCGAAGTCCTTGCGCTCCGCGGTCTTCTTCGGGAACAGGATGCCGGAGCCCGTGCTGCTCTTCGGCTGGTGATGCGCGCCGGCCGGACCTTGCAGCGGCGGGTACATCTGGAGGTTGAAGCCTTCCTCGGTCGCCGCCGATTCGATGCCGCCGATTTGATCGTAATACGCATAGGATGCCATCGATGCGCCGGTCGCGAGCTTCTGCGCCCACTTGTCGCCGTCGATCGGCTCCGCCATCTCCGGATCGATCAAGCCTTCGGCATACAGCTTCGCGAGGTACCTCATGTACTCTCTATACTCCTCGCTGATCGCGCCGGGGAAGTATTTCTTGTTCTCGTAGTCCCAGCTGAGCGTATTCGTGCCGGACGCGCCGTTCTTGCCGACGCTGATGCCGTACGACGGCATCGTCATGCGGTACAGCACGCGAGGACCGGCGAGAATCGTCAGCGGGTAGGAATCCGGTTTTTCTTCTTTGTACTTCTTGAGAATCGCGTACAGGTCGTCGAACGTCTTCGGATCCGAGAACCCATGTTTCTCGAGGAAGTCTTGGCGAAGAATCAAGCCGCCGTCGTAGAACGGCTTGTCGAACAGCGAAGGCAGGTAATACAGCTTGCCGTCCTTCAGGGTGAGATTTGAAATCGCTTCCTTCAATCCGAACGCTTCGACGCGGGCGTTGAAGTTCGGCGTCCAATCGGAGTAGTCGCTGATCGGCACGAGCGCGCCGTTCAGGGCGAGGGAACCGTTTTCCCCTTTGGTCGTCTGATTTAAGATGATGTCGGGCACGTTCGTGCCAGTGTTAAGCGCGAGCGAAACTTTCGTCGCATAATCGGCGATCGGGATGACTTCGAAGGAAAGATCGACGTTGTATCGCTTTTCGATTTCCGTGATGAGCAGCCAATCGTCTTTGAACGGGAGCGTCGCGTTATCCGGGTAGTACAAGCTCAGCTTGAGCGGTTCCTCCGCTGCCGGCGCCTGCGTGTCGCTGCCGGCGTCGTTCGATGCGGGCGCCTTCGGCGTGTCCGTTGTTTCGCTGCCGCCGCCCGAGCTGCCCGAGCTGCAGGCGAGGAGCGAAGACATCATCACGACTGTCGCCAGAGATGCGGATACGAGTTTGTTTCTCTTCATACCATGAATGACCTCCCAAAAATGAATGACGATGTGTTTTCCATAACTCATGCCCGAATCATAGCATTATTTTGTTTCATGGGTCAATTGGTTTTGTGAAATTTTATTTCACGATTTTTTATCAAGCAAAAACGGGCCGGGATGCTCCCCGGCCCGCTTCGCGTTACCGTCGAAAGGATTAGTTCATGAAGAATAAATCGACCTCGCGAGCCGCGCGGCGCCTTCGGCGGGAGTCGGCTCCGCGGCGGCGCAGTCCGCCGCGAACCGGACGCTTGGATGCCGCGCCGCGAGCGAGCGGCGGAAGGCGTCCCGGAACGCCGGCGACGCTCGAAACACGGAGCCGGCGAACGCGACGGGCTCCGCCAGGAACGACGGGCGTCGGTCGAGCAGCCCCGCCGCCGTCGCCGCGAGCGCCTTGGCTTCGCCGCGCACGATGTCGGCGGCGACCGCGTCGCCCGCCTCGCAGGCGTCGATCGCGAGCTTCGCGAAAGACGCGAGGTCAGCCTTGGTGATCTCGGGCCGATAGATGTATGATTTTAATTCGGGGGGCTCGCGGAGCGACAGCGACGCAAGCAAGACCGGCGTCATGTCCGTAGCGGGCATCGTACCGTCGTAAGCGGCCATGACGGCCTTCAAGGCGCGTAGGCCGATCGAGTACCCGCTGCCTTCGTCGCCGAGAAGATGGCCCCAGCCGCCGGCGCGATGCCGGCTGCCGTCCGGCTCGACGCCGTATACGATAGAGCCGGTGCCGGAGACGGCGAGCAGTCCCCACGGGCGGCCGACCGCGGCCATCAGCGAGATTTCCGCCTCGGATAGCAGCGAGAACGGGACGTCCCGGCCGAGGCGATCGAACGAGAAGGCCCGGATCGCGTCCTCGAACGCGCGGCGCTCCGCCGGCAGGTCGACGCCGGACAACCCGAGGCACAGCCCGGCGAGCTGCCTGCCTCGCAACGCGTCGGAATCGACGAGCGATCGCAATAAGGAGAGAAGCTCGCGGATCGCGCCGGCTTCCGAGACCGCGTGCGGATTCGTGGACGCACCCGCCGTGCGTTGCAGGACCACGCCGTCCTCCGAAATCGCGGCGAGCTCGGTCTTCGTGCCGCCGCCGTCGACGCCGAGGTAATAGAACATGCGAACGCCTCCGTGACATGTTCTTTAGAAGAACATTTTCCTTAAGTATAAGCCAAGAGGTAAGGGTTGTAAAATAAATTTTCATGATATAAAAATATCTTGAAATAAATTTTCACGGAAACTATAATGGGGTTTATAGAATCGAAAGCGGATTCTTAGTTGACGTGTCATAACGAGACATAACTGTCGGAAGCGTTAGCGCGATCTAGGAGGTGAAGCCCATGTACGGCGGATTGGTACGGCTGAGAGAAGTGATCGATCAAGTGAATCCGTCCGAACGCAAGGTGGCCGCTTACATATTGGAGCACCCGCAGGAGATGATCGAGCAATCCGTAGCGCAGCTCGCCGCGAACAGCGGCGCGAGCCAAGCGGCGATCGTGCGCCTCTGTAAGTCGCTGGGCGTGAAGAGTTATCAAGAGTTGAAGCTGAAGGTCGCGGGCGACTTGCAGGAGCAGCGGAACGGCAATTCGTCCGCCGCGGGGTACTCGGACATTCAGCCTAACGATTCTATCGAACGGATCATCCAGAATGTCTCGAACAACAACATTCAATCGATTCGAGACACGGTGAAAATTGTGGACGCCGCGGCAGTGGAACGGGCCGTGAACGCGCTGAGCGAGGCGAAGCGCATCTTCTTCTTCGGCGTCGGCGCATCGAATTTGATCGCGATGGACGCGCAACAGAAGTTTCTTCGCATTAATAAGACCAGTTTATCGTTTCCGGACCCGCATGTACAGTTGACGTCCGCGGTGACGATGACGCCGGAGGATGCCGCGGTGGGCATCTCGTATTCGGGCGAGACGAGCGAAATCCTAAGGGCGCTCTCCATCGCGAAGGAGCACGGCGGCACGACGATCAGCATAACGAAATACGGCGACAACTCCATCAGCCGAACGGCGGACATTCCGTTGTTCACCTCTTCCACCGAGACGGAAATCCGGAGCGGTGCGATGGCGTCTCGGATTTCGCAGCTGAACGTTATAGACATACTCTATATCGGAGTCGCGAGTCGGAATTATGAGCGGGCGGTCACCTATTTGGAGGAGAGTCGACGCGCGATTCGGGATCGGTAGAACGGGCGACCGAGAGGCAAGGATCGAACAGGAGGGCACCACCGATGAAGAAACGAGGACTTTCGACGACGCGCCGGCTTCGGGCGGGCGCGTGGAGGATTCGGCGTGGCTAAAGTGATAACGGGATTAGAGCGTCTGGCGCGGGAATGCGATGGTCGTCTTGCGGGCGCACGTATCGGCCTCGTGACGAATCCGACCGGCATCACGTCGGACTTTCGCACCGCGATCGAGGTGTGCTCCGAGCTGCCGAGCGCGCGGTTGACCGCCTTGTTCGCGTGCGAGCACGGCTTGTACGGCGAACGGCAGGCGGGCGATCGGTTCGAAGACGGCGTGGACGCGGCGACCGGCGTGCCGGTATACAGCTTGTATGGGCCGCGCAAAGCGCCGGATGCGGCGACGCTCGCGGACGTCGACGTTCTGTTGTTCGACATTCAGGACCTGGGGATGCGCTTTTATACTTACGGTTCCACGCTAGTGTATTTGCTGCGAGCCTGCGCGGAGCACGGGAAGCCCCTGCTCGTGCTCGATCGGCCGAATCCGCTCGGCGGCGACGTCGTTGAAGGCGGCTTGCTCGCGCCGGGCTTCGAGTCGATGGTCGGTGCCTGGGAGATGCCGGTGCGTACGGGCCTGACGGTCGGAGAGACGGCGCTTATGGCCAACGCGGCGCTCGGCATCGGCTGCGACGTTGGGGTTGTGCCGATGGAAGGCTGGACTCGCGCAATGGAATATCCGGATACGGGATTGCCGTGGATACTGCCGTCGCCGAACATCCCGACGATCGATACGGCTCGGGTGTATGCGGGCACTTGCCTTTTCGAAGGGACTTGTCTTTCGGAAGGTCGGGGCACGACGCGTCCGTTCGAGTGGATCGGCGCGCCGTGGCTCGACGGTCGACGCGTCGCGGACGCGATGAACGCGTACGGGCTTCCCGGCGTCCGGTTCCATCCGAGCTATGCGACGCCGACGTTCTCGAAGCATGCGGGCGCGCTGTGCGGCGGCGTGCGCTTGTTCGTGACGGAGCCGGCGGCGTTCGAAGCGGTGCGGACGGGGTTGACGCTGCTGCATACGGTCGCGCGGCTGTATCCGAACGACTTCGCTTGGCTGCCGCCGTTCAAGGAAGGGCTGCGTCCGTTCATCGATTCGTTAACGGGCGGCGAGGATGTGCGTCTTTCGATTGCGTCCGAAGCGGGGCTGGCGCGCATCTTGGACGATTGGGCGCGGGACGCGGCCGACTGGCGGAAGCGCCGGAAGCCGTATTTACAATACTAGGGAGTTGGGTCGGATGAACGAGGAGACGCTGTTGTCTCGCATGACGCTGCGGGAGAAGATCGGGCAGATGCTGCTCGTCGGCTTTCACGGGACGGAGGTGCCCGAGGAGCTGCGGAAGTTCATCGCGGAGGGTCGGATCGGGGGTGTGATCTTGTTCGCGCGGAACGTCGAGTCGCCGGCGCAGGTGGCGCGGCTGACTGCCTCGTTGCAGGAGGCCGCTCGAGAGGCGGGCGTGCCGCCGCTGTGGATTTCCATCGACCAGGAGGGCGGCATGGTCGCGCGGCTGACGGAGGGCGTCGCGCTCATGCCCGGCAATATGGCGGTCGCGGCGACGGGAGAGCCGTCGCTCGCGTACGAGGCGGCGCTCGTCGCCGCCCGGGAGCTGCGCGCGCTCGGCATTAATATGAATTACGCGCCGGTGCTCGACGTGAATAACAATCCGGCGAACCCGGTCATCGGCGTGAGATCGTACGGCGAATCGCCGGAGCGCGTCGCGGCGTTCGGCGCGGCGGCGATCCGCGGTCATGCGGCGGCGGGCGTCGCGGCTGCGGCGAAGCATTTCCCCGGGCACGGGGACACGAGCGTCGACTCGCATTTGGACTTGCCGCTCGTCGGCCACGACCGGTCGCGGCTCGACGCGGTGGAGCTGGCGCCGTTCCGGCGGGCGATCGCGGAAGGGGTCGATCTGATTATGACCGCGCATGTGCGCTTTCCGGCGATCGAGCCGAACGATCTGCCCGCGACGCTGTCTCCGGCCGTCTTGACGGGGCTGCTTCGCGGAGAGCTCGGCTTCGACGGCGTCATTACGACCGATTGCATGGAGATGAAAGCGATTGCCGATTATTACGGCACCGTCGAGGCGGCGGTGCTCGCCGTCGCGGCCGGCGCCGATCAGGTGCTCGTCAGCCATACGCTCGAGCAGCAGCGCGGGGCGCTTGCCGCCATTGCGGAAGCGGTGCAGGACGGGCGCATTCCGGCGGAACGCATCGAGGAGGCCGCGCGGCGTTCGCTGCGGCTGAAGGCGGCACGCGGCGTGTTAAGCGGCGCTTCGAGCGCGTCCG
>NZ_DASQMZ010000191.1:0-8899 GCF_035645235.1 Paenibacillus sp.
GAGCGGCGTCGTCGACGTCGCCGCGGCGTCGGCGGCGCTGCCGGAGGCGGGAGCCGTCCCGACCGACGTCATGGCGGTCATCGAAGGCGGCGCCGACGCGGTCGGCGCGTTGCAGCGCCTCGCGGATGCGGCGCTCGCCGACGCATCGGTCGCGGCGCGCGTCGTCAAAGCGGAGGACGGTTTGACGTTCGGGCCTTGCGTCACGCGGCCGAATAAAATCATTTGCGTCGGTCTGAATTACCGCAAGCACGCCGAAGAGACGAACGCGCCGATTCCGAAATATCCGATTTTGTTCAATAAATTCAACAATACGCTGACGGGCTCCGGCCACGACGTGCCGCTGCCGCGCGTCTCGAGCGAAGTCGATTACGAAGCGGAGCTCGTCATCGTCATCGGCAAGACGGCGAAGTACGTGGACAAGGCGTCCGCGCTCGATTACGTGTTCGGATATTGCAACGTGAACGACTTGTCCGCGCGCGATCTGCAGATGCGTACGCCGCAATGGCTGCTCGGCAAGTCGTGCGACAAATTTTCGCCGCTCGGTCCGTACCTCGTGACGGCCGACGAGGTAGGCGACCCGAACGCGCTCGAAATCAAGAGCATCGTGAACGGCGAGGTGCGCCAACATTCGAACACGTCGGACATGATTTTCCATTGCGACGAGATCGTCAGCTACATCTCGCAGCATATGACGCTCGTGCCGGGCGACATTATTTTGACGGGGACGCCGGAGGGCGTCGTGCTCGGCCTGCCGCCGGAGCAGCGCGTCTGGCTCGCGCCGGGCGACGTCGTTACGATCGAGATCGAAAAGCTCGGCTCGCTCACGAACCGAATGGTGGCGGAGTAACGATTTCCGCCTCGCCTGATGCGAAAGGGCGACGCTTGCGTCAGATGACGCGGCGTCGCCCTTTTCCGTTCGCTTAGCCGATCGGGGAATACACCTCGATGTGGAGCACAAGCTGCTTCGCCGCGTCGTTCCATACGATGCCATATACGTAAGTTTCCCCGCCCGTCGACGCGATGCGGCGGCCGTGGAGCGCGTTTTGCAGGTCGCTTACCGCGACGTACGTCGCCCCGTCCGCGACGACGGTCGGGAACGACGCCGCATGGCCCGACGGCAGCGCGACGGACACGCTGCCGTTCGAAGCCGCCTTCGTCTCCCCGAAGCGCTTCAGCAGCTCGATCGGGACGAGCGTCCGATCCGCCTCCAGGCGTATCGGCGGCGCGGCGTGGGTGAGGTCGATCGGCGCGGTCCTCGCATGCGGGCCGCGGGCGGTCCACACGGTCGGGGAGCCGGGAAGCGGCGCAGGAACGCGGAGACGTCCGTAACCGGTCACGATGTAGCCGGAGCCGTCGCTTGTCGGCGACACCTCGACGATATCGGCGCCGAGCGTACGGTAGGCGCCGTTCGCGTCGGCGCCGACGACGGTAAACTCGAAGGCGAAGCCGTCGCCGCGCTCCCGTACGCCGCCGGAGATCGTCCACAAGTTCGACGGCGCTTCCTCGGCCATGCCGTCCGCAACGGGTTCGAGGCCTGGCGCGAATACCGTCCGCGCCTCCTCGTAGACGTCATACAAGCGATACAGCGCCGCTTCGGCGATGGCGTGAGGCGTCGACGAGGCGACGATCTCCCGGTCCGACTCGCTCAGTTCGGCGGCCGAAGGCGCCTCGCGGCGTTCGACCGGGCCAGACACGCGAACCTCGTTCGACGCGGGGATCCAATCGACGGAGGCGCCGAGCGCTTCGCCGACCGCTCGGAGCGGCACGAACGTTCGATCGTTCGAAAGGAGCGCAGGCGCGTCAAGGGCGACGACTCGGTCGTCCACGGTCATGCGGGAAGCGCCGACCGCGAGCGTCACGGTCGTCCCTTGCCGCTTCGCCGTAATCGTTCTCGTCGCTTCGTCGTAATGAACCGCGGCGCCGAACGACTCGAATAGGGAGCGCATCGGAACCATCGCCCGGTTCCCGCGCAGGAACGGCGTTTGGTCCTTCGGCAGCTCGGCGCGCGCGCCGTTAAGGGTCACTCCGATCGAAGGCGAGGCTTGGGCGGCGGACGGTTCGGCCGCGAAGGCCGCGCCCGCGAACGAAGCGATGGCGACGGCGCCCGTAAGCGAGAGAAGCAGGGATCGGATTCGCATTTGTTTTTATATCTCCTTAGTGGTGCTGTCTCTTTGCGCATTAGACGCGATCCCCAAGTCGGAAGGTTGCGGAGAAGAGCCTTCCAAATGTTACCTCCGCTCCGTAACGTACGCTTCCGCAGGTACGCCTTCGAGGAACGGCGACGGCCGTCCGGCGACATACAGCCGCAGCCGATGCATCGCCCGCGTGCAGGCGGTGTAGAAGAGCTTCCGCTCGGCAGCTTTCCCGTAGGCGCTTGCCGACGCGTCCTCGATCAGCACCGCATCGAATTCGACCCCTTTCGCAAGATACGTCGGCACTACGCACGCGCCCGGGGGAAACCGAGTGGCGTCCCTCGCGACGAGTTCAAGGCCGTCGATGCGCGGTCTAAGGCGCTCGTAGGCTGCGGCCGCCGCTGCGGCCGTTTTGCATAAAATACCGATAGAGCCGTAACCGTCCTGTCGCAAACGCCGGACGTCTTCCGCGATCGCTTCCTCGACCGCGCCCCTGTTTTCCGCGAAGACGATCGCGGGGCGCTCGCCGGGGCGTTCGAACGGCTCGATGTCCGCGCCGCCGTCCGCGAGCAGCCGCCTTGTAAATTCGACCAGCTCCCGCGTGGAACGGTAGCATCGGCGGAACGCCGCGACGGCGGTTTCGGCTTCGCCGAACAGCCGGGCGAGAGCGGCTTCGTCCTCCAGCGCTGCGGCGAACGGGAAGATCGCCTGGCGGAAATCGCCGACGATCGTCATGCGCGCGGACGGAAACAGCCGCTTAATATACTCCAGCTGCAGCGGCGAGTAATCCTGCGCCTCGTCGATCACGACATGCCGGACGTCGCGTCTCTCCGGAATGCCGTTCAGCGCGTCCTGCAGCGCCAAATACGGCGCGGCGTCTTCGTACGGCATCGTTCCTTGCGCGAACGCCGCGGCGGTGCGTTCCACGCCGACCCGCCAAGCGGGATCGTCGGGGAGATAAGCGGCTAAGAGGCTCAGGTACAGGCGGGGGACGTCGACGAAGCGGAGCCGCTTTACGCGGCGCCGCAGCGGAGCGAATCGCGCCTTGGCGACCATCTCCCGCAGAATGCGCTCCTCGAGCTCGCCCTCGTTGAAGGCGGCGTTCGCGCCGCGTTGGCGTCTGCGTAATTCCTTATACGCCTGGCGGAGCATTTCCGAGTCGGCGGCCTCGACGCGCTCGGTTACCCAGTCCTCGTCCAGCGACTCCTGTTCCAGCTCGGTCAGCTTTCCCAGAAGCCTCTTGCTCGTCTCCGCCAACCGGTCCGGGAGCCGGCGTCTGCGGTCGGTCGCGGCGAACGTGTCGGCTACCGTCGCCGCGTCGATCAGCGTCTTGCCGTCCATCCGGACGGCGCGGAACGGGAACGCCGCGTCGGGCAGCGAGGCGACGGCATGCTCGATCGCCCGGAGAAAATCGGGCTCCGCCTTCGCTGCCGCGACGACGGTTTCGTCGGCCGTTCCCGCATCGGCGCCGTCCGCCCCGGCAAGACGCGCCTCCAGTTCGTCGAGCGGGTGCGAAAGACGAAACGACGTCCCCAGCCGGTATTGTACGTAATCGGGGAACGTGGCTTGACCGATCGGCTCCTCCCCGAGTTCGGGCAGCACCGTATCGACGTAGCTCATAAACATCGAGTTCGGGGAAAACAATAACATGTGCCTCGACTGCAGCGTGTTCCGGTGCTTGTAAAGCAAATAGGCGACACGCTGAAGCGCGGCGGACGTCTTGCCGCTGCCGGCCGGGCCGTGAACGACGAGCAGCTTGGCGGCGTCGTTGCGGATCGCCGCGTTTTGTTCCTTCTGGATCGTAGAGACGATCGTCTTCATGCGCGCGTCCGACGTCTGCGCCACCATGTGGGCGAGCAGCTGATCGCCGATGGCGACGTCGCTGTCGAACACGCCGATCAGGCGCCCCTCTTCCGAAAGAAATTGAAGCTTGCGCTCGAGCACGCCGCGGATCGTGCCGCCGGGCGTTTCGTAGCTTGCATCCCCCGGAGGGAAGTCATAATATAACGATGCGACGGGGGCGCGCCAATCGTAGACAAGAAAGGTTTCTCCGTCGTCGTCGAGCAGCGTGGAGGAACCGATATAGACGGAAGCCGCGTCGGAGGCGCCGTCCTCGCGGAAGGCGACGAAGCCGAAATACGGGGCGATCCGCGCGCGCCGGAGCGAAGCAAGCTCAAGCGCACGCGTTCGGTGCGCCCGTTCGCGTTCGCCGAGCAGCTCGGCTTGCTGCTTCAAGCTGACGTACGACTCTAATCGATCGTCGAAGGAGTCAAGGTTGACGGACACGTCGTCCCAAAAACGGCGGCGAAGCTCCACCACTTGCGTTCGTCCTTCGCCCACATCGGGTTCCAGCATCGCGATGCGCTTCGAGACGAAGCGCCGCACCTGTTCATACCGGCTCCGTTCTTGTTCCCAGGGGTCTTTCGTTAACATAGGCATCCCGCTCCTTAGAGGGTGTTGACACGCAAACTCGCGGGTGATATAATATAATTGGGATAAAAATATCATAAACACCAAACGAGTGCATGCATTTCTTCATTGTACAATGAATACGCTCATACAATCAAGAGGGTCGCCGATTCGGCGGCCTTTTTTTTGATGTTTTTGGCTTGGATCGCCCAAATTTATGTAAGCGTTGACATTTTCCTTGAAGGAAGTTTCCGGCAAGCATAGAATACATATATATAGATTGTTCTGAAAACTGCAAATTTTCAGACAAACCATCCAATGCTATGTACTATTTTTCACAAACGAAAGGGTGATCCTCCGTTGCTGCACATCGTCGTATGCGTGAAGCAGGTGCCCGACAGCCGTGAAATTCGCATCGACCCGCACAACAACACGCTGATCCGCCAAGGGGTACCAAGCATCGTCAACTTCTACGATCTTCATGGCCTCGAGGAGGCGCTGCGGATCAAGGACGAGACGGGCGCACGCGTCACCGTCGTCACGATGGGGCCGCCGCCCGCGGAGAAAGGGCTGAAAGAATGCATCTCCCTCGGCGCCGACGAGGCGGTGCTCGTGACCGACCGCGGCTTCGCCGGCGCGGATACGCTCGCGACGTCGTACGTCGTGGCGAAGACGATTCGCAAGGTCGAGGAGACGTGGGGACCCGTCGATCTGATTTTCTGCGGCAAGCAGACGCTCGACGGCGATACGGGGCAGGTCGGACCCGGCGTGGCGTGCCGGCTCGATACCGAGCAGCTGACGTACGTGTCCAAAGTGGTCGACGTCGACGAGACGACGCGCACGGTCACGGTGCACCGCCACCTGGAAGACGGCACGGAAGTCGTGCAAACCCGCATGCCTGTGCTCATCACCGCGTTGAAGGAGCTGAATAAGGTGCGAAGGGCGTCGTTGCCGGGCATGCTGCGGGCGGCGCGGTATAAGCCGATCGTGTGGACGACGGCGGATTTCCCCGACATCGACCGCTCGCAGATCGGGCTGAAGGGTTCGCCGACGATCGTCGCGAAAACCTGGGTACCGGAAGCGCGGAAGGCGAATCCGGCGATGCTGCCGGCGAGCGATCCGTCGGAGGCCGCCGCGGCGCTCGCCGACAAACTGTGGGCGAGCGGCATGCCCGAGCGGCTCGGCTGGGCGCAGCGATAAGGAGGAGAAGCGGATGAGCGACATTAAGGAAAAGGATAACCTGCCCGACTGGTCGGCCTACCGCGGGGTGCTCGTCTTCGTCGAGCAGCGCGCCGGGACCGCGAAGAGCGTCTCGTGGCAGCTGCTGGGCGAAGGGCGAAAGCTCGCCGACAAGCTTGAGGCGCCGCTGCTCGCGGTCGCGGTCGGACACGGCGTCGGTCATCTGGCGCAGGAAGCGATCTATCGCGGCGCGGACGTCGCCTACCTCTGCGACGACCCGGTGCTGAAGGATTATCGCACGCGGCCTTACAGCCGAGTCATGCTGCAGCTGATCGAGGACGCGAAGCCCGAGATCGTCCTGTTCGGCGCGACGGCGACGGGGCGCGACCTTGCGGGGGCGATCGCGACGCATCTGCCGACGGGGCTGACGGCGGACACGACGGCGCTCGACGTCGAACCGCATCCGTCGCGGCTGTTGCTCGCGAGCCGGCCGGCGTTTTCCGAGAAAATGATGGCGACGATTTTGTGCAAGCAATACCGGCCCCAGATGGCGACGGCGCGGGCCGGCGTGTTCGAGGCGCTGCCGAGGGACGCGTCGCGGCAAGGCGAGATCGTACGGATCGACTGCCCGCTTCGCGAGGAGGACGTCGCGACGCAGGTGCTCGATTTCCTCGAGGAGTCGGGGCACGTCAATTTAGAGGAGGCGGAAATTATCGTCGCGGGGGGCCGCGGGCTCGGCGGACCGGAAGCTTTCGCGCTGTTGAAAGCGCTTGCGGACGCGCTCGGCGGCGTCGTCGGGGCGAGCCGGGCGGCGGTCGACGCCGGTTGGATCGGCCACGAGCATCAAGTCGGCCAGACGGGACAGACGGTGCGGCCGAAGCTGTATTTCGCGATCGGCATCTCCGGCGCGGTGCAGCATACGGTCGGCATGGCGAACGCCGAGACGATCGTCGCGATCAACAAGGACGAGAGCGCGCCGATCTTTCAGCTCGCGCATTACGGGATCGTCGGCGACCTGTTCAAGATCGTGCCGGCGATAACGGAGGAAATCCGAGCGCGGCGCGGGCTCGCGGCGGAGCGGTCGTTCGAGGCGAAGGCGTCGGAATCGGCGTAGGCGGGGCATTTTCCGAATAGAAGGAGGCTGAGCGAATGGCGGAGAAATTCGACGCGGTCGTCGTCGGCGCGGGACCGGCCGGCGCCGCGGCGGCGCTGACGATGGCGCGGGCGGGGCTGTCCGTGGTGCTGATCGAGCGAGGGGAATTCCCCGGGGCGAAAAACTTGTTCGGCGGGGTGCTGTACCGCAAACAGATCGAGGAGCTCGTACCGGAGTTTTGGACGGAACGCAACGCCCCGATCGAGCGGCATATCGTCGAGCAGCGCGTCTGGCTGATGGGGAAGGAATCGATGGTGACGCTCGGCCATCGGAACGAGGCGTATAAGTCGCCTTACAACTGCTTTACGGGGCTGCGGGTTAAATTCGACCCGTGGTTCGCGAACAAGGCGGTCGAGGCGGGGGCGCTCCCCGTCTACGAGACGGTCGTCACCGACGTCATCCGCGAGGGCGACAAGGTGGTCGGCGTGCGCACCGACCGCGAGGACGGCGATCTGTACGCGAACGTCGTCGTCATCGCCGACGGCGTCAACTCGCTGCTCGGCAAGGCGATGGGGATTCACCAAGAATGGGCGCCGGATGAGGTGTCGCTCGCGGTGAAGGAAGTCATCGCGCTGCCGCGGGAGAAGATCGAGGACCGGTTCAATCTCGAGGGCGACGAGGGCGTGACGATCGAGTTTATGGGCGAGACGTCGCTCGGCATGGCGGGGATGGGCTTCCTGTACACGAACAAAGAGACGATCTCGCTCGGCGTCGGGGTCATGGTCCATCATCTGCGCGAGAAAAAGGTGAAGCCGTACGCGGTGCTCGACGCGGTGAAACAGCATCCGATGATCAAGAAGCTGATCCAAGGCGGGGAGACGAAGGAATATTCCGGCCATCTCATCCCGGAGGGCGGCTACCATTCGGTCCCGCCGCTGTCCGGGGCGGGCTGGGTCGTCTGCGGCGACGCGGCGCAGCTCGTCAACTTCGTGCACCGCGAAGGGACGAATCTCGCGATGACGTCGGGGCGGCTCGCGGGCGAGGCGGTCATTCGGGCGCGGGCGGTGGAAAATTATTCGGCGGCGTCGCTGTCGTCTTACGACCGGAACATTCGCGAGTCGTTCGTCTTGAAGGATCTGAAGAAATACAAGGGCATGCACGCGCTGCTCAAGGAGGAGGATCCGGCGCTGCTGTTCGACCGGCTGCCCCGCGCGGTGAACGAAGCGGCGTACCAGATGTTTCTCGTGGACGGCGAGACGAAGGCGGCGAAGCAGCGCAAGGCGTTCGACATTATCCGCAAAGCGGCCGGAGGGCCGGTAAACCTGATGAAGCTCGGCTACAAAGGATGGAGGGCGATGAACGGATGAGCGGAAACAGCGCGGTGACGGATCGGTTGTTTACGATCCGTTACAAGTGCGACGACCAATCGCACTTGATCATTAAGGAGCGGGACACGTGCTTAAAGTGTACGACGAAGGATTGCAATTTCTTCTGCCCGTCGGACGTGTACGAGTGGGACGGAAAGCAAAAAATCACGACGGTGGCGTACGAAAACTGCATCGAATGCGGCACGTGCCGCATCGCCTGCCCGTCGCATAACATCCATTGGGTGTACCCGAAGGGCGGGTACGGCATTACGTATAAGTATGGGTGAACGGACTGGGCGATCGCTCGTAAGGCGCTCGCAGTCTACCGGTCGTCTTTCCAAGTGCGGTACTCCCGCGGTGACATGCCCGTCCATCGGCGGAACTGCTTGCTGAACGTCGCGGGATCGTCGTAGCCGAGCTTCGCCGCGACCGCTTCGACCGTCAGGAACGGGTCGAGCAGCAGCAGCTTCGCCTCGCGCAGCACGACGGCGGAACGGTATTCTCGCGGCGACATCCCGTACGCCTCGCGGAAGATGCGGGCGCAGTAACTGGCGCTGTAGCCGAGCGCGCGGGCGATGTCGCCGACGATGGCGGCGTCGGCTTCGCCGCGGCCGTCGCCCGCGACGGAGCGCTCGATGCGCTCGGCGATCCGCGACGCGAGGGGCGCGGCCGGCTGGGCGGCGGCGCGGAGAACGCCCGCGGGCGGGGCCGCCCCGTCC
>NZ_DASQMZ010000192.1:0-5561 GCF_035645235.1 Paenibacillus sp.
TTCGCCGCCGGCTGGGCGACGGCGCTCGGCGTCGCGCTGGCGGAGGCGCCGCTGTCGCCGGCCGAGGCGGCCGACGCGGCGCGGCTCGCCGCCGAGAAGTACGGCGCCGACGCGTGGAGCCTGC
The DNA here is from genome assembly GCF_035645235.1 of Paenibacillus sp. GTDB lineage: Bacteria > Bacillota > Bacilli > Paenibacillales > YIM-B00363 > Paenibacillus_AE. The sequence continues at coordinate 125 of NZ_DASQMZ010000192.1, forward strand.
GGCGGTAGGGCGGGCGCTGCTCGCGCCTGCACTTGCCCCGGGGCGCCCGCTTCGCGCGCCTGCGCTGCGCCGCACCGTTCGCCGTCCGCGCCTTCGCCCCGCCGCACCGTTCGCCGTCTGCGCCTTCGCCCCGCCGCCCGCCTCCTGTACACGCGCGCCGCACTTTAGGCTCAAATTTTGCGCGTAATCCCGAAATAAGCGCAAAAGTTGAGCCTGCCCGCCGCCGCCGCACCGTTCGCCGTCCGCGCCTTCGCTCCGCCGCCCGCCTCCTGCGCCTGCGCTGGCGTACACGCCGGACAGTAAACTCATAATTTTCGGGGACGGCGAAACTTTTTCCAAATCTTGTGCGTCCAATGCATCTAGAGGTGACATCCATAAAATGAGAAAAGTATGGGGGAGTTTGTTGATGGGCGCGCTCGCGGCGATGGCGGTCGCGGGCTGTTCGGGGGCGGTGCCGGCGTCGGCGCCGCCGCTCGACGAAGGCGACGTGGTGCAATCGGGGGTCGGGGCGGGGGAGACCGGCAACCTGGAGCGGCTCCAGGCGTTCCTCGACGTGACGCAGAGCGGCGGAGACGACGCGGTGCGCGTCGTGCACCACACGGTGGAGGGAGATCCGATCTATACGGATCTGTCGTATGCGGAAGGGAAGTACGTCGTGTATCGCGATACGACCGAGGACGCCAACGGAGCCCAGAAACGCGTCAAGGCGGCCGAATGCACCGCGTTGGTGCAAACCGACCGCCCCGACGAATTTTGCGAGATCGCTTGCGGGTCGTACTCGTTCTTGGTCGCCGACCTAGAGTAGCCGTCCGAACGCTTGCTGAAGTTTTCGCGCGATCAACCCCGGACGACCGTCGCCGATGGCCGCGCCGTCCGCGCGGACGACCGGCATAATCTCGACGGTCGTGCCGAGCAGGAACGCCTCGTCGGCGTCGCGCAGCTCTTCGAGCGTGAACGCGCGCTGCTCGACCGGGATGCCGAGCTCGCCGGCGAGACGCAGCATGACCGCGCGCGTAACGCCGTGCAGGATCAGATGGTTCGCCGGATGCGTCCGGACGACGCCGTCTTTCACGATCGCAATATTAGAAGAGCTGCCTTCCGTGACGACGCCGTCGCGGTGCAGCACCGCCTCCGAGGCCCCGGCTTCGGAGGCTTCTTGCTTTGCCAGCACGTTCGGCAGCAAATTTAGGCTCTTGATGTCGCAGCGCAGCCACCGAATGTCCGGCCGCGTCACGATCGCCGCGCCGTCCTCGAGCGCCGCCGTCGGCCGCGGCAGCGCCTTCGTGAACGCCGTGATCGCCGGCTTCACGTCCGGGCCCGGGAACGGATGCGCCCGCGGCGCCGCGCCGCGCGTCAGCTGCAGGTACACGATGCCCTCCGTCAGATCGTCCGCCTGCACGAGCGCCTCGACGCCGCGGTTCAGCTCCTCGATCGTATACGGCAGCTCGATGCGAATTTCCTTCGCGCTGCGGACGAACCGCTCCCAATGCAGCTCCGCCTCGAACGCCTTTCCGCCGTATACGCGAAACACTTCATAAATACCGTCGCCGAACGTATGGCCGCGGTCCTCGATGTCCACCGTCGCCTCCGCGCGCGCCACCAACGCTTCGCCGTTCCAAACAAACTTGCCCATCGCTTCGATTGCCCCTTCGTCTTTTTATTTTCCACTGTTCCCGCCGCCCCCGCCGTCGTCCGCCAGCAGCCCCGCGAGCGGATCGTCCTCCTCGTCCTTCTCGACGCCGGCCGCCGGAGGCGGCGGCTGGAGCGGCGGCCGTTCGCCGCCGAGCTGCTCGACGAGCAGCTTCGCCGCCCACTCGGCGAGCAGCTGTTTATCGCGCTCGTCGAGATCGCCGCCCGTCACGTCCAGCGGCTCGTTCGTCCTCGCGTCGATGAGAATGTCGCGCTGTCGATTGTTATAACTCGCGAGCATAATCCAATACATTGCCCCGCCGCCGCCGTCGGTATCCGCTACGAAGCGGAACTGCCAATCGCCGAGGCGCGGATCCTCCGACATCAGGACACGCTCCGTCTCCGGACCGGCGCCGGGCTGCGGCGCGATGCCGTCCCGGCGGGCGGCCTGATACGTCTTCAGCGAAGAGAGGCTGCCGGTGTCCGGATCCGCGTATCTCCGGAGCAGGTCGACGACCGCCCGGTTGCCCGCGCTTTGCTGCAGCTGCAGGAAGTTCGCCGGCGAGAGCGCCGGCGTCGGAATCCAGCGCAGGCCCGGCAGCGCCGCGATGCTTCGCGGCCGCCCCGGGCTTTGGCGTCGGCTTTGCCTTCTTTGCCGGCTTCGGCATACGCGCCATCGTCGTCTCCCCTCCCCGTCATCGCGTCTTCTTTAGAACTATTTCGAGACGGCGGGCGAGATTCCTTTTTCAGAATAAATACGAATACATGTTCCCATTCCGGGCATAGTATGTTACAATACGATGACCGGGGGAGGGGGCTGCGGGAGCGGATCGAACGTTGTCGAAAATGGAGAAATCTTGTAAACGGCATGAAAGCGTTTCGTATTAAGGGATTGTAAGCATTTCTGAAATTCCTGCCGATTCGAAAAAATATTTTGCTAGAAACTACAAGATCTAGTGACGTATAATGGACTCCGGACACAATATATAGTAATGTTTTCTACATAACGCAATTTCGCATCTATGTTGCTGTCCCGTCGCCCCTGTCGAAGACTGGCGGCTGATTATATTGTGTTTGATTTTTGTATAGGAGGGTGTTCCTTTGAAAACGAAGCAAAAGACGAAGCTGGAAGGCCTCAGCGAGAAAATTTTCTTGGACCGCTATGCTCGCAAAGATGCCGACTACAACAACACCAAGGTAGGCGACATCGTGCTCGCCCTGACGAAAGACGACCCGAAATTCCCGGCGAAGGAAGTCGGCGAGGTCATCGCGCGCGAGGGCAACAAGGTCACGGTGAAGACCCGTTCCGGCAACACGGTCGAGACGACCGTCGAGAAGATCACCCTCACGCTCGAGAAGACGCCGGAAGAAATGTGGGAACGACTCGCGACGGCGATGGCGTCGGTCGAGGCGCCCGAGAAGCAGAAGCAGTGGACCGAGAACTTTAAATATATATTGGAAGACTGGAAGCTGGTGCCGGGCGGACGGATCGCGGCAGGCGCCGGCGCGAGCGACGAGCTGACGCTGTTCAACTGCTACGTCATCCCGTCCCCGCACGACAGCCGCGGCGGCATCATGGCGACGCTGAGCGAGATGACCGAGATCATGTCCCGCGGCGGCGGCGTCGGCATCAACCTCAGCTCGCTTCGTCCGCGCCGTTCGGTCGTGGCGGGCGTCAACGGCTCCTCGAGCGGAGCGGTGTCGTGGGGCGGCCTGTTCAGCTACACGACGGGCCTCATCGAGCAAGGCGGGTCGCGGCGCGGCGCGCTGATGCTCATGATCAACGACTGGCACCCGGACCTGCTCGACTTCATCACCGTCAAGCAGACGATGGGCCAAGTGACGAACGCGAACCTGTCGGTTTGCGTCAGCAACGGCTTCATGAAGGCCGTCAAGGAAGATCTCGACTGGGAGCTCGTCTTCCCGGACACGAAGGATCCCGACTACGACCGGTTGTGGGACGGCGACCTCGAGAAGTGGAAGGCGGCCGGAAAAGCCGTGAAGCCGTACCGCACCGTCAAGGCGCGCGAGATTTGGCACACGATCATCGAATCCGCATGGAAATCCGCGGAGCCGGGCGTCGTGTTCATGGAGTACTACAACCAGATGTCCAACTCGTGGTACTTCAACCCGATCATTTGTACGAATCCGTGTGGTAAGGTAGCCTAGTTTGCCTCACGTTAAACATCGCGGAATAAAGCGGGAAGGCTGAGAAGCTAATCCGAACCGAAGGCCGCCGGTCATACGGCGGTCAGGGGCAGAGCATAGACGGTGAACCTAACGCGCAGGCGCTAGAATATAATCCGTCCACGAGGCCGCGACACGAAAGAAGCAACATTTTTTCGTGAAAATATATGCCGACCTAACGGGAATACGAACCGTTAGAACTATCGGATAAAAAGCCGGTAGGATAACAAATTGGAACAAGGTTTACCTGCATGGGGCGTATGCAACTTGTCCGCTGTGAACTTGTCCAAGTTCTACGACGCGGAGAAGCACGACGTCGCGTGGGACGAACTCGGCAAGACGGTTCGGTACTCGGTGCGGTTCCTCGATAACGTCATCGACAAGACGCCGTACCACTTCGAAGAAAACAAAGTGAACCAGCAGGGCGAGCGCCGCGTCGGCCTCGGCTCGATGGGGCTCGCGGAGCTCATGATCAAACTCGAAATTCGTTACGGCAGCCCGGAATCGCTCGTATTCCTCGATAAGCTGTACGGCTTCATGGCGAAGGAGGCATACCTTTCCTCGGCCGAAATCGCCGGCGAGAAGGGCTCGTTCAAGCACTTCGTTTATGATAAATTTATGCAGAGCGGCTTCATGAAGAATATGGTTTCCGAATATCCGGAAGTCGGCGCAGCCATTAAAAAGCACGGCATGCGCAACGTTACGGTCATCACGCAGGCGCCTACGGGCAGCACGGGCACGATGGTCGGCACGTCCACCGGCATCGAGCCGTACTTCGCGTTCGAGTACTACCGTCAGAGCCGTCTCGGTTTCGACAAGCAGCTCGTGCCGATCGCGCAGGAGTGGAAGGACAAGAACCCGGGCAAGGAGCTTCCGGAATGGTTCGTCACGTCGATGGATTTGTCCGCGAAGGATCACATCCGCGTGCAGGCGGCGATTCAGCGTTGGGTCGACAGCTCCATCTCCAAGACGGCGAACTGCCCGTCCGACTTCACCGTCGAAGAGACGAAGGAACTGTATGAGCTCGCCTTCGACCTCGGCTGCAAGGGCGTAACGATCTACCGCGACGGCAGCCGCGACGTTCAGGTCCTCAGTACGAAGAAGGACGAGGAGAAGAAGGAAGAAGCGGTCGCATCGACGGAGACTTCGAAAGAAGCCGAAGCGATCGATCTCGTCGCCTCGCTCCCGATCAAGGCGACGGAAGAGCAAAAGCAAGTGTTCGACAAGCAATACCAGCGCCGTCCGCAAGTGCTGCGCGGCGCGACGTATAAATTCAACACGCCGTTCGGCATCGCGTACATTACGATCAACGATTCGAACGGGACGCCGAGCGAAGTGTTCCTGAACGTAGGCAAGGCCGGCTCCGACGTCTTCGCGATGTCCGAAGCGCTCGGCCGCGTCATCTCCTTGTTCCTGCGTTACGGGGATCACGGCAGCAAGACCGAGCTCTTGATCAAGCACCTCAAGGGCATCGGCGGCTCCGGCGCCGTCGGCTTCGGCCCGAACCGCGTCGAGTCGATCGCCGACGCCGTCGCGAAGGCCCTCGAGATTCACAAGGAGCATTCGGAAGCAAGCTCGCATTACGAAGACAACGCGAACCATCTGGTCACCGCCACGCGCG
>NZ_DASQMZ010000193.1:0-2729 GCF_035645235.1 Paenibacillus sp.
ACGGCGGACGACGTCGACGCGCTCGAGGCGATTCTCGCGGAGATGGCGGACGTCGACGCGGCTGCCGGCGAGCGCGCCGACGTCCGCTTCCACCTCGCGCTCGCCGAGGCGACGCACAATTCGATGCTCGTCGACATGATGCGCTCGATTACGGAGCGGCTGCATGAGAGCATGAAGGATACGCGGGCGCTCTGGCTGTACGCCGAGAAATCGTCCGCCGAACGGCTGCTGCGCGAGCATCGCTCCATCTTCGAGGCGATTCGCGACGGCGACGCCGCGGCCGCCCGCCGCCGCATGGAGTCCCACCTCGCCAAGGTCGAGCAGGTGCTGAACGAGCCGGTATAACCGCCGGCCGTTTTCCGCCGCAAACCGCCGCATCCCGCCGCTCCCCCTTTTCCCCCCCTTCCGTTCCGGATCCCGCAAAAAAATACTGTCATCGGCAATGATGACGCCGCCTCATTTTCCTTCAATTGAAGATAAAACCGTTTTCCCTTACGATTTATTCAAAGAAGGTTGCATCATACTAACCAAATAAAAATGGGAATCAAGGAGGATTCACCCATGAACGCAACGACGCACAACGCAACGGCGGGCGGCTCGGGCGGCGGCGCGAGAGTCGCCGTGCAGCGGTTCGGACGGTTCCTAAGCGGCATGGTCATGCCGAATATCGGCGCATTCATCGCTTGGGGTCTGATTACCGCGCTATTCATTCCGACCGGCTGGATTCCGAACGAAAACCTGGCGGCGCTCGTCGGTCCGATGATCACGTACCTGCTGCCCGTGCTGATCGGTTACACCGGCGGCACGATGATTCACGGCACGCGCGGCGGCGTCATCGGCGCGGTGGCGACGATGGGCGTCGTCGTCGGCGCGGACATCCCGATGTTCCTCGGCGCGATGATCGTCGGCCCGCTGTCCGCTTGGGTGCTCAAGCGCTTCGACAAGTCGATCGAGGGCAAAGTGAAAGCCGGCTTCGAGATGCTGGTCAACAACTTCTCGTCCGGCATCATCGGCGGCGCGCTCGCCTTGCTCGCCTACGTCGCGATCGGACCGGTCGTGCAAGGCATCAGCCAAGCGCTCGCCGCGGGCGTCGGCTTCTTGGTCGACACGGGCCTCTTGCCGCTCGCCAACATCCTGATCGAGCCGGGCAAGGTGCTGTTCCTGAACAACGCGATCAACCACGGCGTGCTGTCGCCGATCGCGCTCGACCAAGCGTCGTCGGTCGGCAAGTCGATCATTTTCCTGCTCGAGGCGAACCCGGGGCCGGGTCTCGGCATTCTGCTGGCGTACTGGCTCGTGGGCCGCGGCATGGCGAAGCAATCCGCGCCGGGGGCGACGATCATCCACTTCCTCGGCGGCATTCACGAGATTTACTTCCCGTACATTCTGATGAATCCGCGTCTTATTCTCGGCGCGATCGCGGGCGGCGTCGTCGGCACCTTCACGTTCCTCTTGTTCGGCGCGGGCCTCGTCGCCACGCCGTCGCCGGGCAGCATCTTCGCGCTGATCGCGATGTCGCCGAGAGGCGGACTGCTGCCGGTGCTCGCCGGCGTCGTCACGTCCGCGGCCGCGTCGTTCGCGGTATCCGCGCTGCTGCTCAAGACCGGGAAACAGACCGACGAAAACCTGGAAGAAGCGCAATTGAAAATGAAATCGATGAAAGCCGGCGGCACGAACGGCTCGGTATCGCAAACGGCTTCGACGGCGAACGGTCCGGCGAAAGCGAAGGGCGAAGTGAACAAAATCGTCTTCTCCTGCGACGCAGGCATGGGCTCGAGCGCCATGGGCGCCTCCATCCTTCGCAAGAAGGCGAACGCGGCCGGCTTGCCGGTGACGATCACGAATACGGCGATCAACGACATCCCGCCGGACGCCGACATCGTCATCACGCATAAGACGCTGACGGAACGGGCGAAGCAGAAGGCGCCGAACGCGGAGCATATTTCGATCGACGATTTTCTGAAGAGTCCGGCGTATGAAACGCTTATCGAGCGGCTCAAGTAAACTACCCCAACCGCACATAGGTACCCTCGACGCTGACGGCCGGAACGGCCGTCGGCGTTGCGTCCATTTTCCGAAGACGGGGGCGAATCCCGCATGAACGTATCCGGACGGCAAAAGAAAATCATCGAAGCGCTGCTGCGCGCTTCGGGCGACCTGTCGGCCGGCGAGCTCGCGGGGGCGGCGGGCGTCAGCGCCCGCACCGTGCATCGCGAGCTGCCGGACGTCGAAGCGCTGCTCGGCTGCGTCGGCGTCGGGCTGCTCAAGAAAGCCGGCGCCGGCATGCGGCTCGAGGGCGAGCCGGAGCGGCTCGCGGCGCTCGAGCGCCTGCTGCGCCAAGCGGACGCGCACGAGCTGTCGCCGGCGGACCGCCGGACGCTGCTGCTGTGCGAGCTGCTCGAGCGCGACGAGCCCGCGAAGCTGTTCGCGCTCGCGCACGAGCTGCAGGTAACGACGCCGACCGTGACGAGCGATCTCGACGACGTCGAGCGCTGGGCGGCGAAGGACGGCTTAACGCTCGTGCGGCGGCGCGGCTACGGCGTCGAGCTGGCGGGCGGCGAAGCGAGGAAGCGTCGGGCGATCGCCCGACTCGCGCTCGAGACGCTGGACGAATCCGACGTGTTCGGCTTGCCGGAGGCCGGCGGACGTCCGCCGCATCCGGTGACGGCGCGGCTGCTCGCGATGATCGGCAAGCCGGAGCTGCTCCGCGTCGAGGAAGCGCTCTGGAC
>NZ_DASQMZ010000194.1:0-13876 GCF_035645235.1 Paenibacillus sp.
ATTACGGATCGTCCGGCGGGCTGCAGGACGAGGTCAACCGCCGTGTCGCGGCGCTCGGCGCGTCGCTCGGCGGCGATCCGACCGGCTTCCACCCGGAGGCGAAGCGCATCGTGCTGTCGGCGCTGTGCGCGGAGCGCGGCGTCCGCGTCATGCTCGGGACCGTGCTGACCGAGGCGATCGTGGAGCGCGGCGCCGTGCGCGGCGCCCGGACGGTCGGTCATGACGGGACGCTGCGGGACATTCGAGCGCATACGACCGTCGACTGCACGGGGAACGGCGCGCTGGTGCGGCTGGCCGGCGGCGCGATGCGTCACGGCCGCGAGCGGGACGGCGCGTACCATAACTACTCCCTCGTGCCGAAGCGGGTGAAGGACGGGCAGCTCGGCTACGACAACCTGGATGCGGGTTGGGTGGATCCCTACGATCCCCGGGATGTCTCGCGAGCCTTCCTCCGGGGAAGGGAATGGATTTGGGAGGCGTATGCGGAAGGCTTGCGCTACTTCGCCGTCTCTCCGCATCTCGGGCTTCGGGAAGGCGGGCTGATCGAGGGCGACGCGACGATCGGCATCGCCGATTACATCGAGGACCGGCCGAGGCGCGACGTCGTGGCGCGAAGCTATTCGCACCTCGACAATCACGGCTTCGACACCGGCAACGAGAGCGACTTCAGCCAGGTGTGGATCGGCGCGATGGGCTTGTTCGCCAAGGGCTTGTGGTGCGACGTGCCTTACGGCAGCTTGCTTCCGAAAGGGCTGGACGGCGTGCTGGTCGGCTGCCGCGCGTTGTCCGTCGACCGCGACGTCTCGATGGGCGTGCGCATGCAGCGGGATTTGCACAAGACGGGCGAGGCGGCCGGCGTCGCCGCCGCGATGAGCGCGCGGTTGGGTTGCTCGCCGAGGGAGCTGGACGTCGAGGCGCTGCAGCGGCGGCTGGTCGACCGAGGGGTGCTTCGCCCGGAGGATGTGACGCGCAGCGAGTCGAGCAATCTCCGCTTCCGCCAAGGCGCGTTGGCCGGGATAGCCGTTCCGCGCGAGGCGGTCGGCGCTTATGCGGAACCGCTCGTCGACTATTTGGGGACGGACGAGCGGTGGAAGGCGGTGTGGCTGCTCCATACGGCCGCGGACGACGAGGCGGTTCGGGACGGGCTGCGCCGGGCGCTCCGGCACCCGGAGACGGAGGTGCGGTTCTGCGCGGCGATCGCGCTGACGTTGGCCGGCAAGCTAGACGCCGTGCCGGAGCTGCTGGAACGGCTGCGGTCGCGGGACGCGCAGAAGCTTAGCGGGCATGAGAAATGTATGCCGCTGTGGGTCGCCGCGGTCGCCCTGCTGCGGATGGTCGGTTCGCTTGATGCGGTCGACGAGGTGCTGCAGGCGCTGCGGGAACGTCATCCTGCGCCAGTGTACCCTGTTCTGCTGACGTATTTGGGCGATCTGGCGGATCGGCTGGACGCGGCGAAGCGGCGGGACGTCGCCGACGCCGTGAAGGACTGGCTTCATGGCGACTCGACGATCGGCGAGGATTACCTCATGCACGGCCGGCGGCAGGAGTCGCTGCGATGGAGCCTCGAGCTGCACGCCGCGCGCATTCTGCGGTCCTGCGGGGACGACGGATCGGCCGCCGGGCTGCGCGAGAAGTGGGCCGCGGATGACCGCGGGTATGTTCGCAACGCCGCGGCGAGAATGTTCGGGGAGACGCCGGCGATTGTGGGGAGAGCGGACGAGGTTTCGCCTCCCGAGGAGGTCGACGTCGCCGTATGCGGCGGCGGCGCCGCGGGCCTTGTGTGCGCGGTGCGCCTCGCCCGCCGCGGCCTGCGCGTCGCTCTCGTCGAGCCGACGGGCAATTTGCTGGTCGAGACGACGCGAGCGCGGCAGACGGATTGGTCGCTGCCGAAAGGGGCGGCGGACGGCGAAGCGGCGGAGCTGCTGCGGCGGCTGGAGGCCGCCGGCGCCCGGCGCGGAGACCGAACGGAGCCGGTGCTCGCGCAGCTCGTCGCGGACCGCTGGGTCGCCGAGAGCGGGGTGCGCGTCCGGTTCGAAGCGTGCGTGGCGCGAGCGGAACGGCGCCCGCAGGGGGACTGGGCGGTGCGCCTTGTCTACAAGAGCGGCAGTGAGACGCTTATTGCGCGGCGGCTGGTCGATTGTTCGCCCGAGGCGGCGATCCTGAGGGAGGTCGCCCCGGACTTCGTCTGGGAGGCTGGCGAATGGCAGGGGGCCGTTCTTACGGCGACGTTGCTCGGCGCGCCGCTCGAGGGGGAACGTCGGCATCGCGTAGAGGTCGGCGGCGCGGCGTACGAAACGCGGCTCCGTCCGGCTTTCTACGACGCGGAGGCATACTTAGATGTCTACTTTGAAAACGCAGCGCCCGGCGAACGCGAGGCAATCGTCGGAGCCGTCTTCGCCGCGCTTCGTTCGTCCGGCAAGCTGCCGGAAGGCGCGGCGCTGGCGCACTTGGCCGACGACCCCTGGACGCTGTCGCCGGGTCGCGGCGCGCTACCGGGCGTCGAGGCGGGTACGTCGTACGTTGCGGCCTGCGGCGGCGCAATCGTCGGCGTCGGAGGATGGCACCCGGCGGTGCGGGAGCGCGGCGGCGAAGCCGTCGGTCGCCTCTTGCTTGCCGGCGAAGCGGCGGCGGACGCCGTCGCAATCGGAATGGAAGGCACGAAAACTCGATAGGAGGATGATTTTTCTATGAAACGAACGAAACTCGGCGGCAGGCTCAACGCTTCGATCGTCATTGCATCGTTGCTCTTCGTTACGGCTTGCGGCGGCGGCACGGCTTCGCCGACCGACGGCGGGACGGCGGCGGAGGGTACCGCTTCCGCAGGCAAAACATCGGAGCCGACGGCGCCGGAGAAGCCGTCGGAGCCGGTGGCGATTTCCGTATTCGTCATGGGCGCCGCGGGCCTCCCGACGCCCGATAAGGACCCGATCCTGCAAAAGCTAAACGAAGAACTCCATATGGAGATGGAATTCAATGCGCCGGCGACCGATTACGAGCAGCAGCTGGGCGTCAAAATCGCGGGCGGCACGCCGCCGGATTTGTTTATCGTGAACAAGGAATCGATGGAGAAATACGCGAGTCAGGGCGTGCTGCTCGAAATCGGCAAATATCTCGATCGGATGCCGAACGTCAAGGCGAAGTGGCCGGAATCCGAATTGAACAAGGGCAAGGTCGGCGGCAAGGTGTATGCGCTTCCGAAGCGTCCGCTTATCCCGGTCAATAATACGTACTTCATCCGTCAGGACTGGCTGAATGCGTTGGGCTTGTCCGTGCCGACGACGGTCGACGAGCTGTTCGACGTGGCGAACGCCTTCACGTACAGCGATCCCGACGGCAACGGCAAGCAGGACACGTTCGGCATTACCGGGATCGGGCTGGAGGGCACTTCCCCGTTCCTGCCGATCTTCTCGGCCTACAACACGCCGGGACGCGGCCATATCGTCATTAAGGATAACGCGCCGGCGTATTCGACCGCGCAGCCGGAGTTTAAAGCCGCGTTGACCGCGATCAAGGCGTTCGTCGAAGCGAAGGTCGTCGATCCGGAATTTATGGCGAACCAGGGCACGAAGGCGGACGAGAAAGCGTACAAGGGTCTTGCGGGCATCAACTTCGCGCATTGGGCCCGTATGACGAAGCCCTCCAACGTCGAAGTGTATAAAGCGGTGAATCCGAAGGCGGAATGGACGCAGATGGATGCGCTGACCGGTCCGGGAGGCAAATACCAGGGCGTCGTGGACCAAGGCTCCGCACCGGGCTTCGTCGCCTTGCCGAGCTCTTTGGAAAATCAACCCGAGAAGCTGAACAAGGTGCTGGAGTACATCGACTACGTCTCCGGCGGCGAAGGGGAGCTGCTCGTCAACTACGGGCTGGAAGGCGTCCATTACGAAATGAAAGACGGCAAGGTGTCCGTCCTTCCGGCCAGCACCGACGTCGCATACTCGCACATTCATCAAATTACGAACCGCGACGACTATCAGTATTTACAAGTGAAATTTCCGGATCTTGAGCAATATTATAATTTCTCTATGAACCAACCGTACATTAAGGTGTATACGAGCTTCGTCACCGTTCCGCCGGAGGTAAATACAGCCGACTTGAAGAGGTACGAGGAAGCGGAGATCATTAAATTTATTTACGGCCAACGCCCGCTGGATGAATTCGACGCCTTCGTCCAGACGCTTAGGGACACATACAAGATTGACGCGCTCGTCGCCGAAGCGGATAAGAAGTTGAAGGACGTAGGGATCATTCAATAATTCCCGACAGCCATTTACGGCAGCCTCGCCGCCCCCGCGGCCGAGTGCTGCCGTTCCGCGCGTTCCGGGCGCGTACGGGAAGGGAACGCGTTATCTTGATTTCGCGCGCCGCTGTTGGTATGATGAAGTACCGATAAGGAAACGTTGCGTCCCGGAGGAGGTAGGTGCCCATGGCGAAGAAGAAGAACGACGACAAGCTGCTCGCGCAAAACCGCAAATCGTCGCATGACTACTTCATCGAGGAAACCTACGAGGCGGGGCTCGTGCTGACCGGCACCGAAATCAAGTCGCTTCGCGGCGGGAAGGCCAACATCTCGGACGCCTTCGCGACGATTCGGAACGGGGAGGCGTTCGTGCACAACATGCACATCTCGCCGTTCGAGCAGGGCAACCGGCACAATCCGAGCGATCCGACCCGGGCGCGTAAGCTGCTTTTGCATAAGAAAGAAATTACGAAGCTGCTGGGCCTTTCGAAGCAGGAGGGCTACACGATCGTACCGCTGAAGGTGTACTTGAAGAACGGCTTCGCCAAGATGCTGATCGGCCTCGGCAAGGGCAAGAAAAACTACGACAAACGCGAATCGGCGGCGAAGAAGGACGCGCAGCGCGACATCCAGCGCGCGCTGAAGGAACGCCAGAAGCTACCGCGGTAAAATACAAGATTGCAATAGAACGGTCCAAACCTCTCCCTACATATGCTTAGGAACGCCGGATGATCCGGCTTTCGAGCAGGCGTAGCGGGAGGTTTTCGCTTGCGTTTGATTCTTCAGGCTCACGCGTTTATTTTGTTCTCGATACTTTATGGGACTAAGGATATAATGGAGCCAATCCATTCCGCGTACGGGGGCTAGGTCCATGAAAATACTGATCGTGGAAGATTCGAAATTCGTGCAAAACATTACGCGCAAGCTTGTGACGGAACGATTTCCCGAGGCCGAGGTGTTGACCGCAACCAACGGGGAGGACGGGTACGCGCTGTATCGAGAGCATGCGCCGGACATCGTCTTAAGCGACTTGCTCATGCCGGGCATGAGCGGACAAGAGCTGCTTCGCGCGATTCGCGCCGACGATGCGAACACGAAGGTCATCGTGATTTCGGCGGACGTGCAGAAGGCTACCCGGGACGAGATCGAAGCGATGGGCATCTCGGGCTTCGTCAGCAAGCCGGTTACGGGGGAGCGGGCGGAGCTGCTCGCGACGTTGATCGCGGAGGCGGCGACATGCTGAACGAGATGCAAAAGGACGTGCTGACGGAGCTGGTGAACGTTTACGTCGGTCAAGCGGCGCATATGCTGTCGGAGATGGTGAGCCAGCGGATCGACCTGACGATTCCTGAGGTCGAGCTGCTGTCGATTTCGGACGTGCACCCGACGGACCGGCGGTTCACCTTTTTCTTCCGGGAAGGGCATTTGATAACGTCTTCCTTGAAATTCGGGCATGAATTCAACGGGAAGGCGTCGTTGCTCATTCCGGCCGATCAAGCCAAAATGTTGGTAAGCGTTTGCCTGGGAGAGCTTCCGCCGGAAGCGGGCGAGGGTGCTGAAAGCATGCGCCTGGTAGATACGGATCTGGACGTACTCAAGGAGATCAGCAACGTCATTCTGAACGCGATCATCGGCGAGTTCGGCAACTTCCTGGAGCTGAAGCTGGAGTATACGCTGCCGGATATCGAGCTCGTCCATGTCACCAATACGGACGAGTCCGTCTTTTTGCAGCACGACGTATACGTATTGATTTTGCACACCTCTTTCCAGCTTGCGGAGACGAAGGTAAAGGGAGTGATCATCATTGCGCTGAGCATGAACTCGATTACTACTTTGGTAAGCAAGATCGATGAGCTGCTGGAGGAAAGCTATGGATAGCTTGGTGTTCAAGGCTTGGAATAAAGCGAACGTCGGTATGATGGTCGTGGACCGAGAGCGCAGAATCGTGCTGTGGAACCATTGGCTTGAACGCTGCTCCGGCTTGCGCGCGGAGGAGGTGCTCGGCCGGCCGCTGGCCGACGTGTGTCCTCGGTTTCGCCAGAAGGCATACGAGGACATCTTGTCGAACGCGCTGTTCCGGGGGCAAAGCCGGTTCTGTTCGAGCACGCTGCATAAGTCGTTCATCTTGCCGAAGCATGCGACGGACGACGATGCCAGCAAGCAAAATATGAACGTGGAGCCTTTGACTCACGAAGGGGAGGCGTACGCGCTCATTCAGATCAGCGACATGACGAATATGTATGACCGGGTGTACAAGCTGAAAAATTTGATTCGCGAGATGGAAGTGGAGTACAGCGAAATCAAAAGCTCCGAGGAGATGAACCGGCATTTGGCGCTGCACGATTCGCTCACCGAGCTGCCGAATCGAATGTATTTCAACGAGCGGCTGACGTGGGCCGTCAATTACGCGAAGCGCAGCGGGGAGCGGCTCGCGGTCATGTTCCTGGATCTCGACGGGTTCAAGGAAGTGAACGACGCTTACGGGCACGAGATCGGGGATCGAATTTTGCAGGAAACCGCCGCGAGATTGAAAAGCTGCATTCGAAGCACGGATACGATCGCGCGCCTCGGCGGCGACGAGTTCGTCGTGCTGCTTAGCCAGCTGAAGGAGGAGCGGGACGCCGAGGTGATCGCGCGGAAATTCGTCGACGCGTTCGGGCCGGGCTTTAAGGCGAACGGCGCGGAGGTGCGGCTGTCCGTCAGCGTCGGCATCAGCCTGTATCCGCGGGACGGACGGGAGCCGACGGAGCTCGTCAACAAAGCCGATCAGGCGATGTACAAAATCAAGTCCGCCGGAAAAAACGCATTCGGCTACGTGCAATGAGCGAAGGACGCCCCGAGGGAGCGTCCTTATTTGCGTCGCTTCGCGTTCGCTCGCGCCTTTAAGGGGCCGTCTGCGGTGCGGCGGAAGGCTGCGCGTCGCAGGAGCTCTCGCTTCGAACGAAAACCAGCAGGCAAATTAAGGCGAGCGCAAGCATGGCGGCGCACACGTACAGCGCCGGCACGGCATGGGCGCCGAAGTCGGCGGCCGACCGGATCGCGGAGCCGGATTGGAAGAGAAGGGCGCCGATGGCGATGCCGAACACCCCGCCGAGCTCGCGCGTCGCATTGCTGATGCCGCTCGCTTCGCCCGCCGCGCCATGCGGCACCGCGGAGAGGACGCCGTGCGCCAGCGGCGTAAAGCTGAATCCCATGCCGGCTCCCGCCAAAACCATGAGCGGAGCCTGATACGCGAACGGGAAGTCGACGCCGTTCGCCGCGATCAGCCAGCCGAAGCCGGCGACGGCGGCGGTTTGCAGCGTCAGTCCGACGCTTAACACGCCTTTATTGCCGAGCCGCCCGATTGCAAGGCCGGCCAGGGGGGCGGCGAGCATCGTGCTGCCGGTCCACGCCATCGTGCGGACCCCGGCCTCGAGCGCCGAGTACCCTTGCGCCTGCTGAAGAAAGAGGGTAAGCAGGAAGATGGTGCCGAAGATGCCCGCATTCATCCAGAAGCCGGTAAGTACGTACGCCGCGTAAGAAGGGCGGCGGAACAGCTCGAATCGGACGAACGGCTGCCGCCGGCGGCGTTCCCAACCATAGAAGACGACGAGCAGCGCTGCGCCTCCAAGCAGCAGACCGAGCACCTTCGCCGACAGCCAGCCGTCGACGTTCCCGTGCTGAAGGCCGTAGATGAGGCCGAACAGTCCCGCGGCGAGCAGCGCGACGCCGGCCGGATCGGCGGGTCTGCGTTCGCCGTGCGATTCCGGGAGCCAACGCAAGCCGAACAAGATCGCTAGAACGCCGACCGGAACGTTCACCCAGAATATCCATTGCCACGGCGCGCCTTCGACGATGAGGCCTCCGACGAGCGGGCCGACCGACAGCCCGAGCCCGGAGATGCCGGACCAGATGCCGAGGACGGCGGCGCGCAGGCGTTCCGGGAAGGCGCCGTTCACGAGCGTGAGGCTGAGCGGCACGATCGCGGCCCCGCCGACGCCTTGCAGCGCGCGGGCGAGAATGAGCTCGATCGAGGCGCCGGCGAGGCCGGCGAGCGCGGAGCCGAGCGTAAAGACGGCGATGCCGGCCAGGAAGACGCGTTTGCGCCCGAAGCGCTCGCCGAGCGCGCTGAACGGGATGAGCAGGACGGCGAACGCGAGCGTATAAGCGTTCATAAACCATTCGAGGTCGGAGAGGCTTGCGTCGAACGAGCGTTGGATCGACGGGAGGGCGACCCCGAGCACGAGGTTGTCGAGCATGGCCATGAACAAAGCGATACAGGTGACGGCCAGCAAGCGGATGCGGGAGGGGGTAAACATGCGGTATCAACTCCTGTTTATTATTTATTAATAAATAAATTTGTAGTGCAACGGATCGCGCCGACAATTCCTGCCCGCGCGGTCCGTCGTCGAAGGCGGTGCCCGGCGCGGCGTCAATGCTCGTGAGGTTTCTTCCAGTCGAATAACTTCGGCGATTGCAGCAGTTCGGACATCGTCAGCGCCAGCCCTTGCCCGATGAACGTGCTGGCCATCATGCCCGCATTCGGCAACCCCGCCTTCTCGAACCGCTCCTTCACCCGATCGAAGACGAGTTCGAATTCCGTGCGGGTATATTCTCGAATGGCCGGCTCGGGGATCGTGAACGACGTCATCACGAGCAAAATTTCGCTGCGGTAGTCGCCCAGCAGTTCGCCGAACGCGCGCCCCATCGCCTCGGGAAGCTGTTCGGGCGGGGCGTCCGCGATCGTAAAGGCATGAAGAATGCGCTCGGCGGCTTGCTTCAGCACGGCAAGATACAATTCCTCCTTCGTACGGAAGAAGTGAAAAATGTACGGCTGCGTTACGCCGACGGCTTTCGCCACATGCGCGGTCGTCGTCTTGTAGTAGCCGGATTCCGCGAACAGCGCGGCGGCGGCGGCGAGAATTTGCTGTTTGCGCTCGGCGGCGTCTTCCTTCGGGCTCATCGATGCGTACCTTCCTCAGTCTTGTGGTATTTATTGATTAATAAATTACAAAATAAACGATGGATTGTCAACAACATATCCAGAAACATATAATAATATTATGTCGAGATGCGAAGGGGCCGCTGCACTGCATGATACGAAATATTCCTCAGACCGATCGGCTCATTTGGATTGGGCAAATTTCCAGTACGTTCGGTTTACTCATCCTCTCGCTTCGCCATGCCTGGATTCATCCTGCTTTGCATTACGAAGCGGTCGCTGCGTTGATGCTGATCGGTTTTTTGCCCTCCTTTGTGTATAAAGCGCTTCCGTCGCGCTTAGCGCCTTATGTGTTGGTGGCGAATGCGCTGTTTATCGTCTCCGCGATTTTCGTCATGCTTCAGGAATGGGCGCTCGCGGGCGTATTCGTTCTGGTGCCGGTCTTCGCGCTGCTGTTTCGGAACCGGCGCATCTACATTTTGTCCTCGTTAAGCGCCTTTGCTCTTAATATCGCGTTGTCGCTGCTGTTCCTGTTCGATACGAATAGCGAGGCCGCGGTGCAGACCGTCATTTTGCTCGATGTCCTTACGGTCTTCTTGATTTTAGTGTTTATTATCTATTTCGTCGTGAACGATCTTCGCTGGCGCGAGTCGCTCGAGGCGAAGCATCTGCAGACGGTTCTGACGCTGTCCCAGAGCGTGGAAGCGAAGGACGCCTACACGCAAGGGCATTCGGAGCGCGTCGCCCACGTGGCTCGGCTGATCGCCGAATCGCTTCCGCAGCTTTCGCCCGAACGGGCGTACAATTGCGGGCTCGTACATGACGTCGGCAAGCTGTCGATTCCGGACAGCATCCTGTTGAAGCCGGCACGGCTGACCGAGGAAGAATACGGCACGATGAAAGCCCACACGACGAGCGGCGCGAAGCTGTGCCAAAACCTGAATATGCCGGAGGAAATCGTGCTCGGGGTGCGCCACCATCACGAACGGTGGGACGGTAAAGGCTATCCCGACGGGCTCCGGGGCGAGGAAATTCCGCTCATCGGCCGCGCGCTGTGCGTCGCCGATTCGATCGACGCGATGTGCTCGAATCGGGCGTACCGCAAGGCGCTCGATCTCGAATACGTCCGGGGGGAAATCGAGAGCTGCAGCGGCGCGCAGTTCGACCCGACGATCGCGGGTATCGTGCTCGCGAAGTGGGAAGAGATCCGGGAATATTACCGGAAGTCGTTCCCGACGATCGATCGGTTAAGCTCCTGAGTCTGCCGTTAAGTAAGTTTCCGTCAAGATCGTCAGCAATTGTACGCCGACTTCGTTATGCCCGCCTTCGGGGATGATGACGTCGGCGTATTTTTTCGAGGGCTCGATGAACGCTTCATGCATCGGCTTCACCGACGATAAATATTGGTCGTGGATCGATTGAATCGTCCGGCCGCGCTCTTGGATGTCCCGCAGCACGCGCCGCAAAATGCGCACGTCGGGGTCGGTGTCGACGAATACCTTGATGTCGAGCATCGCGCGAAGGCTTTCGTCGGACAAGACGTGCAGCCCTTCGATGATGACGATTTTATTCGGCTTCAGTTCTACGGTGCGGTCCGCGTAGCGGGCATGACGGGAGAAGTCGTAGACCGGCGCGTAGGCCGGGCGGCCCGACCGGAGCTGTTCGAGATGCCGGACGAGGAGATCGTTTTCGAATGCGAAAGGGTGATCGTAGTTGATTTTCTCGCGCTCCGCGAAGCTCAGCTCCGGATTGTCCTTGTAATAGTTGTCCTGCGAGATGAACGTCACCTTGTCCGACCCGAGCCGTTCGATAACCGAGCGGGCGACGGTCGTCTTGCCGGAGCCCGTTCCCCCGGCGATCCCAATGATTAGCATAAGCTTGCTGTTACCTCCCGATAGGCGCTGTCCGCGTTTGGATTCAGGTATTGTAGCATATTGCCGGCGGGTTTTCATCATGGGGCACGCCCGGCGGCGCGTTCTTAGGCGCAAGGCTTCCCTCATATCCTAGTATTGTCATAACTTACGAATCGGCGTGTCGTTTCCGAAGGAATTGTGCCGCCTTCTCCCGAAAAGGTAATGAATATCGAACGAACGGCGTCCGGCGATTGCTTCATCGGTTCGCCCCAGGCTATCGAGACATTCACGAAGGATGTGAGCCTATGCGAAAGTATCAATGGATCAAGTGGCGGCGGCTGCTGATTCGACTGGCGGTGCTCGCCGCGGTCGGCACTTTGATTTGGGCGGGCGGTCCTCCCGTCTGGAACGGGGCGTTGACCGTGCTCTCGCTGCTGTTCCAGCTGCTGTTCGCCGTCGTCTTCATTATTATTCAGTTCGTGGCGTTGTTCTGGTTTTTGGCCAGGGGGCGGACGTACTGGATTTTACCGGGGGAGACGGGCGCGAGTTGGGACGATTACCGAGGCAACCCCGAGATCGTGGAAAACGCGGAGCGCATCGTTCAGCTGCTCAAGGGCGTGAAGGATTTCAAGCGGATGGGCGGCGAAGCCATCCGGGGTTTGCTGTTATGCGGTCCGCCCGGCACGGGCAAGTCGTACCTCGCCCAGGTGATCGCCAACGAAGCGCAGGTTCCGTTCGCGTACGCGTCGGCGCCGAGCTTCCAAAATATGTTTTTCGGCGTCGGCAACCTGAAGGTGATGCGGCTGTACGCGAAGGCTCGCAAGCTCGCGCGCATTTACGGCGCGTGCATTATTTTCATCGACGAGATCGACGCGATCGGGATGCGGCGGTCGGGCGGCGGCGGGGGCATGGGCGGCGGCTTCTTCGGCATGGGCGGCGGGGTCGGGCTGCTGAACGAGCTGCTGCTGCAGATGGATCCGCCGAATATCGACAGCTCGAGGGTGGCGAAGCTGCTCCGCTCGCTCGGCCTGCGGCGATCGAAGGCGGAGCGTCCGGCGGTGCTGACGATCGGGGCGACGAATTTGCCGGACGTGCTCGATCCGGCGCTGCTGCGGCCGGGGCGGTTCGACCGGCAGCTGTGGGTCGACGCGCCGGATTACGACGGGCGGGTGGACATTTTCCAATATTACTTAAAGAAGGTTAAGAAGGACGACACGCTGACGCCGGAGAAGGCGGCGCTCGACACGATCGGGTACAGTCCGGCGCAGATCAAGCATATCGTCAACGAGGCGGTCGTCATCGCGCATCAGCGCGGCGCGGCGGCGGCGGGCTACGAGGACTTCCGCACGGCGATGGAGACGTACGAGTGGGGGCTGAAGCAGCCGCTTCGCTCGATGAGCGACGACGAGAAGCGGAACGTCGCGTATCACGAGGCGGGCCATGCGGTGGCGCAATACTTGCTCAAGCCGCACGAACGCGTCTGGAAGGTGACGATCATTCGCCGCGGCGGCGCGCTCGGTCTCGCGGCGACGAAGCCGATGCGGGAGCGGTACAACCGGAGCGACGGCGAGATGCTCGCCCAAATCCAAGTGTGCCTTGCGGCGCGGGCGGTGGAGGAGGAATTTCTCGGGAAGAAGCTCAACGGCGTCACGTCGGACCTGCAGCAGGCGACGCAGATCGCGGGGATGTATTTAGGGCTCGTGGGTATGGGCGACGATCTGTTCAGCTTCCGGGCGGTCGGCTCGAACGCGGAGGCGATGAAGACGCTGCGCCCGAAGATCAACGAGCTGCTCAAGGAGCAGATGGCGCAGGCGAAGGCGCTCGTGCGGGAGCGGGCCGAGTTCGTCCATGCGATCGCGGAGGAGCTGCTGCGGCGCGGGGATCTGACGGGCGAGGAGATCGAGGACATCTTCGTGCGGTTGTACGGGCACGCGCGGCCGGAGCTGCCGCCGATCGTCCCGCGGGCGAGCGTCGCCGCGGCGGACGAAGCCGCGCCCGCGCAGGAGTCCGCGGAGGGCGAGTCGGCGGACGAGGGAGAGTCGGCGGACGAGGAGACGCCGGACCGCGACGATGGGGACGACGAAGGAGTCGGAGGCGGCGAAGGCGGGGACGGCAAGCAGGGGGCTCAATAGGGCATCCGCAGACAAGTGCGGCACGGCCCCCAGACGAAGATTGAACGCATGCGGCACGGCCCCCAGTAGGCAGGCGACCAAGCGCCTCCCTGGGGGCCGTGTCGGTTCAAGCGCACCGCGATGGTGCAGATATTGCACCGCCATGGTGCAAAAAGTGCTGCACGTCGGTGCAGTTGGGCAGGCGACCGAGCGCGCCGGGGAGGCCGTGGCGGATCAAGTGCACCGCGATGGTGCAGAAATTGCACCGCCATGGTGCAAAAAGTGCTGCATGGCGGTGCAGTCGGGCAGGCGACCAAGCGCGCGGGGGAGGCCGTGGCGGATCAAGCGCACCGCGATGGCGCGGAACATTCGAAATATCAGGAAGGATTTCTTTGGATGAAAAGGAAGCCGCGAGGGCACCGTAACGATTAACGGCTACGTAGAGGACGAACGCTCCCCGATTGTTAAATTTTATGCGGTTCGAAAAGGTTGTCACCCTTATTAAAATTATTTATGTGACGCTTTTCACATTTCTAATGCAGACCGGTCTGTAATGTAATAAAATATTCTCAAGGACAATATTCATCGGAGCGTCGGACGCGAGCTTCTTCGCATGTGAAGAATTTCACATTATTCGGCGAATCCGCACACAACAAGGAGTGGAAGATGGATGGAAGCAAGCGTAGCGAATAAGCAGCCAGCGGCAACGACGCAGGAGTCCGCGCTGAAGCCGGACGTGCTCGAGCAGCTG
>NZ_DASQMZ010000195.1:0-15055 GCF_035645235.1 Paenibacillus sp.
CACCGGCGCGTATAAAGCGGGCTTATGCACCGTGCAGGACGAAAGCTCGATGCTTGTCGCCGCGCTCGTCGACCCGAAGCCGGGCATGCGCGTGCTGGACTGCTGCGCGGCGCCGGGCGGGAAGACGACGCAGCTCGCCGAGCGGATGGGCGATACGGGCGAAGTGATCGCCTGCGACATTCATCCGCATAAGCAAAAGCTGATCGACGAAGCGGCCCGCAGGCTCGGGCTCGCAAGCGTGCATACGGTCGTCGCCGACGCGGCGAAGCTCGGCGAGACGTTCGAGCCGGCTTCGTTCGACCGCGTCCTGCTCGACGCCCCGTGCTCCGGCTTCGGCGTCATCCGCCGCAAGCCGGACATCAAATGGACGAAGACGCAGGACGACGTCGATAGCATCGCGGCGACGCAGCGCGCGATTCTCGACGCCGTCGCGCCGCTCGTGAAGCCCGGGGGCGTACTCGTCTACAGCACATGCACGCTCGAGCCTCGGGAAAACGAGGAGCAGGTCGAGGCGTTCCTTGCGCGTCACCCGGACTTCGCCTACGACGGGGCGCCGCCGGCCGGCATACCGAAGGACGTAGCCGAGCGATGCGGCGCAGGTCCCGGGCGGCTGCTCCTGACGCCGGCCGATTACGGCTCGGACGGGTTCTTTATGGCTAGGCTGATTCGCTCATCTTTCGAGAAACCGGCGGAGGGCTTGTGTTAAAATAGAGGACGAACGTTTACAATAGATAGTAGAGTTTCGGCGCGCCCTTCGGCGAACAGCATGGCGGCGCCGGACGGCGGAAGGCAGGGATGGTGCAGGATGAAGAAAGAGATCGAGCTTCCGGAGAAGCCGTTCATTTACGACTTAACGCTCGAAGCGCTGCAGGAGTGGTTAAAGTCGCAAGGGGAGCCTGCGTTCCGCGCGGGCCAAATTTTCGATTGGCTGTACGGCAAGCGGGTCATTGCGTTCGAGGATATGACGAACTTGTCGAAGGAGCTTCGCGGGAAGCTGGCGGCAAGCTTTCAGTTCCCGATCCTCAGCGAGATTACGAAGCTGGAGTCGAAGGACGGAACGATTAAGTTTCTCTTCGGCCTATACGACAACCATGCGATCGAAACCGTCGTCATGCGCCATAACTATGGCATCAGCATTTGCGTCACGACGCAGGTCGGCTGCCGGATCGGGTGCACGTTTTGCGCGTCGACGCTCGGCGGGCTGAAGCGCAACTTGTACGCGGGAGAAATCGTCGCCCAGGTCGTCTACTCGCAGCGCCTGCTCGACGCGACGAACGAGCGCATCAGCAGCATCGTCATTATGGGCTCTGGCGAGCCGTTCGAAAATTTCGAGGCGTCGAAGACGTTCATGACGCTCATGATGCACGAGAAGGGCATGAATATCGGACAGCGTCACATCACCGTGTCGACGAGCGGCATCGTGCCGCAAATCTACGAATTCGCGGACTGGAATACGCAGATCAATCTCGCGATCTCGATTCATGCGCCGAACGATGCCCTTCG
This sequence comes from Paenibacillus sp., assembly GCF_035645235.1. Lineage (GTDB taxonomy): Bacteria > Bacillota > Bacilli > Paenibacillales > YIM-B00363 > Paenibacillus_AE. Next base: position 1,504 of record NZ_DASQMZ010000195.1, read on the forward strand.
TTCGAAGCTGATGCCGGTCAATCGGCGTTTCCCGTTCGCGGACGTGATGAAGGCGTGCAACTATTATATCGAGAAGACCGGTCGGCGCATTACGTTCGAATATGCGCTTATCAACGGCGTGAACGATCAGCCGGAGCATGCCGAGGAGCTCGGCGTCGTGCTGCAAGGCATGCTCTGCCACGTGAACCTCATTCCGGTCAACTACGTGCCGGAGCGCGATTACGTGCGCACGCCGAAGGCGGCCATTTTCGAATTCAAACGAATTCTCGAGAAGCGGCAAGTGAATACGACGATCCGCAGGGAGCAAGGCCACGACATCGCCGCCGCGTGCGGCCAGTTGCGCGCCAAGCATATGGAGTCGACCGCGAGGTGAATGTCATGTTGAAAGCAGCATACAAATCCGACATCGGACGGGTTCGTTCGGTGAACGAGGACCGGGTCGTCGTGAAGGACGGGGTGGCGGGCGGCACGCTCGCCATCGTCGCCGACGGCATGGGCGGCCATCAAGCGGGCGACACGGCCAGCCAAATTACGATCGAGCTCGTCGAAGCGTCGCTTCGCGGCATCGACGTCGCGTTGGACGAGGACGAACGGGCGGCGCGTCTCGTGGACGCGATCCGAGCCGCGAACGCGAAAGTGTACGAGATCGCCTCCGGCAAAGAGCATTACCGGGGCATGGGGACGACGATCACGGCGGCGCTCGTCGACGCGAACCGCGTGCTGATCGGTCATATCGGGGATTCTAGGGCCTATTATATCCATCGTAACGAAATATCGCAGATCACCGAAGACCACACGCTCGTCAACGAGCTCGTCAAGACCGGGCAGCTCACGCGGGAAGAGGCGGCGTCGCATCCGCGGCGCAACGTCATTACGCGGGCGCTCGGCACGGAATTCGACGTGGAAGTAGACGTATCCCGCCTCCCGTGGGCGCCGGGCGACGTACTGCTGCTTTGCAGCGACGGCTTGTCCAACCTCATATCCGAGGCCGAGCTGACCCGCACCGTGCGCGGCGAAGGCACGCTGGACGAGAAGGCGGAACGGCTCGTGGCTTCCGCGCTCGACGCCGGGGGAGACGACAATATTACAGTGGTGCTGTTGGCCAATGAACCATAAAACGGAGAGACAAGGGGGGAGCTGCGGGTGAACGGGACGACATTATCGGGTCGCTACGAAATCATTGAGCGCGTGGGCGGCGGCGGCATGGCGCTCGTATATAAAGCTAAGGACACGCTGCTGAACCGGTATGTGGCCGTCAAGGTGCTCAGGCAACAGTACGTGCACGACGAGGAGTTCATCCGTCGCTTCCGGCGAGAGGCGCAGTCGGCCGCGTCGCTGTCCCATCCGAACGTCGTCAGCATCTACGATGTCGGACAGGACGGGGAAACGCATTTCATCGTCATGGAGTATGTCGAAGGCTCCAACTTGAACGATATTATCAAAGCGCAGGCGCCGCTTCAGGCGTCGGAAGCCGTGCACGTCGCGACTCAAATTTGCGACGCGCTCGAGCACGCGCACGCGAACGGCATCATTCATCGCGATATTAAACCGCACAATATACTTATCGGGAAGAACGGCCGCGTGAAGGTAACCGACTTCGGCATCGCGCGGGCCGCGACGACGTCCACGATTACGCAGACGGGCTCCGTCATCGGCTCCGTTCATTATTTTTCGCCCGAGCACGCCAAGGGCGTCTCGGCCGGCGAGAAGTCGGACCTGTATTCGCTCGGCATCGTCTTGTACCAAATGCTGACGGCAAAGCTTCCGTTCATCGGAGAAAGCCCGATCAGCGTGGCGCTGAAGCATCTCCAAGAGCCGGTGGAGGATCCGCGCGTCGTCAATCCGATGATCCCCCAAAGCGTGGAAAACGTCATCCTCAAGTCGCTGCGCAAGCGGCCCGAAGAACGGTACGGTTCCGCCGGCGAGATGCTTCGCGACTTGGAATCGTGCCTTGCGCCCGAGCGCCGGAACGAGCCGAAGTGGACGTACGCGAGCGACGCCGAGGACGACGCCGAAGCGACGCGCGTCATTCCGGCCATCCGCGCCGACATGCGGCCGGCGTCCGCCGCCAAAGGGCCGGCGCCCGAGCCGGCCGAAGCGCCGGGCGGCGCTCCGGTTTGGCGGGAGAGCTATGAGGACGACGACGAGGAAGCCGGACGAAGCAATCCGTGGATCAAGCCGCTGATTTGGTTCGGCGTGCTGCTCGTGCTGCTTGGCGGCGCCTGGTGGGGCGTGCAGAAGGTGCAGGACATCTTCGTCATCCCGACCGTCGAGGTACCGCTCGTCGAAGGGCTGCCGCTGCAGCGGGCGATCGACGAGATCGAAGCGGCCGGACTCATCGTGGAGCAGCCCATCGTTTACGAATTCAACCGGGACGTTCCCGTCGATTACGTCATCTCCCAGACGAAGAAGAACGAAACTGCCAAGGGCAACACCTCGATCCGGCTGTACGTCAGCAAGGGCGTCCAGCTCGTCGAGATGCCGAAGCTCGTAGGGCTGTCGGAATCCCAAGCGAAGCGGGCGCTCGAGGAGCTCGGCATTCCGGACACGAATATCACCGTCGACCGGGAGCACAGCGAGGACGACGTCGGCGGCGTCATCGAGCAGTTCCCGCCGGAGGCGCAGCCGATCGACCCGCTCGATACGTCGGTGCGCATCGTCGTCAGCGAGGGGCGCGAAGAAATCGACATGCCCGAGCTGCTCGGCCTGACGGCGCAGGAAGCGCAAGCGGTGCTGGAACGCGAAGGGCTCGAGCTGCTCGAGAAAAATATTGTCTCCGAACCGGCTTACTTCGCGGAGGGGCGCGTGTTCAAGCAATTTCCGTATCAGCCGGGCGATCCCGTGAAGCCGCCGGGCGAGGGCATCATGATTTACGTCAGCGAGGGGCTGCCGAGCGAGGCGCGGGTGACGTCGTATACGGTCGTCATCGGGCCGAAGACGCAGGGCGGGGAGAGCGCGATCCGCATTCTCGTGAGCGACGCGATGGGCGATCGCGTCGAGGCGGTCAACCAGACGGTTTCCTCCGAGCAGGCGTTCTCGTTCGAGGTCGTGACGTCGCCTAACAAGAATGCCGTCATCGAGGTGTATCGGGACGACGGCAAGGTGGAGCAATATACGTGGACGCATCGGCAGGCCAGCGAAAGCGGCGGATCGGCGTCCGCGCCGAACGCCGGGAACGGCGGAAACGGCGGAAACGGCGGAGACGGCGGCGAGGACGAAGCGCAGCCGGACGTTAAGGAGACGGACGCGGCGCCGATCGAGCCGGCGCCGGAAAGCCCGTCGGAGCCGGCCGACGAGGATTCGTCGGGATTGGCGGAGACGATCGTAGACGGGTTATAAATATCAGGAACGAACGCGGGAGGCCGACGGTACGAATGCAAGAGGGCTTGATTGTGAAGGCGTTGAGCGGATTTTATTACGTGCGGCCGGAGGACGGCGGCGACGTCGTGGCATGCAGGGCCAGAGGGCTGTTTAAGAAGCGGGGCGAGTCGCCGCTCGTCGGCGACCGCGTCCGGTTCGAAGCGAAGGACGACGGCTCGGGCGAAGGCACGGTCGTCGAGCTGCTGCCCCGCACGACGGAGCTCGTACGGCCGCCGATCGCGAACGTGGACACGGCGCTGATCGTCTTCGCCGTGGCGCGCCCCGACATCAACCGGCAGCTGCTCGATAAATTTCTCGCCTTGTCCGAACTGGCCGGCCTCCGTTGCGTCTTGTGCTTCACGAAGGCGGATTTGTTGAAGGGGCCGGACGGTGCGCCGAACGCCTTGGCGGCGGAAATCGACGCGCTTCGGGCCGTATACGAGCGTATCGGCTACCCGGTCTACGTAACGAGCGCGAAGTCGGACGCGGACGTCGGCGGGCTGCTGCGGGAGATGGACGGCCGCATCTCGGTCGTCGCGGGACAATCCGGCGTCGGCAAGTCGTCGCTCCTCAATCGGCTCGCGCCGGGGTTAACGCTCGAGACGAACGAAATCAGCGAGAAGCTGGGGCGCGGCAAGCACACGACGCGGCACGTCGAGCTGTTCCGCATCGGGGAACGCGGGTGGCTCGCGGACACGCCCGGCTTCTCGTCGCTCGAGTTTCCCGAGATGGAAGCGGAGGACTTGACGGAAGCGTTCCCGGAGTTCGCGGAGCTGTCGAACGGCTGCAAATTCCGCGGCTGCCTTCATCTGACGGAGCCGGGCTGCCGCGTGACGCAAGCGGTCGCGGAAGGCGAAGCGGATCCCGCAAGATACGAAAACTATGCCGCGTTCGCGGTCGAAATCAGGGATCGGAAACGGAGGTATTAAACATGGCTATCATCGCTCCTTCCCTGCTGGCGGCGAATTTCGCCACGCTTGCGGAGGAAGTGCGGGATATCGAGGTGGGCGGAGCCGATTGGCTGCACCTCGACGTGATGGACGGCCGATTCGTGCCGAACATTACGTTCGGACCGGTCGTCGTGGAGTCGCTCCGGCCGAGGACGTCCTTGTTTATGGACGTGCATTTGATGATCGAGCAGCCGGAACGGTACGTCGACGCGTTCGTCGACGCGGGCGCAGACGGCGTCACGGTCCACGCGGAGGCCTGCGTGCATCTGCACCGGACGATCCAACAAATTAAAGCGCGCGGCGTGAAGGCCGGCGTCGCGCTCAATCCGGCGACGCCGGCGGAGTGGGTGCGCCCGGTGCTGGCGGATATCGACCTCGTGCTCGTCATGACCGTCAACCCGGGCTTTGGCGGCCAAGCGTTCATTCCGTCGACGCTCGGCAAAATTCGGACGATCCGCGAGTGGATTCGCGCCGAAGGGCTCGAAGGGAAAGTAACGATCGAAGTGGACGGCGGCATCGCGGCCGACACGGCCCGTCTCGCGACGGAGGCGGGGGCGTCCGTCCTCGTCGCCGGCAGCTCGGTGTTCGGCGTGCGGGATCGGGCGAAGGCGATGGCGGAGCTGCGCGGCGCGTGCGCGCCGTAACAAAAATTTGTCCCTGCTCCCTCCGAAAGTAGGCACATTTCCGAAATCCCTGAATACAATAGGGCTATAAGGCTGGCAGTGGGGTACGTATGGCATCGTGTACGGCGGAAACTTTGCGAGGAGGGGTAGAGATGAAGTTCTATACAATCAAACTACCTAAATTCTTAGGCGGATTCGTAAAAACTTTGTTAAACGCTTTTAACAAGAACTGACGAAAGAAGATCCGCGAGCGCCCTGGAGGAACATCGATGAAAGCACCTCAGCGGTGCTTTTTGTCCTTTTTCCGATTGGTCGGCAGTCCATGCACGTCGAAAAGATACATACATCAAGACAAAGAAGAGGAGGATGCGCGAAGCATCCTCCTCTTGTCGACGGCGTGTCTTAGTTAGACGCGGGTCACTTTCCCGGCCTTCAGCACGCGAGTGCTTACGTACACCCGCTTCGGCTTCCCGTTCACGAGAATCCGTACCTTCTGAACGTTAACGCCCCAAGCGCGGCGATTGCGGTTGTTCGCGTGCGATACGTGGTTTCCGGATCCCGGTTTCTTGCCGGAAATATAACAAACTCTGGACATTGCAGACACCACCCTTCCGTGGCAAACATAGTTATTAATATAGCATACCGCCTAGGGTACAGTCAACGCGAAGTTGTTGAAGTGTTGCATTTATTTCTTCCGTCAACTATAGTACAATGTGATTTAGTCCATAATATTACATACCCCGAAGGAGAGGTTATAGATGCCCATACAACTGGATACCGAACGAGGGAAGGTATACGTGACCGACGAAGTCATCGCGACGATCGCCGGTTCCGCGGCACTGGAATGTTATGGACTCGTGGGTATGGCCTCCAAGAACAAGCTGAAGGACGGCATCGCGGAGCTGCTGCGGCGGGACAACTTGGGCCGCGGCGTCGACGTGCGCCGGGACGCGGAAACCGTCCATATCGACCTGTATATTATCGTCAGCTACGGAACGAAAATTTCCGAGGTGGCGCATAACATTCAATCGAAGGTCAAATACGTGCTGAACGATATCGTCGGACTCCATGTGGACTTCGTCAACATCTTCGTTCAAGGAGTGCGCGTTTCACCATAAGGAAGGAGAATGTCGAATTGAGTAAGCGCTTTATTGACGGCACGGGATTTACGTCGATGGTGCTCGCCGCCGCGGAACGATTGAACGCGAACGTGCAGCAGGTGAACGCCCTGAACGTGTTTCCCGTACCCGACGGGGATACCGGCACGAATATGAACCTCACTTTGACCTCGGGAGTGGACGAACTCAAGAAGCGGACTTCTCCTCGGCTCGGCGGAGCGGCGGAGGTGCTTGCCAAGGGGCTGCTCATGGGAGCCCGGGGCAACTCCGGCGTCATTTTGTCGCAGCTCTTCCGCGGCTTCTCGAAGAGCGTCGCGGCGCTCGAGCAGGCGGACGCGTCGCAGTTCGCGCAGGCGCTGCAGCAGGGCGTGGAAACCGCGTACGCCGCCGTCGTGCGCCCGGTTGAAGGGACGATCCTGACCGTTTCCAAAGAGGCGGCGAAGGCGGCGGTGCACAGCGCGAAGCGCAACGGCGACATCGCCGTCGTCATGAAGGACACGCTGGACGCGGCGAGGCAAGCGCTCGCCCGTACGCCGGACTTGCTCCCGGTGCTGAAGCAGGTTGGCGTCGTCGACTCCGGCGGTCAGGGCTTGGTTTACGTTTATGAAGGCTTCTATCAGGTACTGAGCGGGGAGCGCGACGCGGCGTCTCCGGCGGCGTCCGCCCCGCCGAAGACCGATTATTCGCTCATTCCGCCGGAGACGTTCGAAGCGGCGCGCCGCGCCGCGGCGCCCGTACAGGCGCATATCGAAACCGAATCGATCGAGCACGGCTATTGCACCGAGTTTATCGTACGGTTGACGCCGGGCGGGAAAATTCCAGGCCTCGCGTTCGAGGAGCCGGCGTTCCGGGAGAAGCTCGAGGGCATGGGCGACTCGCTGCTCGTCGTCGCCGACGACGATCTCGTAAAAATCCACATTCACGCCGAGCATCCGGGCGAGGTCATGACTTATGCGCAGCAGTTCGGCGATTTGACCCGGATTAAAATCGAAAATATGCGCGAGCAGCACAGCCACATTTTGTCGCAGGATTACGATTCGGTCGAGGCGGACGAGGCGTCCGCGGCGGCCCCGGCGTTCGAAGCGCCGAGCAAGGCGTATTCGATCATCGCCGTGGCGGCGGGCGAAGGCCTCAGCGACATCTTTACGAGCCTCGGCGTCGATTTCGTGCTCTCCGGCGGTCAGACGATGAACCCGAGCACGGAGGATATTTTGAACGCGATCGATCTCGTTCCCGCCGATCGGGTGTTCGTGCTGCCGAACAATTCGAACATCGTCATGGCGGCGAATCAAGCGCGCGACATCGCGGAGAAGGAAGTGATCGTCGTGCCGACCAAGACGATTCAGCAAGGCGTCGCCGCCGTGCTGGCGTTCCAGGAAGGCTCGAGCTTCGAGCGTAACGGCGAAACGATGATCGAGGCGGCGAAACGCGTCAAGTCGGGGCAGGTGACGTTCGCCGTACGGGATACGTCGATCGACGGCGTCGATATTAAGGAAGGCGACCATATCGGCATTCTGGACGGCAAGATCGTCGTCTCGAGTCCGGATCCGTACGATGCTTGCGAGTCGCTGCTTCGCAGCATGCTCAGCGACGGAGAAGAGATCGTCTCCGTCTACGTCGGCGAGACGGCGGACGCTTCCGTCACCGACAAGCTGCGCGAATTTTTCGACGCCCATTATCCGGAAGTCGAGGTCGAGCTGCTGCCCGGCGGACAGCCGGTATATGCGTATTTGTTTTCCGCCGAATAACCATATCATCATTCGAACGGAGGAACCCCTATGGCGAAAGTGCGCATCGTAGTCGACAGTACGGCGGATTTGCCGAAGGACGTACGCGAACGGCTCGGCATCGAGATGGTGCCGCTGAAGGTGCATTTCGGCAACGAGACGTATTTGGATTCGGTCACCTTGTCGTCGAGCGATTTTTTCGTGAAGCTCGCCGCCGCGAAGGAGATGCCGACGACGTCGCAGCCGTCCCCGGTCGACTTCGTAGACGTGTACAAGAAATTGCTGGAGGAGCCTGAAACCGTCATCATCTCGTTGCATCTGTCTTCGGCGTTCAGCGGCACGTACCAGTCGGCGGTGCTCGCGAAATCGCTGCTCGAGGGTGACGAGCGCATCCGGATCGTCGACTCGAAGAGCGCGTCGCTCGGCTTCGGGCTGCTCGCGATCGCCGCGGCCGAGGCGGCCGCCGAGGGCGCGGACGCCGAAGCGTGCCTTGCGCGGATCGAGGAGGTCCAGCAGCGGACGCAGCTTTATTTTCTGGTGGATACGCTGGAGTATTTACATCGGAACGGGCGTATCGGGAAGGCGTCCGCCGTGTTCGGCTCGCTGCTGAACATTAAGCCGATTCTTTCGATCGACCCTGCGGAAGGGGTTATCTACCCTGTCGATAAAATTCGCGGCAGCCGCAAGGCGATGAACCGAATCATCGAGCTGCTGCAAGACAAATTCGCCGGCGTCCCCGTCGACGTGACGTTCGTGCACGCGAACGCGCTCGAAGGCGCGCAGGACTTCGCGGCGCTGCTCGGCGATCGGTTTACCGTCCGCAATACATCCTACTACGAGCTCGGTCCCGTCGTCGGCACGCACGTCGGCCCGGGCACGCTCGGGCTGTTCGTCACCGCCGTCGAAGCATGACGATAGATTTGTACAGTGTCCCGGTGGAGCAGGTGCGCGGCGTTGGCGAAGCCAAGGCGAGCGAGCTTGCATCCCTCGGGATTTTTTCCGTCGGCGCGCTGCTCGAGACGTTCCCGATCCGGTACGAGGACTTCCGCATCCGGCCGCTCGAGGAGGCGCCCGACGGGGAGAAAGTGACGGTGACCGCGGTCGTCATGAGCGAGCCGAACGTGCAGCGGTTCGGGAAGAAGACGCGCATGGTGTGCAAGGCGGCCTCGGGCTCGATCTTGTTTACGGCGGTCTGGTTCAATCAGCATTACCTCAAGGATCGGCTGCCGTACGGCGGGGAAGCGATACTCACCGGAAAATGGGACAAAGCCCGCAAGCAGCTCACGGTCTCCGGCACCGAATTCGCCGGCTCGCGCGTGCAGCGGGCCGGTCAAGTGCTGCCCGTCTACGCCGTCGGGGGCGACATTACGCAACCGTGGATGCGCAAAACCGTCGGCGCCGCGCTCGATCAATACGGCGACGACGTGCCGGAGCTGCTGCCGGAGGCGCTCGTGCGGAAATACCGGCTGCTGCCGCGGCGCGACGCGATCCGCGGCGTGCACCAGCCGGGCGTCGCTGTGTCGGGCGCGGACGCGCGGCGGCGGCTCGTTTATGAGGAGCTCTTCTTGTTCCAATTGAAAATTCAGGCGTACCGCGCCTGGGCGAACCGCCGCAAGGAAGGCGTCGCGCACCGGTTCGACCGCGAGGAAATTCGCCGCTTCGTGCGGGCGCTCCCCTTCGAGCTGACCGATTCGCAGAAGAAGGTCATCGCCGAAATTTTACGCGATCTCGAGGCGCCGAACAGCATGAATCGGCTGCTGCAGGGGGATGTTGGCGCGGGCAAGACGATCGTCGCAGCGGTCGCCTTGTTCGCCTGCGTGCGCGGCGGTTTGCAGGGGGCGCTGATGGTCCCTACCGAAATATTAGCAGAGCAGCACGCGAAGTCGCTGCGGCGCCTATTCGAGCCGCACGGGATCGAGGTGGCGCTCCTCGTCGGCTCGCTCCGAGAGCGGGAGCGGCGGGACGTGCTGGCCGGTCTGCAAAGCGGCCTCGTCGATATCGTCGTCGGGACGCATGCGCTCATCCAAGAGGACGTCTATTTCCGAGGGCTCGGCCTCGTCGTGACGGACGAGCAGCACCGCTTCGGGGTGGCGCAGCGCAGCGTGCTGCGGCGCAAGGGGCTGCATCCGGACGTGCTGACGATGACGGCGACGCCGATCCCGCGCACGCTCGCGATCACGGCCTTCGGCGACATGGACGTGTCGACGCTGCGGGAGCTGCCGAAGGGGCGGCTGCCGATCCGAACGACTTGGGTGAAGCATTCCGGGATGGACGAGGTGCTGGAGCTGATGCGCCGCGAGCTGGCGGCGGGCCGGCAGGCGTACGTCGTCTGCCCGCTTATCGAGGAATCGGACAAGCTCGATTTCCAAAACGCCCTCGATATGTACGCGCAGCTCCAAGCGGTGTTCGGGCCGTCCGCCGTCGGGCTCCTCCACGGACGGATGACGGCGGCCGAGAAGGACGACGTCATGGGCCGCTTCGCCGCCGGCGACGTCGGCGTCCTGGTGTCGACGACGGTCATCGAGGTCGGCGTCGACGTGCCGAACGCGACGGTCATGGTCGTCTACGACGCGGAGCGATTCGGCCTGTCGCAGCTGCACCAGCTGCGGGGACGGGTCGGTCGCGGCGGGCACCAGTCGTACTGCGTGCTCGTGGCGGATCCGAAGTCCGAGCAGGGCCGGGAGCGGATGCGCGTCATGACGGAGACGAACGACGGCTTCGAGGTGGCGCGGCGGGATCTCGAGCTCCGCGGGCCGGGCGACTTCTTCGGCACGAAGCAAAGCGGCGCGCCGGAGTTTCGCTTCGCGGATCCGTCGGCGGATTTCGCGGCGCTGGAGGCGGCGCGGGACGACGCGGCCGAGCTCGTGCGAGACGAGACGTTCTGGACGAGCGCGGCGTATGCGGAGCTGCGCGCGCTGCTCGCGCGGGAGCAAATTTTGGACGGCGACTTGATCGATTAGCGCCGGGCGCGGCTGGCGGTCCCTTGGGGGCCGCCTTTTTGCGTCGTTGTGTCAGATTCCCGGAGGCGCGGACATAGACTGAAATGACAACATGTCTGTAACGAAGGGTGGACGAAGAGATGCCTGCGTACGAGAAATACGGCATCAGCGAGGAGCTGGTGGAACGCGTGAAGGCGAAGCTGAAGGAGCCTGCGGCGAAGGAGCGGGTGAAGACGGCGCTCGGACACGTGACGAAGGCGGATTTGCAGGACCGCGCGAAGGTGAGGCGGCTCATCGGGCTCGGGAGCAAGGCGGTCGGGGAGACGCTGTCGGAACGGCAGACGGAGACGCTGATCCGCTTCGTGCTCGAGCAGCGCATCGACCCGAAAAACCCGCTGCACTTGATCAAATTATGGAATTTGTTCCGATAACGGAATCGCCTCTGGATAAGAATATACGTTCGGTGTATAATAAGGGCATCCCGATTTACGAACATATATTCCTATTCCTATTCCTATTCCTATTCCGATGAAGGTGAGCAGCGATGAAGGAACGACGCATCGTCATGATGGCCGACATGCAAAGCTTCTATGCGAGCGTCGAGACGGCATGCCGCCCGGAGACGGCGGGGAAGCCCGTCGTCGTGGCGGGCGACCCGAAGATTCGCTCCGGCATCGTGCTGGCGGCGTGTCCGATCGCGAAGCGGTACGGCGTCACGACGGCGGAGCGGCTCGGGGAGGCGCTGAACAAGTGCGCGGATTTGATCGTCGTGCGGCCGCGCATGCAGACGTATATCGACGTGTCGATGCAAATTACGCGCATTCTGGAGCGGTACGCGGATGCGGTGGAGCCGTTTTCGATCGACGAGCAGTTTTGCGAGCTGACCGGCAGCATCCATCTGCATGGCGGAGACGCGAAGGAGACGGCGCGGCGTATGCAGCGCGATATTCTCGAGAAGACAGGCGTGTACGCGCGGGTAGGCATCAGCGACAACAAGGTGCTCGCGAAGATGGCGTGCGACCAATTCGCGAAGAAGAACGAGGAGGGCGTGTACGTCTTGCGCCAGGCGGAAGTGGAGACCAAGCTGTGGCCGCTTCCGGTGCACGGGCTGTTCGGCGTCGGCAGCCGCATGATGCGGCATCTGAACCGGATGGGCATTTACACGATCGGCGACCTGGCGCGCACGCCGGTCGAGACGCTCCGGCGCCGATGGGGCGTGAACGGCGAGGTGCTGTGGCGCACCGCGCGGGGCATCGACGACTCGCCGGTGACGCCCGCCACGCACGAGGGAGCGCAGCAGGCGATCGGGCACGGCATGACGCTGCCGCGGGATTACGTCGAAGGACGCGAAATCGAGACGGTGCTCCTCGAGCTGGCCGAGGAGGTGTGTCGGCGCTGCCGGTCCCGCGGCGTCATGGGCCGCGTCCTGTCGGTCGGCTGCACCGGGGCGGGGTTCGAGTTCGGATTTTCCCGGCAGGCGACGCTGCCGATGCCGACGCAGGTGACGAATCATGTGTACGCGGCGGCGAAGGAGCTGTTCCGGGCGCATTGGGACGGCCGGCCGGTCCGGCAGGTCAGCATCGCGCTGGGGGGGCTCGTCCGGGACGACACGTATCAGCTGGAGCTGCTGAACGACGACCGGGAGACGTACCGGGCGCTCGAGCGGACGACCGACGCCATTAAGGCGCGCTTCGGCGTCTCCTCGCTCGTGCGCGCCGTATCGGTCGGGCTCGCCGGGCAAGCGTACGGCCGGGCGGCGAAGATCGGCGGCCATTACAAGTAGCGGGGCAAGCGAACCGCGGAACAAGCAACGCAAGGAGGCGCGCGTTCAACATGGCGATACGAGGAAAAAAATTGCGCGGCAACGGCATTTGGGAGGCGTCGCGCATGATGCTGCCGGAGCATAAGTCGGCGATTCGCACGCATCGGACGAGGCTGGGCGAGCGGGCGAGGCCGGAGCTCGACGAGCAGCGGCTGGAGGAGCTGGAGGCGGCGCTCGCGGAGGCGCTCGAGAGCGGCGCGCCGACGGCCGTGACGACGTTCGGCGCGTACGGCGACGAGACGGTCGTCGGGGTCGTCGGGAAGATCGATCCGATCGAGCGGTACGTGAAGCTGACGACGGCGGAGGAGACGGCATGGATTCCGTTCGCCGACATCGTGCACGCGGCGCCGTGGCGTCCGGATCGGTAACGCCCGGCGCGAGGGGCGGCCTGCCTCTTGCGCGCGCGGCGAGGTTCATGTAAGATAGGGAGGTATAAGCTTCCAAGCGCAACCAAGGAGGAATCCCGTACCCGATGGAGCAATAACACCTGATTCGCGACGCTAAGGCATCTAGAAGTTTTTTTGACGATGCGGCTAAGCGCTCTGCCGACGGCGGAGGAAGCGGAATCGGTGTGCCCCTAGGATCGGACTCCCGCGGAAGCGAGCGAAGCGGCGGGAGCTCGCGTTTCTTGATGCGCCCTTTTTTTCGTATTCCCATACCGACCGACGACGCCCGGAGCGATTGCGCTTCCGGGCGTTTTTTTGCTTGCGTTAGCCCGCCTCGTCCACCGCGGTCGCGGACGCCGCCGATGCGTTCGTCCCGAACCGAAGACGAAGGGGGAACGAAACGATGTTTATTGTGCAAGCCAGAGGCTTGGAGAAAGAATGGAACGGAAAGACGATCTTCGCGAACGTCGATATCGACGTTCGCGAAGGGGAGAAGGTCGCGTTGGTCGGACGCAACGGCGCGGGCAAGACGACGCTGCTGTCGCTGCTGCTCGGCGAGGCCGAGCCGACGGCCGGCGCGGTGCGGCGCTTCGTCGCGCCGCAGGCATGGGGGCGGCTTGAGCAGCA
>NZ_DASQMZ010000196.1:0-24377 GCF_035645235.1 Paenibacillus sp.
GGCCGGCTGAGGACCGTCCGCGCGCAGCAGACGAACGTTACGAAGCTGTATCGATTGTGTCATGAGTCTTCCACCTTTTTTAAATATTTTGTAGTTGTAGTATACTGCATGTTCGAGGGTTTGTGTTGCATGCTTTGTGGCTTTTTGTTGGATTTATGCACCAAGAGAACTCCTTATAGCGTTTCAGCCGGGCTGCATTCCTATCCGCATCCCCCGCCGCTCCGAGAAAAAAGACTGTTCCGCCGCCCATGCGCGTAAGCATGGACGACGTACAGTCTTTAAGAAGATTATCGGCCCCTCGACGTCGGCCGTTGCATGCCGCCGCCGAATCCGCGCGACGTTCCCGGCTTCCCCGCCGCCGGCCGCGCCGCGACGTTCCCGCCGCCGCGAACGCTCGCCACGGCCTCGGGCCTGCCTTGGGGCTTTGCGCCGCTCGCTCTCGCGGCGTGCGACGCCGGCTTGCCCGCGTTCGACCGCGCTCCCCCCGCCGGCCTGCCCGAAGGGCGCGCCCCGGTCGGCTTCGCAGCCGGCGACGCCGGCGTCGTCGTGCCGATCATCGGGTACGGATGCTCCTTCACGACCGGGATCGACTTCTTGATTAACTTCTCGATATCCTTCAAATATGGAATTTCCTCCGCTTCGCAGAAAGAAATGGCCGTTCCGCTCAAGCCGGCCCGCCCGGTGCGGCCGATCCGGTGGACATACGTCTCCGGAATATTCGGCAGATTGAAGTTGATGACGTGCGACAATTCCTCGATGTCGATGCCGCGCGCCGCGATATCGGTTGCCACCAATACGCGCGTGGCCCCCGCCTTAAAATTGTTCAATGCCGATTGCCGCGCGTTCTGGGATTTGTCTCCATGAATCGCCTGCGCCGGAATGTTCGCCTTCATCAAACCCTTCGCGACCCGATCCGCGCCGTGCTTCGTCCGGGTGAAGACGATCGCCGATACGATGCTCCTGTCTTTCAGCAGCAGTTCGTTCAGCAGCTTCTGCTTATTGTCCTTGTCGACGAAATACACCGACTGCTCGATGCGCTCGACCGTCGAGGATACCGGCGTTATCTCGACCTTGACCGGATCGACGAGCAGCGAAGTCGCCAGCTTGGAAATTTCGGGCGGGACCGTCGCCGAGAAGAACAGCGTCTGCCGCTTCGTCGGCACCGCGGCGATAATCTTCTTCACGTCGTTGATAAAGCCCATGTCCAGCATCCGGTCCGCTTCGTCCAGCACCAGAATTTGTACGTGGCGTAAATCGACGACTTTCTGATTGAGCAAGTCGATCAGCCGTCCCGGCGTCGCGATCAAAATATCGACGCCTCGCTCGATTTGCTGCTCCTGCGGCCGCTGGGATACGCCGCCGACGATCGCCGCGCTGCGCAGCTGCAAAAACTGGCCGTACGCCTGCACGCTGTCCGCGATTTGCAGGGCAAGCTCGCGGGTCGGCGACAAAATCAGCGCCCGGATCGCCCGGCGCCCGCTCGGCGGAGGGGCCGCTTGGAGCCGCTGCAGCATCGGCAGCGTGAACGCGGCCGTCTTTCCGGTGCCCGTCTGGGCGCAGCCGAAGACGTCTTTGCCGGCCAGCACGGCCGGGATCGCTTGGCCTTGGATCGGCGTAGGCGCCGTATACCCTTCCTTCGCCAACGCCTTCAAAATCGGGGGAATCAAATGCAAATCGGTAAAGTTCATTAGATCTCCTGCCATATAGTGAATTTTTTTTATTATCTCCGAGTACGAATACCGTGACGCATAAGGATACCACACTTCGCTCGAAAAAGCACGAATCGCCGGCGCGCCTTACGGCAACGCCGACGATCGAACGCGATTGCGGCCTTCGCGCTTGGCCTCGTATAATGCGCCGTCGGCGTATTGAATCAACATGTCGATCGACCGATCCGCGTGCGGAATGCATGTGCATACGCCCAAGCTGATCGTAACATGGTTGCCGTAAGGAGAGTACGCGTGCGGAATGCGCAGCGCCTCGACCCGAATCCGCAGCTGCTCCGCCACGGCGCGCGCGCCCTCCGCGTCGGTCTCCGGCAAGATGACCGCCAATTCCTCTCCCCCGTACCGGGCGATCAAGTCTCTCGGCCGCATCAAGCTGCCCCTAAGCGCCTGCGCGATCGAAAGCAGCACCGAATCTCCCGCTTGGTGCCCGTAGCCGTCGTTGAACGGCTTGAACGCGTCGATGTCGATCATGACGAGAGACAGCGGGCTCCCCGTGCGGCGTCCTTGCTTCCACTCCTTCGCCATCGCTTCCCCGAAATATCGCCGGTTCGGAATATTCATCAGCGGGTCAAGGTAGGACAGCTCCCGCAGCTTCCGGTTTGCTTCTTCCAGCTTGCGGCGGGATTCCCGCACGTCTCTCGTTCGCTCCTCGACCTTCGTCTCGAGCGTACGATTGAGCTCCAGCAGCTGCTCGCTAAGCGACTCGACCGAAGTCAACGTCCTCGTGTAATAGCTCATCAAGAGGAACGATTGCGAGAGGAAGAAGACGACGACGCCCAATGGCGCCAAATCTCTCGATTGAATTTGCTGGTTATAAAACAAGAAATCGTGCACGACCGTGCAGGTAAAGACGAGCAGCGTCGCCAGCGTCATGCGCGCCCCTTCCCGACCCCGCAAGCTCGCGACGCCGATCGCGGCGATCATGAACGTCAATTGCGCGTAAACCACGAATTGGAACGGATAATACGTATGCGAATATACCGATTCCGGAGTGACCAGTCCGACGGCTGCCAGCCCGAAGGTGATCGTTAGAAACAGGCGCGTCCACCGCACAACAAATTCGTTCGGAAAGAGCGTACGCGTATACAATAACGCGAACGGCGCGGCCAAATACGTGCTGATAAACTCCAGCTTGCTGTGGAGCACGTACGGCGTCCCCGGGAACGCATGCAGCAGGAACGCTTCGCCGACGCAAGCGGCCCGCAAGGCGAGCGCGAGGCTGAACAAGCCGAAATAGAGCGACGAGCGCTCCGAACGCCGAATGGCATACATGCGCAAATGGTAGACGCCGATGAGAAGTAGGCAAGTAATTAACAGCAAATCCACCGCCCGCTGCTGCTGCAGGCGCTCGAGCACCTCGGCGTCGCGGCCGAAGTGGGCGCTCTTCCAAAGCCCGCCGTTGCGATGCGAGAAGTTCGAAGCTTGCAGTACCAGCTCGACCTCTTGAGATGCCGGCGAAAAAAACACCGTCCGAGGTCTCGAGGCGGGAACCCACTCCGCCGCCGAACGGCCGACGCGCCCTCCCTCGATCGCGAGCTCGCCGTCGATCCATAGCCGATAAGCGGAATGTACCTTATACAGGCTGAGCCCGTGAATTCGCCCCGCCTCTTCGGCGGGGAGCCGCAGTAAGAGCCGGTACGTGCCGTACCCGTGTCCGGGTTGGTCCGCGTACGGCGGGGCTTGCTTATTCCACGTCATCGGGACCCGGATGAGACGAGGGGCGAACGCGCCGCTTCGGAGGTCTTCCGGCGTCAACAGCTCGCCCGGATAGAACGCCCATTCCCCGTCCAACCGAATCGTACCGGGGGCGTCGAGCGCATCGGCGCCGACGAACAGCTCCCCTCCCTCGGCCTGGGGGGCGCGCTGCTGCAAGCCGCAGCCCGGGAGCCACGGCAAGAACAGCCCGAAAGCAAGGATCAATAAGCATAATCGTCTTGCGGGCACCCGCATGCGCAGCCCCTCCGCCTGGCCAACCAGCCCCTTTATATATCTTTATAGTACCATGGGATGCGTAGGGTTTTACATTTTTATTTAAATATTCGAAAAAGTCTTATAATTTACCAACGGTCAAGGAATGGTTGATGCTCCGACGTCACGGCTGCTCCCCTTCATTATGAACAACCGCTCTGCTTTCTATTTTTTCCCCCAGCGAAGAAAGCGCCCTCCCGCGGAAAATCCGCACGAAGGGCGCCCAGTGGACTTATTCTACATTAATGAACGGCGTCGCGCCGCCCGTTACGTTCGGCAGCTGCCCGTTCCACTTCTCGATCGCCTTCAGCTGCGCTTCGATCTGCCGCAGCTGGATGAGCTCCGGCGTCACCTCTTGCTTCTGCAGCCGCAGCGCCTCGGCTTGGGCCTGCGCCCGCGTAATTTCTTGCTCCTTCTCGATCTTGATTCGCTCCAAATCGAGCTTCGACTTCAGCGCTTGCTGCTCTGCGATCTGCTTTTGCTCGATGGCGCGGTCGAACTCTTCGGAAAACTTGAATTCCGTAATATTGATTTCGTCAAGAATCATATTATAAAGCCCTAATTTCGCGGTTAACGCTTCTTTCACCTTCATGCTGACCTCGGACCGTTTGGAAATCAAATCCTCGGCCGTATACTGAGCCGTGACCGCCTTGAGCGATTCGCTGATCGCCGGATCGACGATCCGCGCTTTGTATTCTAAGCCGACGTTCTGATACAAGGTATTGACCGTAGCGCCGTCCAGATGGTAGTTGACCGCCAGCGTCGTCGTGACCGTCTGCAAGTCCCGGCTCGCGGATACTTGGCTCGATTCCGCCTTCTGGACCCGTACCTCGACGGGAACGACGGACTGGATGAACGGCAGCTTGAAGTGCAAGCCCTCCGACAATACTTGCGGCTGTACGGCGCCGAGCTGCAGGACGATACCCCGGTGCCCCGCTTCCACGATCGCGAAGGATCGGAAGCCGACGACGACGAGCAAGATGGCGATGACCGCGCCGACGATCAAGCGCTGAACGTTCCTCGGGTTAGGGTACCTGACGACGTTTTCCGTTTGCATAATGGTTCTCCTTTAGTGGATTAGACTTCATTCTCTCTTGCCGTTACCATACGCAAGCCGCCGAACTCGGTTTCAGGGAAAATCCGCCATAGACGCAAGTAGCAAGGGGCCGCCCCTCGCGCCGGTTTCCCGACCCGCGGAACAGCCCCGATGCCGTTCGCTTCGTACTCCAAATCACGCCCGCTCCGCCCACTCCGTCGTATTGCTCCAATCCTTGGCTTTCCATCGCAGCACGTCGGGATTCGCCATATGAATGATCTCCTTGGCGAACTCCAGCCGTTCGATGTCTGTCATCGGCTTGAAGCTCCTCGCGACCCGGAGGTTGTTTTCGAGCTGCTCCATCGACTCCATCCCGATAATCGCCGTCGAGATCGGCAGCGACCACGTATACCGAAGCGCCTTCTCATACCACGGCGCGAGTCGGCCGAGTCCGATTACCTTCATACCGACGATCGCGACCCCCTTCTCGTTCGCCTTCGGCACGAATTCATGCGCGAAGCTGTACACGAACTGATCCGCCGCGGAGAGCGCCACCAACGCGCTGTCGAACGGGTAGCGTTCGATCGCCTCGAGCTGTACGCTCGGATTCGTATGTCCGCTGAGACTGATATGCTTAATAATGCCTTGCTCCTTGGCTTCGATCAACGCTCGCAGCGCCCCGTCCTTCTCGAAGACGCGGTCGAGCTGCTCCATCGTCCGAACGTCATGCAGCCGCCACTCCTCCACATGATCGGTTCGCAGCCGCTTCAAGCTGCCCTCCAACGACCGCCAGGAGCCGTCCCGCGTCCGGTCGATCGTCTTCGTCGCGATCCAGACGTCGGACCGGCGCCCCTCCAGCGCCTTCCCGAGCCGATCCTCCGACTGCCCGTTCGTGTAGATCGGGGCCGTGTCGAAATAGACGATCCCTTCGTCCACCGCACGATTCACGATCCGAATCGCCTCTTCCTCCGAGCAGCCGTGCTCGTCCACGATGCGCTGCGCCCCGAAGCTAAGAATCGGAAACCTCGCCCCGGTCCTCCCAAATTCGCGCTTCTCCAACGTAACATCCCCCTCGTCTTGTCGTATCCACCGTTCGCGCCCTGCTTCCAGCTCCTATAGTGTCTTCGTAATTTTACCATACTATGAATCCGAGGGTCCCCATTTGAAATCGCACCGGTCCCTATGTCACAATCGAGAAGGCAATCATTCCACGCACGGGAGGGAAACGTCATGAGAACGATAAAACTGGGAACAAGCTCGTTGGAAGTGCCGGTCGTCGCCGTCGGCTGCATGCGCATCAACTCGCTGGACAAGGCGGAAGCCGAACGGTTCGTTAAGACGTCGATGGACATCGGCGCGAACTTCTTCGACCACGCGGACATTTACGGCGGCGGCGCTTGCGAGGAAATATTCGCCGACGCCGTCGGCATGAACGCCGGCGTGCGGGAGCGGATGATCCTTCAATCCAAATGCGGCATCCGCAAGGGCATGTTCGACTTCTCGAAGGAACACATCCTGTCGTCCGTCGACGGCATCCTGCAGCGCCTTCGCACCGAGTATCTGGACGTGCTGCTGCTGCACCGGCCGGACGCCCTGGTCGAACCGGAGGAGGTCGCGGAAGCGTTCGACGCCCTCGAGCGCTCCGGCAAGGTGCGCCACTTCGGCGTCTCCAACCAAAACCCGATGCAAATTCAGCTCTTGAAGAAGTACGTGAAGCAGCCGATCGTCGCGAACCAACTCCAGCTGAGCATCACGAACGCGACGATGATATCCCAAGGCGTGAACGTCAATATGGAAAACGCCTCCGCCGTCAACCGGGACGGCAGCGTATTAGATTTCTGCCGACTGCACGATATCACGATCCAGCCGTGGTCGCCGTTCCAGTACGGTTTCTTCGAAGGCGTATTCCTGGATAACCCGAAGTTCCCGGAGCTGAACGCGAAGATCGACGAGATCGCGCAGGCGCACGGCGTCAGCAATACGACGATCGCCGTCGCTTGGCTGCTGCGGCATCCGGCGCGCATGCAGCCGGTGACCGGCACGATGAACGTCGACCGGCTGAAGGACTGCGTCAGAGCGGCCGACGTCTCGCTGTCGCGGCAAGAATGGTACGACATCTTCCGCGCGGCGGGCAACGTGCTCCCTTAACTCGCGTGCAGACGCAACAAAGCGCCCCCGGCGTCGCGGCTTAGGCCGAAGTCGCCGGGGGCGCTTTGCGTTGATGCGGCATTACCTTTTCAACCAGAACGTATTAAGGAACACCGTGCCGAATCCGGCCTTCAACATATTTCCATGGCTTGCCGATCCGAATTCGACGTCCGTATACACGGCCTCGAGGCCGAGCGCCGCCGCCTCGGCCAAGCGCTGACGGATCAGCGCGCCTTGCAGCCCCCTGCCGCGATACCGCTCGAACGTATAATCGTTCGCCGCATAGCCCGCCGTCCCGCTGAGGAAGAGCGAGCCCATTGCGGCCGGCTCGCCGTCGATTTCCAGCATGTAATTAAGGAAGTCCTCCCGATGGAAATAAGGGCGCGCCCGTTCCACCGCCGCGCGCTCGAACGTTCTGCCTCCCATCGACAAGCCGATCCAGCGGACGAACGTCTCCGCCGTCTCCGCCGTCACCCGTTCGAAGCGCCAAGCCGGCGGCGGCCCGGCGTCCCGCTCCGGTCGCGCCGCAAGGAACGCCAGCTGTTCCATAGGCGCGTAGCCGTTCCGAATGAGCGCCTCCGCGACTTCCGGCGTCGCACGGTCGGGCGCCATATCGAAGCAAGGTGCCGAACCGCCGTACGCGGCGAAGATGTCGTCGAGCCGTTCGACGGCCTCCGGGCCGAACCCCTTCACTCGGTTATAATACGGCGATGTCGGCTCCTCCGCATCTCGCAACAACGTACATCCCGCCAGCTCGGACACCTCTAGGCGCCTTCCCGAAGCCGGCGAAAGCGCCCGCGCGGCGTTCAACCTCGTCAAAGCGGTCTCGACCGCCTCGATCCGTCTTGTCTCCAGCAGCGGCTTACGAATGCTCATCACGCTCTCCTCCTCCAACCGGAACGTAGATAAGCGCGTTCATTGGCGCTCTCCTTCGTCGTTGGCATGAAGAATTACATCGGTCGCCGCCGCATCGATCGTAATCTTCCACGTTCCGTCCCCCACGACCCCGTTCATACGGGAGAGATGCGGACGCTCCGAATCGGACTTGATCGCGATCGGAAGCCGGGTGCGAATGACCCCGCCGTCGACCGTCGCTTGCAGCGCATAGCCCTCCGGCTCCGTCATGTAAAGACGCAGCTTTCCGTATTCCGCGGATATGTCCGCATCGCCGCGGAGCCCGCCGAGCCGCAAATTCGCGACGCGCCCCGTCAGCGCCAGCGGGCCCGAGACGTCGCGCACCTGCGCGGCGCCTTGCGCGACCGTGCCCTCGACCGCGCCGTCGATGCGGGAAACATATGTGGACGACGCATAGGCGTCCAACGCTACGTCGCCCGTCACGTCTTCCACGGTCGCGGTGCCGTTACGATTCGACAGCGTCACGCTCCCCTCGATGCCGGCCACATACAGCTCGCCTTCCGAGACGGTCGCCGTCACGTCGCCCGTCACGCCGACGATGTCCGCGACGCCGCGGCCCGTCTTCGTTTCGACGTCGCTTCGGACGCCCGAGACGTCGACGTTGCCGCGATCGAGCTCCACTCGTACCGCGACGCCGTCGGGCACCGACAACGCGTAGTCGATCGTCACCGCCTCTCGGCCGGATGCCATGTCCTCGTGCGTCGACCGAAACGTTAGTACCCCGTTCTCGACCCGCTCCGCCACCTGTACCTGATCGAGTCTGCGACCGGCGGTCTCCGCATCGGCGCCGGCGGCCGTTACGGTCGCCTGCAGCATGATCGACGCGCCGTCCGAGCGCCTCACCGCAATATTTCCGCGTTCGACTGCGAGCGAGACGGTCTCGATGCCGTTCGCCGGCACCTCGACCCGGCGCTCCGCGGTTTGGCGGACGGCTTGACGGTCAGCGGCGATCTGTTCCGTTCGTTCCGCGTTCACGAACTGGGCGGCGAACGACTCGAACATCTCCTCTTTCTTGATCCAGACATCCAAGATCAAGAGCAGGAACATCGACGCTACGGACGATAGGAGCAGCGTTCTTATGGTTGGGAGCGTCATGTTCATACCTCCACGACCTTTTCGAATATCGTGCCGTTGAGCCAAGTGAAGCCTGCGCCGAGCAGCAGCAAAACGAGGAACGGTCCGGCGTGCAAATACGCAGACTCGTCGCCCCCGGCGGCGATGTACAGGTCCGGCAGCCATGCGAGCAATCCGGAGAGCGGCGGACTGATCCGCAGCGTCAGCCAGATCGTTCCGAGGAAGGCGCACAGCTCTACGACCCATTGAAACCGGGCGACAAGCCTCCCGCACAAGAAAGCGAATTGGACGACCGTCAGCAGGAACGCCGCCGCGAGGGCGTAGATCCAGGCGCTGTACAAGAACAACTGGATCGCCGCAGGCAGCTCTTGCCGCAGCTCGTCGCTCTGCATTAATTCCGGCCACTTGGCCCGAAGGATAAGGAACGCGAAGCTTCCGCCGAGCCAGAGGAGGGCGCCGAAGAGCAGCGTCAGCGACGCCGCCAGCTTCGCGACGACGATTTTCCAACCGCGGACGGGCAAGGACAGCAGCAGATAGATCGTATTCGTCCGCCATTCCCCGAGCAGCTGATAATAACCCGAGCCGATCGAAAGCACGGAGACGACGACGAACGGGATAACGAGTCCGATCACCAGCACGTAATCGTCATCCTTCATAACATTTTGCTTATACAACATGACCAGATGCAGCAGGAAGACCGCCGCGGAGAAGACGGCGAACAACGGGAACAAGCTTCTGAATTCCTTGCGGAATAAGTTTCGGAATGTCATTACCCGTACACCTTCTCCCATATGTTCTCGAGCGAGCAGCCGTACTCGGCCCGCAGCCGTTCCGCCGGTTCGCAATGCACGACCTGCCCGTGTTGGAGGAAGATGACGTCGTCGAACATCGGCTCGGCCTCCTTCAACGAATGCGTCGACAGCACGATCGTCTGCTCCCCGGACTGAAACTCGGCCAGAATGGAGCGAATGATTTTCGCCCGCGAGGACGGGTCGATGCCGGAGAACGGCTCGTCGAGCAGCACGAGCGGGGCTTGCCTTGCGAAGGCGCCGATAAGCTTTAACCGCGCGCGCAGCCCTTTCGACAGATGCCGCACCTTCTGGCCGGCATCGAGCTCCATCGTCTGCAGGAGCTCAGCCGCCTTCTCGTCCTGCCAATCGGCGTAAAACCCGGACAAAAACTTCAGCGTCTCGCCGACCGTCATCCATCCGTACAGATGATCGATCTCGGGCAAATACGCGATTTGGCTTTTATTGCGGACGTCCGGCTTCCGCCCGTTGACGAGAATCGTCCCGGAGGTCGGGTAGATGAGACCGGCGAGCATCTTCAGCATCGTCGACTTCCCGCTTCCGTTGGGACCCAGCAGGCCGACGATCGCGCCTCTCCGAATCCGAAGATCGACGTCGGTTAATGCCTTTTTCAACAAATACCGCTTATGGACGCCTTGCATCTCGATCATGTACTGCTGTCGCTCCGCGTTCACGGCCGCCCCTCCTCGTTCCTTGCATATAGTCGCAGCCGCAGCAGCCGCTCCGTCTCCTCCGGCTCGATGCCCAGCCCTCGCATCTCGTCGATAAATTGTTCGACCGCTTCCCGGGCCATCTCCGAGCGAATGCGCTGCAGCAGCGCCGGATCGTTCCTTATGAAGGTGCCCTGCCCCCGGAGCGTCTCCGTGAGCCCTTCCCGTTCCATCTCCTGATACGCCCGCTGCACCGTGTTCGGGTTGACCTGCGACATCTGCGCCCGCTCCTTGTGCGAAGGGATTTTATCTCCGGGAGTCAGCTCTCCCCGTGCCAAAGCCTTCTTGACTTCATCCACCATCTGCAAATAAATCGGCTTCGAGCTGTTAAAATTCAGCTGCACCGGTCAGCCCTCCTCACACGGCTTGATTGTTCACCTGATACCCGGCTGCCGTCATGCCGACCCTGTCGCTTGCCTCGCGGCGGCGGTCCAGCAGCGGATAATCCCGCAAGTATCCCTCGTATACCCGCTCGAGCGCAGGATGCTGCAGAAAATCGTTCGGGGCGACCAATGCGGACGGCCGGTCCCACAGCGCGGCTTCGCCGCGGCGAAGCACCTCCGAGACGAATTGGGAGCAGAAGTAGGCGTCGCGAGGCGCAAGCTCGAACCCCAGCAGCACCCCGAACAGCCCGATGAAGTTATATCGCAAGCCGTCCTTGCGCTCTTGGAACCGCCGAATCGTTCGAGCGATCGCCGCCCGCTGGCGCTTCGTGACGCGGTACCGCAGCAAGGCGCAGCGCGTCTCCGGGAAATGGCGGTAGGTGCCTTCGGCAATATCCTCCTCGATAAATCCGGCGCGCCACGGATCGGTCGGCCGCTTGCGGCCGAAGCTGTACAGCTCCTTCAGGCCGGCGTCCAGAGCGATCGAGGCATGGTTATAGGGCGCCGCCGTGAATGCCTTAATGAGCCTCGTAAAGTACGTCCCCGTATCCGTCAGCAATATATAGATGTCTTGATCTGCGGCATTGGAGTTATTGGGATAGGTCATGCATATTCCTCCCTTCGGCAACCGGCACCGGCTTACGCCTCTTCTTCTCCGCGAGCCGCTTGCGCAGCCACAAGCCGCCTCCCAGCACCGCGACCGCGCCGACGGCGACGTACAGCGACACCTCTTTCACCATGCCCTCCGCGGCCCGGCCGTACATATAAAACAAAGCGCCCACCACGTAAAATTTCGCCGCGCGACCGATCGAGGCGTACATCAGCAGCCGCCACAACGGATAGTGCAGGCTGCCCGACAAAATCGTAAACACCTTGAACGGTATCGGCGTGAACGCGCCGATCAGGATGGCCGCGGACCCGTGCTTGCGGAACAAGGCGTCTGCGGCGTCGACCCAGCTTCGCTTCAACAACCTATACATCACCGCATGGCCGACCGTCTTCCCGATCCAGTAGCCGAACGGCGTGCCGACCATACACGCGGCGTATCCGGCGGTCGCCAGCCATAGCGCCGACGACGGGTCGACCATGCTTAAGGAAACCTGCAAAAAGAAGGCGGGGATCGGGAAGAAGATCGCATCCGCGAACGCATGCGCCGCGAGCCCCCACAGCCCGAAATCCTCGAGAAAATCCAATATGTTCTGCAGCAAAGCCCGCCCCGCCTTTCCCGCCCCCATTGATCCGGTGAACTATTGTACTAGTGTACTATGACAATACCTCTTTCGTTGCCGGGTTGTCAACCTGCAGACGCAAAAAAGCCTTCCCCCAGGGGAAGGCGCGAGCGGAACGGAATACCGCCGAAGATCGAACGGCGCGCGTTCTCGCTTTAGCTTGCATGCACCTGCTATTTCGTTTTTCGGAACGAGTCCAGCAGCTGCTTCAGCTCCTCGGACGTCGCGCCCAATCCGTTCGCGAAATTGAGAATATCCTCGATGGACAGCACGAGCTCTTCGCCCGCGGCCGCCACCTTCTGGAGACCGGCCAAGGACTGCGAATTGACGTGCGACAAGTTGGCGGACGTCTCGCCGATCTGCCGAGAGCCCGCGGACAGCTCCTCCGCGACGGCGGAAATTTCCAGGATTTTATCCGACACCGTATTCATTGCCTGTTGAATCGAACGGAACGCCTCGCCCGCCGCGCTCACAGCCTCCATGCCGGAGCCGACTTCCGTAACGGTTCCTTGCATCACGTTCAGCGTTTGCTTCGTATGTTCGCGGATTTCGGTGGACAGACTGCTGATCTCCTGCGCCGACCGGTTCGTGATCTCGGACAGCTTGCGCACCTCGCTCGCCACCACGGAGAAGCCCCGCCCGTGCTCGCCGGCCCGCGCCGCCTCGATCGCAGCGTTGAGCGCGAGCAAATTCGTCTGCGACGCGATATCCCGGATCGTGTCCACAAGCTGCGAGATCGATTCGGATTTCGTTCCGAATCCTTCGATATTAGACGTCAGCGCGCTGACGCCGTCGCTGATGGTCGCCATCTGGTCGACCGCTTTCGCAATCGACACCGAGCCGTGGGTCGACACCTGCGTCATCTCCACCGCGGATTGGGCGACGAGCGTCGTCGACCCGGCGATCGAGCCGATGCCGTTCACCATCACGCCGATGGCGCGCTCCAACTCGGAAGCGCTTTGCAAATTGGTGTCCATCGCTTCGGTCGCGCCCTTCAATTCGGAGGAAATTTGCGTTGCGTTCTCCAACGTTTGGTTGGAATACGCCTGCATCTCTTCCGAGGAGGCGAGCAAGCTTTCGCTGATTTCCAGCGACCGCATGTTTAAGCGCTGGTATTTGCCGATCAACTCTTGAATCGCTTCGAAGACGAGTCTCTCTTTCTCGTCGGCGCCTGCGTAAGGCTCCACTTTCTGCCCGTTGCGAATGCGGTCCGCTTGTTTCGCGAGCTCGTCCAAGAAGCCGGAAGAAGCGGTCGGAGACGAAGCGCCGGGGCGGCGAATCGCGTCAAAAATTTTCATAGGCTCCTCATTCCTGCTACATCTTCACGATAAAGACGCCGCCGCCGGCCGAATCCGCTTCTTCGATATCGACCAGCGCCTCGAATTTATTGCTCAATCCGCGAATCAAGCCGAAATTAAACTTCGCCGGGTACGGCACCGTGGAGCAATCTACGCGATATGTGCTCGCATCGGTTTTCGTCACTTGATAATCCCCGATGTCGCCGTTCCGATGGTTCATATGGTATGCCACGTTCAGTGATTCCAACACTTGCGCGAACGTTTCGATTTGCGGCGGAAATGTCGACAATTCGGGCACCTTTTTCCCGACCTCGACGAGGACGTTCGAGCCGACCTTCCTCGCCAATTCTTCTAAAATGCCCAAAAGCGTGCTGAGCGGATACCATTCCCCGTTTTCGACGGCAGACGTTACGCCCCGTTCTTGGAGCAATGCCATGGCCTGCCTTTTGAATGCGCCGCATCCGTTCAAGGTAACGAGCATCGAATTGCCGTTCACTTCCGCTGTACTGGATAGCGTGGTCATTTCCTACCTGCCCCCATTCGTTCCGTTGAGTTCCCCGCTAATCCGGGTCTCCGAATACGTACATCATACAATCCCCTCCTTCCGGACACAACGAAAATTGTCGAAATACATCGAATTTTTTAAGCGTGTCGAATTGTATTGACGCAAGGAGACCCCTGTCCTCTTTGGGCAGGGGTCTCCGCCGTATTATCGAATCGTCCGGCGCAACGATGAACCGACCCTCAAGTGCCGCAATACGTGCGATACCGCCGGCCCGATGGCTGGGGCGGAAGAGCGTACGGCTCTTGTTCCGGCGCATACGCATACGGATTCGCCAGCGCAGCCAGCAGCCGCTCCATCGGTCCAAGGTCGCCCCCGACGGCCGCCTCAAGCGCCTCTTCGACCCGATGGTTGCGCGGAATGACCGCCGGGTTCGCGGCGCGCATCCGCTCCCGAACGGCGTCTTCCGCCTCCTCCTGCCGGCCTCTTCTCGCGTTCCACCGCGCCAACCACGACTCGAACGCCTCGGTGCCCGCCATCGCCGTCTCCTCCGGTCTTCCAAGCGTCAACGCGCGGAAGGTGTTCGTGTAGTCGGCCTGCGCCTTGTGCATCTGCTCCAGCAGCTCCTCGATCAGCGCCTCGTCTTCCGGCTCCTCGTTCCCGAGTCCGAGCTTCGCCCGCATCCCCTCCAGCCAGTGGCGGCGGTATTGCCCGGGGAATGTCCCGAGCGCATCCTCGGCCAGTTCGATCGCCCGGTCCTCATCCGCATCCAACAACGGGAGCAGCGCCTCGGCCAACCGGGCCAAATTCCAAGCGGCGATCGGCGGCTGATTCCCGTAAGCATAACGCCCTTGCCGATCGATGGAGCTAAACACCGTAGCAGGGTCGTATACGTCCATGAAGGCGCAAGGCCCGTAATCGATCGTCTCCCCGCTGATCGCCATATTGTCGGTATTCATCACACCGTGAATAAAACCGACAAGCTGCCACTGCGCAATCAACCGCGCTTGCCGACGGATCGTCTCCTGCAGCAGCGCAAGGGCAAGGTTTTCTTCGGACGCCCCCCCCGGAAAATGTCTCCTCAACGCATATACCGTCAGCGCCCTAAGGTCATCGACCGTCCCCCATTGGGAGGCGTACTGGAACGTGCCGACGCGGATATGGCTTGCGGCCACGCGGGTTAAGACCGCCCCCGGGAGCTCCTCCTCGCGGACGACCGGCTGTCCGGTCGACGTGACCGCCAAACTGCGCGTCGTCGGAATGCCGAGCGCGTGCATCGCTTCGCTAATGATATACTCGCGCAGCATCGGCCCAAGCGCCGCCCGCCCGTCGCCGCCGCGCGAGAACGGCGTCCGGCCGGAGCCCTTCAGCTGGATGTCGACGCGCTCTCCTTGCGGGGCGAGATGTTCCCCGAGGAGCAACGCTCTGCCGTCGCCCAGCATATTGAAATGTCCGAATTGGTGGCCCGCGTACGCCTGCGCGAGCGGCTCGGCCCCTTCGGGCACCCGGTTGCCGGCGAGCGACGCCGCGCCGAGCTCCCCTCGCAGCGCGTCCGCGTCGAGCCCGAGCGAGCGGGCTAACGGCTCGTTAAGCGCCACGATGGCCGGGGCCCGTACCGGCGCCGGGTTTTGCTTCTTATAGAACGTCTCGGGAAGACGCACGTAGCTGTTATCGAAGCGCCATCCCGCTCCCGCCGCCGTCGCCGCCGATCCCTTGACGGCATCGTCTTCGTTGGTCATCGTATCCCCTGCTTTCCTTCTCCATGGTTTTCCTTGTCTACGTTAAGTTGCGCTTCCGGTCGCGGGATTACTCCCGCGGGATCGGCTACAGCTTTACTTCGTATAAGTATTCCAGCTGCTTCTCCAAAAGCCTCTCCGGAAGGTATGGAAATATCGCATCGCGCAGCGCAACCGGAATGCGTTCGTCAAGCTGGGCCACCTTCCCGATGCGGTTAGACATCCGTGTAATGCGGCCGGTACGAGCGATGCGATCGCGCTCGTATCCTCGCAGCGCCTCCTCGATGTCGGAGGTCTTCCTCAGGTGCGAAGCCAAGATGACGGCGTCCTCCACGGATTGTCCGGCCCCCTGCCCCATATTGGGCGTCATCGCATGCGCCGCGTCGCCAAGCAGCGCGACGCGCCCGAACGCGAAGCGGCGGAGCGGCGGCAAAAAATAAATATCGTGATGCAGCAGCTGCGGATCCGAGGTTTGCCGCAACACCTGCGGGATCGGCTCATGGTAACCGTCGAACCGCTGCTGCAAGTCCCGCACCTTGTAGGCTCGGAACTTCGGCTCGCGGGGCGTTCTTGCATTGACGCAGGCGAACCAATACAACCGGTTCTCCGCCAGCGGCACTAAGCCAAAGCGCCCTTCGCGGCCCCAAGTTTCAATAAATACGTTGGGGTCGTATCCCAGCTCGTGCGGATCGGCCTGAATGATCGCTCTCCAACAGGTGTATCCCGCATACCGGGGCTTTGCGCCCGGCAGCAGTTCATTCCGGATAACGGAATGAATCCCGTCGGCGCCGATCAAGAGATCCCCTTCCTCCGCCGTCCCGTCTTCGAACCACACCTTCACCCCGTTGGCGTCCTGTTCGATTCGGCTGCACGTCATTCCGGTGCGGACGACCGGCTCCTGACCGAGGGAGCTTAAGAGCAGCTCCAGAAGCCTACCGCGGTCGATCGTAACGTTATCGGGCCCGTACTTGCGGCTCACGGCCGCGGTTTCCGTCCGCTGCAGCAGCTTTCCCTCCATCGTAAGGATACGGAGCTCATCCAGCGTCTTCCCCGCCCGCAGCACTTCATCGCCGATACCCAGGCGCTGCAGCGCGCGAACCGCGTTCGCTCCGATGCCAAGCCCCGCACCGGCAAATCGCACCTCTTGCTTGCTCTCGAACACGCGGACATCCATGCCAAGGCCGCGCAGCGCGATCGCTGCGCTAAGCCCCCCGATGCCCGCCCCCACGACGATCGCCTTCCTCATAAGCTCGCCGCCTTCCGATACATATGTTTCAGCCATTGCTGACGTCGTTCCGTCGACGTCCGTTTCATTCCGGGCAAATACAGACGCTTTACCTTGCGCAAGCCGCAATACCAAAAGATCGAATACTTTATCGACAGCCATCCCGGATCGAGCCAGGACACGAGTTTCGGCGCATCTAAGGTATAGACGCACCATGCCGTTTTCCCGCGAAGCAGACCTTCCGGAAGCAGCCGCCCCTTCCCGCCCTTCGGAAACGAGTACGCGAAGCCGGAGACGAACGTTCGCTCGATCCACCCGCGCAGGATGGACGGCATGCTGTGCCACCATACGGGATACACGAATATGAGATGATCCGCGGAAGCGATCAAGCCGCGATGCCGCTCGGTGTATGGATCCGACGCCAAATCCCGTCGGCGCCGGCGGGAATTGACGACCAATACCGGGTCGAACGCTTCGCCATACAGGTCGATCGTATGCACCTCGTGGGCCCCTAGCGCAAGCCCGGCCTGCAACTGCTCCAACACGGCATGCGTATAGCTGTCCGGGTTCGGATGAGCGTAGATCAGTAACACCTTCATTTCGTTCCCCCTCCTTCAAGGCGCCGGCGGCCTTCCTCCGTCAAGCTGCCTTCCATAATGATGGAAAATACATGATGAAACATATCCGCGAAGCCGTAGGCCATGCCGTCGATCACTTCCGGGTGCTCCAGATGCTGAACCGCTTGGACGAGCACGTTCGCGATCAAGAGGGGAGGAAGGTCGGACCGGAACACGCCCTCCTTCGCTCCCTGCTCGAACATCCCGATCAGCGTGCCCGTAATGATCCGCCGCCGGCGCTCCTCCAGATGCGCATACGCCTCGGGGACCGCCCGGCGAAAGTCCTCGACGACCGAGACGTGCAATTGACCGAAGCGCCGCCGCACGGCGAGAAGGAACGATTTCATCTTATCGGTCACGGACGGCGAATCGTCTTGCACGATGCTTTGAACCTCCTGTTCGAAGGAATCGTAAAAGTCGTCGATCGCCGCGAACAGCAATTCTTCCTTGCTGGGAAAATATTTGTAGAAAGTCGACTTGCTCATTTTCAATTCGGACGCGAATTTCGCCGTAGACACCTGGGAATACCCGATCGTCGCAAATTGCTGCTGGGCGTATTGTAAAATTCGTTTTCTCATTTTATCTGACTTATCCATAGGAGCCGCCTCCTTTCAATCTGATAGTACCGATGGTACCGTTCTGGTACTGTTATTATTATACTCCTCCTAACCTACACGTCAATCCTTTTTTTTCCATAAAAAAACCGCCCTCCCAGTGTAGTAAAGACAACCTGGGAGTGCGGTCATTCCCGCTTTAACGCCGGTTCGCGCGATTGGCGATCGGCAGCGTGATCGTGAACGTCGTTCCTTCATTCGCTTTGCTTCGAACGGAAACCTGCCCTTGGTGATTCCGAATAATGTTGTAGCTGATCATTAAACCTAACCCTGTCCCTTTATCTTTGGTCGTGTAGAACGGTTGGCCCAGATTCGCGAGCTTATCCTCCATGATGCCCGGCCCCTCGTCCTGAATAATCAAGTTCACCGCCGCGGCATGCAAGGGTTCGATTCGAACGGAGATCGCTCCGCCGCCGACCATCGCTTCGATAGCGTTCTTTAGCATATTTATGACGACTTGCTTGATTTGATTTTCGTCGCACATAATCCATATGTCTTCATCGGGCGCCTCGACGTCGATGGACACATTGTTTAAATTCGCCTGCGACTCCATCAGCTTGACGACATGCAACACGATGCCCGATAGTTCTTCCAATGCGAAGTTCGTCGATTGAGGCTTCGCCACCATTAATAGCTCGCTTATAATCAGTTCGATCCGGTCCATCTCTGCTTCGATTACGGCATAATACCCGGGGTTCATCGTCCCCTTCGTAAATTGCAGAAATCCTTTGATCGCCGTTAACGGATTTCGAATTTCATGGGCGATGCCCGCGGCCAATTCGCCCGCTACCGCAAGCTTTTCCGAGCGCTCGTAAATTTCTCTCGCCTTCTGCAGCTCCGTAATGTCCCGAACCACTACGATGTGCGCCGACTCTCCGTTAAATTTGGCGGGGATGGCGGACACCTGCACATGGATTCCATTCCCGTCTTTGCGAATCCATTTCTCCTCCATCCGCTCGGACATTTGCCCTCGCGCCTCCGTTAACTGGATTCGTTTCCACACATTCGGATGGAAATCGGGGTGGACCGTATCGAATGCGCTCTTATTCAATATGTCTGTGGGCTCCGTCCCCCCCAATAACCGGACGCCGAATGCGTTGGCGAACACCCATCGCGTTCCCCGGCCGATCAGAATCGCTTCCGGGAACGACTCGATCAGGTCCCGGTACATTTGCTCGCTCTTCGTTAACGCCGCTTCGGCCCGTTTCCGTTCGGAGATGTCGCGAATAACCGCGGAATAATAAGTGTGCCGGTCGGCAACCCAAGTGTTTAAGGATAATTCGATCGGGAAGAGCTCGCCGCCTTTGCGCTTCCCTTCGATCTCAACGATTTTGCCGATCATGCGCGGCTGGGAGCCTTCGTGATAATCGTGATACCCCTTGCGATGTCTTAGCAAATAGGCATCAGGAATAATACATTCGATGCTCTTCCCGATGACTTCCTCGCTGCCAAAGCCGAAAATCCGTTCCGCTCCTTGGTTCCACACGACGACGTTCAACTGTTCATCCGTCATAATCACTGCGTCCAGAACGGAATCGACGACGGTGTGAAACTTCGCTTCCTGCTGCCGCTTTTCCGTCTCGTGCATTTGGGCGAGTCGGTCCAAGTCCCGCTTGGACTCCGTTACA
Organism: Paenibacillus sp.; assembly: GCF_035645235.1. Taxonomy (GTDB): domain Bacteria; phylum Bacillota; class Bacilli; order Paenibacillales; family YIM-B00363; genus Paenibacillus_AE. The sequence goes on from NZ_DASQMZ010000196.1 coordinate 19,620, forward strand.
TCTTTGCCGATCACATAGACGCCTTGATAATCATGGTCGATGATGCGCGGAATCGCGAACAATTTAAGGACAATGTCGTCGCCGTTCTTCCCGCGAAACGCCGCTTCGACTGTCTTCGCCCGGATTCCGTCGGCATTCTCGAGCCATTCTTCTACAGATAAGTCATGCGCTTGGATGAGGAAATCTTGAATGCGCCGCGACCGATACTCGTCGGGGCGGTAGCCTAGCAGTCGAGTTACGGCCGCATTGCCGTGCACTATTTTCCCCTCGCCGTTTAACAGCAATACCGCGTCCGGATTTTCCTCGAACAACGGCTTATACCGTTCTTCGCTCTTCGCAAATCGTCTATCAATATAGACGCAAGTTGCCGCAAGAGCGAGGATAAATAACGTGACGAAGAAAATCGCGCTGCCCAACCAGACTTGCATGTTGGAACCCGGCATCAGGTGGGTATTATGGATACCGGTATAGGTCGTGCCGGCGACCCCCATAAAGTGCAAGCCCATCATCCCGATGCCCATGATCAGCGAGCACGTCAATTTGTTAGCGAAGCGCTTCAGGAGCGCTTGACGCCGAACCGCCAACGTAAATACGACGAAGGCATCGATAAAGCCGACGACATTCGTAAGCGCGATCGACAACGGATGGAAGGTTAGATCGACCCCGATTAACGCACTCATGCCGACATAATGCATCACGGACGCTCCGACCCCGAACACCGCGCTGCCCGCTGCGATGGCTCCCCAAGCCCGTCCGGCATACCAAACGATTAAAAAGGCAAGGAACGATGCGGAAAGAGCCACGAGCAAAGAAATCAACGTTCCCCCTACGCGATAAGATGCCATGACCGTGTGCGCCGTCATCGCAATGAAATGCATGGAGCAAATGCCGATCCCTAGCACAGCAGCGCCTAGGAACAGCCACACCATCCGCTTGGTCGTTAAGAGTCTCTCCATTAACCCGAACGCGGTATAAGCGGAGACGGCCGCCACCGCGTACGCTAAGAGAACGATCGGTATGTAATGCCCCGCCACTATTGCCATCGTCTCAATCTCCCGTCGTGTCATGCAGGGAAAAAGTAGAAGGAGGGGCCTCCGCCTCTCCTCGTTACCCGCATACCTGTTGTCTAGCTTTCATTATACCTTCCCCTTAAGCTCCTTGCATTTACTTTTCCTCCCCGCAGCCATTCGGAAAAACCGGCCTTTCCCTTATGGTGTCGGAAAGAACGAGGCGACCGTTCCCTGGTTATCCTGTCGGGTCACGGTCGCCGCTTAGGCGCTATTCGTTTTGCAGATACTCCAAGAGGGCTTGCTGCAGCGTCCCCTTCGTCTCCGCTTTGCTATTGAACGATACGTCAAGCTTCAACATCGTCTTCACGATCTCCGGGCGTATGCCGGTGACAATGACTTGGCAGCCCATGATCTTCGCGCCGTCGATGACCTTCATTAGATAAGACACCACCGCCGTATCCATATACGCGACGCCCGACAGATCGAGAAACAACTGTTGCATACGGGAGGCCCCGATTTGATTGATCACTTTGTCGACGATCATGTTCGCCCGGTACGTATCGATCGTCCCGATCAACGGAAGGATCCACATCGTAGGGGATAACGGAATGATCGGGACCGAGAGGTCTTCTACCATCTCCCGATGGGATTTAATTAACTCGTCCTTGTATTGGGAATAACTAATAAAGAAAAAGTTCAAAAACTGGTCGACGAGCACGTTGATTTGTTTTTCTTTCTTGTAGAACTGTTCCCTTACGGGTTCCAGATCGCATAACCGTTCGTAATGGTATATAAATTCCCACACGACACGCCGCAACGCTTGAATCCACTCCAGTTTGAACGCCAACGTCAACGAATGCTTCGCCCAGACGATGCCCTCTTCTTTGGCAAAGGAAGTAATTTCTTGCGTTCTCCCTTCGATGAGATAGATCACCAATTTTCGGGCGTTGTGAAGCAGGTTGATATTCCCGACCGTCCGGATCTCTTCCACTTTGTCCCTTACATTCACGGCTTCCTGCAGCAGTCGCTCCTCGAATGTCTTTACATTCTTTTCAAAAAAGGACCTTAAATCCTGTTCTTCCTCGTATTCCAAATTCATTCTCTTCACCCCTCGTTGGTCTTTTCGCCTGACGGATGTTGCTCTTTCCGTACGAATACCTTCTTATTTACGCTCTGGATTGACTGGGCTTCTTGGATACGCGGATGGTTGTCCCCTTCTCCGAAGTTTCGATTTCGAAGGTATCCATCATGCGTCGAACCCCCTTTAGGCCCAACCCCAGCCCGGTTTGCGAACGATAATTGCCGTTAAGTATGTTTTCCAACTCGTGGACCCCCGGTCCTTTATCGATCATTTGCATGTTTACCCCGCCTTCGGCGATTTTACATGTAAAGATCGCGCGGCCCCCCGCATACATGAGCGCGTTCCGCCCCAATTCCAATACGGTTACGAATAAACACTGCTGATCGGCCTCGATAAACCAGTCTCCGACTAAGTAGCGGACGCGGCTGATCGCCAGGAAGAGATCTTCCTCGGTATGTATATCTACGAGTAAGCTGCTCATTGCGGTATACCCCGTGTGTTGTATTGTTTGTCATCGGTGCGGCAAATTCTCTTCCGGATAACGACACTCTTGGATTATACCACTAAAAATGAAATCTAGTGACCAGAAAAAGCCGTTACCTTGCCCCGAACACGGCGAAAAAGCCAACCGCCGTTCATAACGTCGTGTTGGCTTAGGTTTTGCGTCAATGATGCGCCGCGTCCACCGCCGAAACGAGATACATCATCGATCCAATGATTTCATAATTTCGCCCAGCGCGGTCCGAATCGGCGCGAGCGGCCGGCCGAGCAGCTTCTCGAAGTCCGTGCTTTCCACCGCCAAGGTCCCCTCGCGAATGCCCTGCTGTATCCCGACGACGATCGGAACGGCGAATTCCGGCACGCCGACGCTTCTCATGATGTCGGCATAGGTCGCATCGTCGACCTGTTGTACGGGCACTTCCCTGTTCAGTACGCTGCCGAGCGCCGCTGCCAGCTCCGCTTGCGTGAGCAGCCTGCCGGACAATTCATACGTCTTGTTCTCGTGCCCGCTGCCCGTAAGGACGGCCGCCGCCGCATCCGCGTACTCCTGCCGGAGCGCCCAGCCTACCTTCCCGTCCCCGGCGGACGTCACCCACGGCGCCCCCGCCAGTACGCCTTGGATGCCGGGGATTTCATTTTCTAAGTACCAGTTGTTCCGCAGGAAGGCGTATGGAATGCCGGTTTTCAGAATCGCCCGTTCCGTCGCTTGGTGCGGCGGCGCCATTAGGTTCGTGCTTTCGCTCGCATTCGCGATGCTGGTATAGGCGATGAATCCGACGTTCGCGCGCGCAGCGGCTTCTACGGCGTTCGTATGCTGTCGGATCCGAGTCTCGTTATCCCCGTCCGCGGAAATAATCAACAACCGATCTACGCCGGCGAAGGCGGTTTCGAGCGTTTCCGGACGGTCGAAGTCGCCGTAGCGAACCTCCACGCCCCGCTCCCGAAGCCCCTCCGCTTTCTCCGGTTTGCGCACGCTGACTGCCAGTCGATCGGCCGGCACCGTTTGCAATAATGTATCTACGACTTTCGATCCTAACTTCCCGGTAGCGCCCGTCACTAATACCTTCATCTAATTTCCTCCGTATCTATGGAATTCCCTTCCGTTATAACTCATCCGGTTACAACACGGGCATATAATAAAAGCTCGCGCAGGAGCTCTTATTGGAATTGGTGCACGAGTTGGTCCAGCGTCGTTCCCGCCAATCTCGTCTCCATCGCCGCTTGCGCGCTCCGCAGCTCCGCTTGAAGCACCCGTTCGATATTCCGGCCCACCGGACAATCGAAATTCGGGTTCTCATGGATGCGGAACAACTGATGCTCCTCCGCGGCGTTCACGGCACGGTATACGTCAAGCAGCGTAATTCGTTCGGGATCCTTGCGCAAGACGGCGCCGCCGACCCCAGGCCGAACGTCCACCAGCTCCGCCTTCTTCAGCATCCCCATAATTCGCCTGATAATTACCGGATTCGTATTCACGCTGCCCGCGATAAAATCCCCGGTGCAATCCTGCGGACGCACAGAAATCAGGGAAAGCATATGCACCGCGATCGAGAAGCGCGTACTGATTTGCTTCATGTTCATCACCGCCGATATAACCATTGTAGTTACAACGGACGAACTTGTCAATTTCGAGCCTGTCCGAAGTTACTTCTGAATGATCTGAATCAGGTTTCCGCATGTGTCGTCAAAGACGGCTTCTTGCCCAATCGAGTAGGTAGGGGCGGCTAGCCCCTGACCTCTCACACCACCGTACATGCGGGTCCGCATACGGCGGTTCCTAATGGTTAACGAATTTCAAGATAACGAAAAGTCAGACTCAACAGCCCTTGGTCGTTCCAGTAGGAGCGATTAAGGGCGTTGTTTATGTTGCGAGACATCTCCCAACTTCCACGCCTGGAGTAAGCCATCATTCTCGCCGCCCATTCCGGCACACCTAGGGCACGAAGGTTTCTGAGGCGGGTTCTCGGCAGCTTCCATTGCTTCCACAGGCACATGCGGAGCCTTCGGCGAATCCACTCGTCGAGGCGTTCGCAATGCGTCTTCGCGGATGCCAAGCGGAAATAGCCAATCCATCCCATTAGATAGCGGTTAAGTTCTTTCAACCTGCGTTCCATTGAGATCCCCCGCGTTCGCGAAGTAATCTCCCTCACGCGCTCCTTCAGTTGT
>NZ_DASQMZ010000197.1:0-16897 GCF_035645235.1 Paenibacillus sp.
AGTTAGCGGAGAACTCCGGTAACTCGCCTCCCCTCCGCTCGCTCCCCTGCCCCGCAATGCCGCCGACACAAATAAGCGGCCCCTCAGTCATGTAATCCATGACCGAGGGGCCGCCTCCGTACGCACCAAGTAGCTTATTCCGATTTCGCGCCGCCGAACGCCGTCTCCGGCGTCGTCAAGCGGTCGTAGTATTCTACATACTTGTCCTTGTCGCTGCCCGTGCGCAGCGCCATCGCGGAGCGCGGGTGCTCGTTCAGCATGCCCGTCAGCATGTACGGGATGTTGTAGCCCCACTCCCACTTCTCCCGCATCGCGACCATATGCTTCTCGAGGAAGCCCAGCACCGGCCGAAGCTCGTAGCGCGGGTTTTTCAGCGAACCGAGCAGCAGTTCGGTCGTGCAGTTGCCCGCCGCGCGGCCCATGCCGTACACCGACGAATCGAGGAACGTAATGCCGCCCTCGATGCCCGCGAGCGTGTTCGCGTATGCCAGCTGCATATTATTATGCGTGTGGATGCCGAGCGTCTTGTTCGGCAGCGCCCGCTTGAACTTCTCGGTCATGTAGGCGACGTCCTTCGGATCCATGCTGCCGTACGAGTCGACGACGTATACCACGTCGACGTTGCTGCCCCCGATCGCCTGCAGCGCCTCGTTCAGCTCGTTCTCGAGCGCATGGGAAAGCGCCATAATGTTGATCGTCGTCTCGTAGCCGAGCGCATGGAATTTCTCCGCCAGCTCGATCCCCTTGTCCACGTCCTTCAAGTAACAAGCGACGCGGATCAGATCCAGCAAGCTTTCCCCGCGCGGCAGGATGTCGTTCTCGTCCACGCGCCCGATGTCGACCAAGGCCGACAGCTTCGTGTCGGTCTTCTGCGGGATCACCTCGCGAAGGAACGCCTCGTCCAAGAAACGCCACGGCCCCGCGTCGCCGCCCTTCAGCAGCTTCGGCGAATTCTTATAACCGATCTCCATATACTCGACGCCGGCTTCGCTCAAGCTGTAATACAAATCGCGCACGAAGTCTACGCTGAAATCCCAATTATTGACCAATCCGCCGTCCCGAACCGTGCAGTCTAAAATTTTGCAGTTTGCGTTTCTCATTCCGTTCGACCTCCGCAGCTTCCGATCATAATTATTCCATTATAGTAGTCTCGTCCGCCGACCACAACCTTGTATTTCCGAGCGGCGCAATCCAGAGCCTCTCCCGAGGAAGGCCGGCGCGGTCCCACGCGGCGAGCAGCCGGTCGACCGCCTCCTTCGGCGTGTCGTCCGCGAGGCGGAAAGCATCGTAGTGCATCGGCATGAAAATGTCGCCCCCGACGTCCAAGAACGTCTGCACCGCCTCCTCCGGCGTCATGTGCGAACCGCCCATGAACCATTCCGGCTCGTACGCGCCGATCGGCAGCAGCGCGACGCGGATGTCGCCGTACCGCTCCCCGATCTCCCGAAAGCGCGGCGCGTCGTAGCCGCTGTCGCCGGCGAAATACAACGTACCCGCGCCGTGCCGCATGACCCATCCGCCCCAATGGGACGTATTCGTATCCCACGGCGTCCGGCGCGTCCAATGCCGCGCCGGCACGAAGGCGAACGTCGCGCCGCCGACCGACGTCTCCTCCCACCAGCTTAGCTCCTTCACGCGGGCGAAGCCCCGCCGGCGGAACCATCGCGCCAGCCCCTCCGGCACGAGGCAGACGAAGTCGCCGGGCAGACGCCGCAGGCTGCCGAGATGCAGGTGATCGTAGTGCGCGTGCGACAGCAGCACGACGTCGATCGGCGGCAGCAGCTCGATCGGGATGCCCGGCGGCGACAGCCTCGGCTGAAAGCCCATCCGCGCGGCCCACACCGGATCGGTCACGATGTTCAGACCGCCGAGCTGCACGAGGAACGTCGCGTGGCCGACGAACGTGACGGTCGGCTTCGTCCGGTTCGCCGCGAGGAACGCGACGTCCGGCTCGACCGACGGCACGCGGTAGGAGAGATCCTTCGTCTTCGCGCTGCGCTCCTTCCGCCACTGCCGCAATTCCGCGATCGACTTGCGGTTGGCGGAGCCGTCCGCGTTGACATACCGTTTGACCATCTTATTCCCTCCCGCGGTCGTATTCGATCAACCCGAACGGGATGCCCTCCGGATCGGCGCAGTAACGGAACCGTCCGACGCCGGCAAGCGGGATCACGTCCGTCAGCGCCGTTCCGCCGTGCGCGACGACCTTGTCCATCGCGGCGTCGAGATCCTCCACTTGTACGGTATTGACCGTCTGATGCGGCAGCGCCGGATCGACCGGGCGAACCGTCGCCCCGTTAATGCCGCGCTCCCCGCGTTCCTCCGACGAAATCAGCCGCCAGTACTCCCCTTCGCCCCGCATCGTCCGCCAGCCGAAAACCCCGGCGTAGAACGCCGCCGTTCGCGCCGGGTCGCGCGACAACAATTCGAAATGTACGACTCGATTCAACTCGCGTCCCTGCTTTCTTTTTCCCGAAACTTTCCTTCGTTCGCCCAACGAGCTTAGGCGTTCCCTCTTGCGCTGTGCTATAATTTTACCACGTAAAGAGTCAGGAGGGCTAAGATGAAGCAACAATGGACGCTGATCTGCGCGCTGCTGTTCGCCTTGATCATCGCGATCTTCTCCGTGATCAACGTCGAGCCGGTGCCGGTCGACTACGTCTTCGGCACGGCGCAGTTTCCGCTGATTATGGTCATCCTCGGCTCCGCGCTGCTCGGCGGCTTCGTCGTCGGCCTCATCGGCACGATCCGCATGGTGCGGCAAAACCGCCGCATCCGCGCGCTCGAGCGCGAGCTGCAGGCCGCGAAGGAGGCGGCGCATCCGCCGGCGACGGCCGGGGCCGCCGCGCCCGCCGCCGCGCCCTCGCCCGAGCCTGCGCCGTCGGCCGCCGGGGAGGATACGAAATAATCGAGCCGGCTCGCCACAAGGAAAACCTCCCCTCGACCGCGCCGCCGAAGGCGGCGTGCGGGCGAAAGGAGGTTTTCGCAGTGTTATCGATTATTTTGCGCCCCGCCACTCCTCGAGCGCCTGCTGCACGCGCGTGACGCCTTGGCTCATCGCATGCCCGCCGCCGACCGCGGCCGCTACGGCCGCCGCCTCGAGCACCTCGGCCGGCTTCGCGCCCTTGGACAGCGCCTCCTGCACGTGATACATCGTGCACACTTCATTGTTCGCGAACAGCGAGATGCCGAGGGCGACAAGCTGCTTCTCCTTCGCCCCGAGCGCCCCTTCCGCGAAGCATGCCCCGGTAAACCGGTGATAGGCCTCCACGATGTCCGGGAGCGCCTCCTGCATATGCCCTACGCCGATTTTGTACGCATCGATTTTCCGATCCATTACGGTCTGATTCACGCCGCATAGCCTCCTACTGGGTAGAGTCCGAATATCCCCCTCTAGCGTCCCCAGTTTTCCCCACCCCTACGCGCGCGACGCCGCGGAAACTTCGCCGACGCCTCCCCGCGCTGAAATAGGCGTTCCCATCACCCCCGGCTCTCCGAAGCCTTCTTCGCCCCGAAGTCGGCGGGACTGCGGCCCGTGATCGACTTAAACACGCGGCTGAAGTAAGCCGGGTCGGGATAGCCGACCTTCTCTCCCACCTCGTACACGCGATAATCCCCGCTCAGCAGCAGTTCCTCGGCTTTGCGAATCCGGTAGTTCGTGACGTACTGAATGAAGTTCATCCCGGTATCCCGTTTAAACACATAGCTGAGATAGTTCCGCGTCAGATGCATGCCCTTGGCCAGCTCCGTAAACGACAGCGGCTCCGCATAGCGCGCCGCCACGTGCTTCTTGATCGCCTCGGTGTAGGAGCGGCTGTTTTGCTCCGAGAAGCGGCGGCGCAGCAGCGCCAGCACACGTTCCGCGAACCCCTTCGCCTCGTCGAACAGCATCTCCTTCGTGCGGCATTGCTGCATCCGATTCATGACCTGCAGCCATTGCGACGAATCCATGAACGCCGCGTCCCATTCCATAAAGCGCATCATCAATTCGGTGACGACGGCGAGGGATGCCGTCTGCGCGTACGCGAACGTCGTCCGCTCGCCCGAGAAACACGCCTCCAACTCCTCCCACTTGCGCCGAACCGCCGGCTCGTCGACGCGCAGGAACGCCTCGTACAGCTGCTTCGTATGCTCGATCGGATACAGCGGCCAGTCGGCGGCTTCGTTCGACGGCTCGTACCGGAACAGCTGATGGAACCCCTCGTCTTCGTTGCGTGTCAAGGCGACGAGCGACTCGCGGTACGATCTGGAATACATCGACGGATCCGCGTACCATTGCCCGACGCTCGCGTGAACGTCCAACTGAAACGACGCGCGGGCTTTCTCGAGAATGTCGCGCATCGTCCCCTCCGCGCGGCAACGCGCGCTCGCTTCGTCGGCGTCGAAGAACACGAGGGGCAGCCGGTCGTCGATGAATCGAAGGGCGTAGCAGCCTCCAGATGCCGGAAGCGCCTCGGACACCAGCTTCGTGAAGGAAAACATAAACAGCTGCCACTCCCGTTCGCTTATGGCCGGGCCGGCCGGCGGCCGATACAGCTTCACGCTCGCGACGATCGCGCCTCGATCGATCGGATGCTCGATCCGGTAGAACGCGAGCAGATCTTCGAGATCCTCGCTCGGGCGGGCGCCGACGGCGATCCACTCGAAGAGGAACCGTTCCCGCAAGATCGGCAGCGCCTCGCGAAGCTGCCGCTCGAACTGCTCGGACAGCCGCTGCTCCCGCCTCCGCTCGAGCAGCGCTTCCTTCACCTCGAGAAGCGCCGCTTCGATCTCGTCGTGGGTGCTCGGTTTCAAGACGTACTTCGAGACGTTCAAATGGATCGCTTCCCGAGCGAACGCGAAGTCGTCGTAGCCGCTTAAGATGATGACCGGCAGCGCGGGATCCTGTTCGCGAATTTTCCGAACGAGCTCCAGCCCGTTCATCTTCGGCATTGATACGTCCGTCATCAAGATGTCCGGTCGCTCGTTCGCGTACGCGTCCCAGGCTTGTTCCCCGTTGCGCGCCGTCGCGACGCGCTCGATGCCGAGGGCGTTCCAATCCACCATCGTCCGTATGCCTTCCAAAACGTGACTCTCGTCGTCGACCAGCAGCAGCTTCAAGCGCGATCCCCTCCCGTATTCGCTTGCTCGTACCGTTCTCCCCCGTCGGCGTCCCGAACGATCGGCAGCGCGATCCGAACGCATACGCCCCTAGGAGACCGGGGGGTCACCTCGACGCCGAACGCCGGACCGAAGTACAGCCGGATGCGCGCGGAGACGTTGCCGATGCCGTACCCGCCGCTGCCGGACGGCGTCGGCACCGGGGCGGAGGGCGCGCCGGCGCCGTCCGCGGGAAGCGGTTCGATCAATCCCTTGCCGTTGTCTTCGACCGTCAGGAGGAGGCGTTCTCCCTCGAGCGAGACGGTCACTTCGATCGCCGCATCGGGGTCGTCGACGTCCTGCAGGCCGTGAATAATAGCGTTTTCAAGAAAAGGCTGCAAAATCAGCTTCGGCACGTACAGCCGGGTCAGCGATTCGTCGACGTTCGTTCGATACGCGAACCGGTCCTTATATCGCGCCTGCTGAATTTCGATATAGAGCAAGCTGTGCTCCAACTCTTCGGCGAGCGTAATGAACGTCTTGCCCTTGCTCAGGTTGATGCGGAACAGCCGGGCCAGCTTCGTCGCCATCAGCCCGGCCTCCTTCGCCCCCTTCATCACGGCCATCCAATGGATCATATCGAGCGTGTTATATAGGAAATGCGGATTGATCTGGCTGAGCAGCGCATTGATTTCCGCTTGTTTCTTCGCTTGATGCTCCCGCTCGAGGCTCGCCATCAGCTCCTGGAGCTGTCCGCTCATGCGGGAGAAGTTTTTGGATAATTGTTGGATTTCGAAAATGCTCGTGCGCCCCGGCAGCTGCCACGCGAAGTTGCCGCTTTCGATCTGGCGAAAGCCTATGAGCAGCTCCGGAATGCCGGAGGTGATGCGGCGCGACAGCTTGAGCGCGACCGCCAAGGCGATCGCTCCGGCCAAAATCCCCACGCCGATCATCCAGTTGCGGATAATTCGAAGCGGTCCGTATACTTCTTTCGCCGGGATCATATCGAGCATGCGCCATTGCGCTTGGTTCGGCAACGTATAGACGATCAAGTACGGCTCTCCCGCGATGTCGGCGCTTACCCAGCCCGCGCGCTGGAGCGGTTCGATGTCCGCGATGCGGCTCGTCTGCGCAAGCGCCGCCTCGATCGGTTCCCCTTCGGGGTACGACACGTTCGAGATCAACCGCCCGCCGCTGTCCAAGATAACCGTCACGCCTTCCGTGCGGTGCCGGTTTTCCTTCAGCAGCGCCGACAGCGCCGTCTCGTTGACGTTGATTTCCAAGTAACCAACGACGTTCCCGCGCTCGTCGGCGATTTTCGAGAAATACGTAATGACGGAATATGAACGGTACAAATTCGAATCGTCCAACCGGGAGCCGATCCACAGCGAATCCGCCTTCTTCAGCCGCTCCGTCTCCTCCCCCCAAGGGAAGGCCGAGAGCGGCTTCGTGCGGTCCTGAGTAAGCGGCGGAAAATTTTCGAACGCAGCGCTATAGACGAAGATGCTCGTAATGTACGCTTTGGAATAAATGATTCGGCTTACAAATTCGTTCGTTTCGCGCCGCGTCTCGAGCGAGGCGATGACGGAGTCGGGCGGTTCCGATACGGCCTTGACCAGCGCCGGGTGGACCGCGATCGACAGGGCGGTTTCCTCCACGTCGCGAATGCGAGCCGTGAGTTGGCTGTGCGCCACTTCGAGCAGCTCGAGCCGCGACGACGTCGTCTGCTCCGCAATGATGCGAGAGACTTGAAAATATACGATCACCATCGTCGAGGCGACGAGGAAAAACGAGAAGCCGATCAATGTGACGAATAGAAGTCTGGATAACCGCCATTCCCTGAACACGCGCATCCGCCTTCCCGCGACTCTGGCTGTCATTGCCTTCGGATTACCCTTTCAGACCGGACGTGGCGATGCCTTGGACGAAGTATTTCTGAGCGAACAAGAAGACGAGAAAACTCGGAATGAGCGAGAGGATCGACATAGCGAACATCGGCCCCCACTGGCTGCCGCCCGTTCCGTCCAGAAACAGCCGCAGTCCGAGCGGAACCGTATACTTTACGATATCATTAATATAAATCAATTGGCTGAAAAAGTCGTCCCATGTCCAGATAAAACTGAAAATGCCCGTCGTGATGAGCGCCGGCGCGCACAACGGCATCACAATGCGCCAATAGACGCCGAAGGCGCTGCAGCCGTCGATCGTCGCCGCCTCGTCCAGCTCGCGGGGGAGGCCCCGGATAAACTGGATCATCAGAAAGACGAAGAAGGAAGAAATCGCGAACAAGTGCGGCACGGTCAGCGGGAGGTACGTATTCGTCCACCCGAGTTTATGGAAGAGCAAGTATTGCGGAATTAACGTCACTTGCGCCGGCAGCATCATCGTCATGAGCATGACGGCGAACCAGAGCCGCTGCAGCGCGAATCGCATTCTCGCGAACGCATACGCGACAAGGGAACAAGAGGCCACGTTGCATACGACGACGGCGAGGCTCACGACGAACGAATTCGCGAAGAAGGAACCGAAGTCGACGCGCGGCAGCCCGGACCAGCCCTGCCGGTAATTTTCTGTAAACCACGTTTTCGGCCATAGCCCGGTGTCCGAGAAAATTTCGGCGGTCGGCTTGAACGAACCGAAAAACATCCAAAGAATCGGATAAATCATCACGACGCCGAATGCCGCAAGCGCCAGATGGAGCGCGCCTCGCCTTCCGATTCGAATCGCTGCGGTCGCTTTCATCCCTTGGCCCCTCCCGATTCGTAATGCACCCAGAGCGCCGATGTGCGGAACAAGATCGCCGTGAGGACGCCGATGACGGCGAGCAAGATCCAAGACAACGCGGACGCATACCCCATTTGGAAGTACGTGAACCCTTTCTCATACAAGTAAATCGCGTAAAACAGCGTGGAGTCGAGCGGTCCCCCCTTGGTGACGATGAAGCCTTGCGTGAACACCATGAAACCGCCGATCGTCTGCATGACGAGGTTGAAAAACACGACGGGCGACAGCATCGGCGCCGTGATCGTAAAAAATTGCTGCGCTTTGCCCGCCCCGTCGATCGCCGACGCTTCGTACAGATGCTCGGGAATTTGCTTGAGCCCTGCGAGGAAGATGACCATCGACGACCCGAATTGCCAAATCGCCAGCAGACAGAGCGTATAGATGGCGTATGCCGGATGCGAAATCCAAGAGACGCCTTCGTACCCCGCGAGCCCGAGCAGCTTGTTGATGAGGCCGTCCGCGCCGAAAATTTGCCTCCACATGATCGCCACCGCGACGCTGCCGCCGACGAGCGACGGCAAGTAGTACACGGTTCGATACAGACCGATGCCTCGGATGGCGCGGTTCAGCAGCATGGCGACGGCCAGGGCGAACAGCAGCTTCAGGGGCACGGACACCGCGACGAACACGAACGTCGCCCGCAGCGCCTTGACGAACCGGTCGTCCCGCAAGAAGATGTCCTGAAAATTTTGGGCGCCGACCCACGAAGCCGAACTGAACAAGTCGAACGACGTGAACGAAAAGTATAAGGAGCTAAGCATCGGCCCCAGCGTGAACGCGAACAACCCGATCAACCAGGGAGATAAAAACAAGTAGGCCGTCAAATTGCGCTTGATCGCCGGTTTCGGCATGATCGGATTTCCCTCCTTGTAGCGGAAAGCCGGGGAAGGACTCCCCGGCTTTCGGCTGTTCGGCGCCGCTTATTGGGCGAGCAATTGATTGCCCTTCTCGATAAATTCGGCCGCGACCTGTTCGGGCGTCTTCTGGCCGAATTGCATCTCTTGGATCAACGTCAGGAGCAGCTTTTCCGCTTCGGCGGCACCCGGAGGCGCGATGATGTCGATCGGCTGCGCGATGGCGGCGGAGGCGTCCGTAAATTCGACCGCCTTCGCGTCTTGTTCGGACAACTGCGCCTTGACCGCCTCGCGCACTTGGCTCGCGACCGGAACGCCGCGGTTCGTCGACAACACCTTCCCGGCTTCCACGTCGTTCAGCAAGAAGTCTACCAGGAGCGCCGCTTCCTTGGCATGCGGCGTCTTCGCATTAATCGACCAGTACATGCTTGGCGTGATGTAATACGCTTCTTTGCCGCCCGGCGTCTGCGGGAGCATCATCATCTCCAGCGGACGGTTCGCGAGCGTCATCAGGGAGGTGTACTGGTTGGAGCTGACGAGCGCGAACGGGCTTTTCCCTTGCACGATCGGGTAATTTTCCAGCGGGCCGTTGAAGTACGACGCTGTAATTTCGGCGGACGACGTCCCGCCCGCGTTCCGGAGATCGTTCCAGAACGTCAGGTACTCCGTCAACGCCTCTTGCGGGAAGCCGATTTTTCCGTCCTTGTACAGGGAGTAGCCCTTCTCCCTCATGAAGTAATGCAGCATGTTCGGCGCGGCGGTATCGTCCGGCACGCCGAAGGCGCCGCTGCCGAGCGATTGGGACACTTGCGTCGCCATAGCCGCGAATTGCTCCCACGTCATGCGCCCTTCGATTGTCACGCCCGCCTTCTCCAGCATCGCCGGGTCGTACACGTACGTCAAGGCGCTGATGCCCGCCGGCAGCGCGTAAAGGGAGGAGCCGACTTTCCCGGAGCTGATCGTGCCCTCGTCGATCGCGTCGAGCGCGATGCCGGCGTCGCTCAATTCGAGGAGCGCGTTGCGGCTCGCGTAATCGCTTAAATACACATAAGACATCTGGATGACGTCCGGCGCCGAGCCGCCGCTTACCTGCACGGACAGCTTATCCCAATACCCGTCGAAGCCGGAATACTCGGGAACGACCGTGATGTGGGGGTATTTCGCTTCGAACAATTCGATGGCCTTCATCGTTAAGTCGTGACGGTCTTGCGTGCCCCACCAGAGTACCCTTAATTCGACCGGCTCGGGCGCCTGTTCTTCCGGCGGCGACTCCGATGCCGGGCTTTCCGTCGCCGGGCTTTCCGCCGCGGGCGTCTCGACCGCGCCTTCCCCCGCGCCGCCGTTCGACGAACAAGCGGAAATTACGATGGCAGCGATCAACAAACAGGACAGCAGCATGGCTAACGAACGTCTGCGCATACATCCAACTCCCCTATGGAATGTTGTTTTACATCTTCATCTTACGGCATCGGCGCGCTGCGCCGGAATGGAATCCGTTACGCATTCCTTGTACAAATGTAATCGCTTTTCTCTGCCCGTTCGTCGGCGACGATCGTCCACTCGCTCGCGATCAAGATGTCGCGGTGCGTAATGCCTGCGTCGGTTCCCTCGAAGGCCGCCGTAAGGAAGTCTGCCACAATTCCCGAAGGAGGCGGGACGTTCGTCTCGCGGCGGTACCCGTGCGTCCCGGCGACGGTGATAAGCAAATCTTCCGTCGATACGCCCGGTTCTCCCTCCAAGCGCAGCTCGGCCGTCCCTTCCGTGCCGACGACGAAGATGCGGCCGTCGCCCCACGTCCAGCTGCTCGCCGGCGTGTGCCAGTCCGCGTACAATTGTGCAATCACGCCCTGATCGAGCTCCGCCTCCGCGACGGCGACGTCCCAGAACCCCGGGTGCTCCGGCAAAATCCGCTTGATCATGCGGCTTCGCACGCCGACGACTTCCCGCCCCGTCAGCCATCGCAACAAGTCGAAGTCGTGAATGAACAAATCCACGATAATGCCGCCGCAGCGCTCCTTGTCGAAAAACCATGCGGGTCTGCGCTCCGGACTCAACCGATGGGGCTTGCGCATGCCGATGCTTACGATGTCGCCGAAGACGCCCTGTTCGATGCTCCGCTTCAGCGCGTAGACGGACGGACGATACCGCTCGGTAAGCAGCATGCCGACGGTCGTCTTTCCTTCTTCCAAGATGCGCTCTAGCCGGTTCAGCCCTTCCCGCGTCGTAACCGCGGGCTTATCGACCATGACGGGGATGCCGCGTTCCGCGCACCACTCGATCGCGTCGATCTTCTCCGCGTTGACGCCCGCGCAGCCGATCACCTCGGCCGCCGCGAGCGGATCGGGGGTATCGAACAGCGGCACGCCGTATTTCTCGCGCATCGCGTCGGCGACCGCGCCGGGCTCCTTGTCGTGTATGCCGATGAATTGATGGCCGAGCGCCAGCATCTCGTCGATGAAGATGCCGATATGTCCGTGCTGACAGCCGTATACGCCGAATCGGCGCGCGCGTTCTCCTGCTGCTCTCATGTCGCATTCTCCTGTTCCCGGGCGAGCTCGTCGACGACCTCCGCCACCCGTTCCTCGATTTCGATCGCGAAAGCGGACGGCAAGCCGAAATACACGTACGCGTCTCCGCCTTCGTAACCGCCTTCTTCGACTTGCTTCGCCGTCGGAACGTAGCCCGTCATCCCGTTCGCGTAACCCATCGGAATCGTGATCCCCGGGAAGGCTCGCTTGATGCGCAGGCCGTATTCGACGACGATTTCGCCGTTCATCGCAAGCAACGCCAATCCTTCCGCGAGACGGACGTACGTCAGCTCGAGCGGAACGGCGGGCTGCAACCGCTCGGGGCGCTCTAGGAGCGTGCGGCTCCAAGCGGCAAGGATGCGGTCGTCGCCATCCGCGTACGTTCGAAGCGCCGCCTCGTCCGGAACGTGCCGGAACGGCAGCCTCGCCGCCCGTCGGATAAACCTCGGCGCCGCCGCGCCCGCCGGCCGCATGCCTCCCCGCAGCACGCGCAGCACCTCCGCCGCCAGCGCGTCGCCTTGCGCTCTAATGTCGGCGTCGCCTCCCCGATAAAACGCCCCGTCCCTCGACAGATTCGGGCGGACGTCCCCGCAACAGCCTTGTACGAAGGCTGGCAGGGCGTCCGGTCCCAGCTCCCGCTCCAGCCGCTCCGCCGCCGCGCCCGGGTATTCCGCGTCGACGCGGGGCGCATCCCCGATCGTCGGGTGGCATGTGTAGTGAAACCATACGCCCTTCGGGGAACCGTCCGACCGGTCGAAGCGGACGACCGTCACCTCCGGGTCCGTCGGCCCCTCCGGATTGGGTTTGCCGACGATGCGCCCGTCTTCCCGTTTGCGCCGGTGGATGCCGAGTCCGAATGCGCCGGTACCCACGCTTATCGTCACCGGCTCGTTCGCGGACCGCCGCGCCTCGGCGGCTCCCTTCACCGTTTCTTCTTCGAGCCACATGACGTACGCTTCGTCCCTGCGTCCGATCTCCGGCGATAAGTAGGCGCTCGTCGGCGGACCTCCGTGGGTATGCGTGCCCTGCAGCACGATCCTTTCGGGCGGCAGGCCGAACGCCTCGAGGAGCGCTTGTCTGAGGCGAGGCATCTGGTCGTCTCCCCAGCAGATTAGATCGGCGAAGACGAACAACGCCTCCGCCGGGGCTTCTCCCTCCGCTTCGAACCGAAACCAATAGAAACGCGCGTGCAACGGGCGGTCGACGCCTTCGAACGGCCCGTGCCTCCATCCATAACCGGCCAGCGGAATCGGGCGCTTCGGCGTAATGTCCCGCTTCGCCGTCCCGAGATATGCGATCATTCGATCATCCTCCGTTGCTGCGTATCGTACCGCCCAACCGTTGTCCCGTCAGCCGACCGTCTTCATCACTTTGCGGATCGCCGTCGCGATATCGTGCACGTCCGCCTCGTCCCCGAGCAGCATATCCTGCGTCAGCCAGACGACCTGCCGTTCGCACTTGCGGAGGGTGACGGGACAATCGTACGTTCGCGCCTCCCCGGTTTTCGCCTCGATGTCCTTCAGCATCGCTTCGTTCCGATGGAGCGGCACATAGCCCGAGGAAGCCGGGATGCCTTCCGCCTGCAGCTTCGCCAGCACCTCCGCTTTGACGCCCGGCCTCGATTCGGCGAGCGCGCGGTCGATCTGGAACATGTACAGATGATACGCATGCGCCGTCATTCTGGGATCGTACCGCATGAGACGCACCCCTTCGACGTCCTCGAGCATTTCCGTCAGCAGCGCCGCATGGCGCTCCCGCAGCCGCATCTGTTCGTCCAGCCGCGACATCTGCCCGAGCAAAATCGCGCCCTGCAGCTCCGTCATTCGCAAATTCCACCCGACGTGTTCGTGTTGGTACCACGCGCCCCCGCGCACCCGGCCTACGTTCGTCAGCGACCAGGCGAGCTCGGCGACGTCGTCGCGATTCGTCAGCATGATGCCGCCTTCGCCGGAGTTGATGTTCTTGCTCTGTTGGAAGCTGAACGTGCCGATATCTCCGATCGCGCCGACGGGTCGGCCCTCCCAGCTCGCCCCTACCGCCTGCGCGCCGTCCTCGACGAGCGCCAGCCCGCGCCGTGCGCACAAATCCCGCAGCCGGGTCAGGTTCGCCGGCGCCCCGGCCATATGGACGGCCACGACCGCCTTCGTCTTCGGCGTAATGAGCGCCTCGACGCAATCGACGTCGATGAGCAGCGTGTCTTCTTCGACGTCGGCGAACACCGGGATCGCGCCGAACAAGAGCGCGGACGTCGCGGTGGCGATGAACGTGTACGAAGGCACGATGACCTCGTCGCCGGGCTTGACGCCGGCCGCCATCAAGGCGATCGTGATCGCGACCGTCCCGTTGACGACGGTTACGGCGTGCTTCGCCTCGTGCCGGGCGGCGAACGCTTCTTCGAATCGAGCCAGCGTATTGCGGCCGGTGCCCCCCCATTTTCCAGAGTGGAGCACTTCCAAGAGCAATTTCTCCTCCAACTCGCCGTAAATCGGCCATTTCGCGAACGGTTTGTTCCGTACGGGCGCGCCGCCGTCGATCGCAAGCTTCTCCGTCATGTCCATCCTACCTTCCAGTGAGTTTGTTGCCCATGATAAAGAATCCGAAGCGGGAAAGGAATGAAGAGAAGTATGCTCGACTTGGAGAAAGGTACTCAAATCTCGTCCATCGTTTATTAACCATAGTTCAGAAAGCAAGAAAACGTCCGAAAACGGAGCCCGCGCCCGCAGAAACACGAGAAAAAATAATGAACAGGGCATCGTGTCGAATTTGATCGAACCGCGCCGTTCGTTTATTATATTTTCATAGTTAAAGGAGGCTGTCGCATGTCGTATCGCGTTCAGTTCGAGTACTCACCCGTCTACGAGCTTCTGCTGAGCTTCATGATCTACAGCCGTCGGAAATGGACCCGCAATCTCGACATCGGCACCGCTTGGCTGAAAGAAACCGACGACCTGTTCGGCGCGAAACGAAAGGCCGCCAGCGCCGCATGCACGGAGGATACGTTCGACCGATTGTTCCTGCTCGCCTACCTGTGCCCGGACAAGGAAGACGTTCCGCGCTTCCTCGATTGGCTGTCGGCGCTGAGCCCCGGCCAGCTCTACGAGCTGCTTTCGCCCCAGACGCTGGGTTCGATGCCGAGCGACTTGGGCGGGGACATCGAGCGGGCCGTCACGCTGCTGCGCGCTTGGCATGAGCTATACTTCGAGGCATTCAACCAGGGCTGGGACGCGACCGCCCGCGCCAGCCTTGCGGATCAGACCGCCGCGCCGGCGGCGGATCCGGTGTCCCAAGTCGAGCTGACGACCGGCGGACTCGTGCTGGAGCCGAACGATCGCATCCAGACGATCACGTTGGTGCCTGCGCAGCATTTTCGCCCGTTGAACTTGTACGCTATCTATCGCTCGCTCGTCATCATCCTGTACCCCGTCGATCCGCCGGCCGAGCCCGACGCGCCGCCGACGATGCTGCTTCGCGCGACGCGGGCGATGTCCGACGAAAGCCGCCTGCGCATCCTGCGCTTCCTGGCGCCGGAGGCGCGCAGCTTTACGGAGGTCGTGGCGTATACGGGGCTGTCCAAGGGCACCGTGCACCACCATATGATGGCGCTCCGCGCCGCCGGGCTCATCCGGACGCATCTCGTCGGCGAACAATACCAGCACGAGCGGTTCAGCATTCGCCTCGACGGCGTCGAGGAGTGCACCGAGTCGCTGCGGACGTATATGAAATCTTAAGACTCGGAAAACGAAAAAGCTGCCCGACACGACGGATCCCGGTCGGTCGAGCAGCTTTTCTTCGCGTTCGCTTCGCTTTATCGCAGATCGTTCGGCACGCGCCGGGCGACGCCCGTTTCGATCGCCGCCGCGGCGACCGCGCGGCTGACGCGCTCGACGACCTTGTCGTTGAACGTGCTCGGGATGACGTACATCTCGTTCAGCTCGTCGTCCGTGACGACCGAGGCGATCGCCCGCGCCGCGGCGAGCTTCATCTCCTCGTTGATCGTCGTCGCCCGGCAGTCGAGCGCTCCCCGGAACATGCCCGGGAAGCACAACACGTTGTTGATCTGGTTCGGGTAGTCGCCGCGCCCGGTCGCCATGACCCGCACGTACGGCTCCGCGACCTCCGGCAATATTTCCGGCTCGGGATTCGCCATCGCGAAGACGATGGGATCCGGCGCCATCGCCTTCACGTCCTCCGCGGTCAAGACGCCCGGCCGGGAGACGCCGATGAAGACGTCCGCGCCGCGGATGACGTCGGAGACGCCGCCCTCGAGCCGGTTCGGGTTCGTGCGTTCGGCGAGCCAGTTCCAGTTGTCGTTGTCGTACGCGCGGCCCGGCACGAGCGCGCCCTGCCGATCGACGCAAATCAATTCCCCGATGCCGGCGGAGAGAAGAATCTTGGAGCAGGCCGTCCCCGCCGCGCCGCAGCCGACGAGCACCGCCTTCACCCGCTCGATCGGCTTCTCTACGAGGCGGAGCGCATTGATGAGGCCCGCCAGCATGACGACGGCCGTCCCGTGTTGATCGTCGTGAAATACCGGAATATCGAGCTCGGCCTTCAGCCGCTCCTCGATTTCGAAGCATCGCGGCGAACCGATGTCCTCGAGGTTAATGCCGCCGAAGCCCGGCGCGATCGCCTTGATCGTGCGGATGATCTCTTCCGTGTCCTTCGTGTCTAGGCAAATCGGGAACGCGTCGACGCCGGCGAGCTGCTTGAACAGCATCGCCTTGCCCTCCATGACCGGCATCGCCGCGTACGGCCCGATGTCGCCGAGGCCGAGCACCGCCGTGCCGTCCGAGACGACGGCGACCGTGTTGCGCTTGATCGTGAGCGTGTGCGCCTTGGCCGGGTCCTCGTGAATCGCCATGCACACGCGCGCCACCCCCGGCGTATACACGCGCGAGAGGTCGTCGCGGTTCGTAATTTTCACCTTCGGCTGCGTCTCGATTTTGCCGCCGAGATGGACGAGGAACGTCCGATCGGACACGTTGACGACCCGCACGCCCGGCAGCGACGCCACCGCCTTCGCCAGCCGCCCGTCTTCCGCGTCGTTCACGTTCACGGTAATGTCGCGGATCGTCGACTCCTTCGACGCCCGAATGACGTCGATCGCGACGACGTCGCCGCCCGCGTTCGTTATCTCCGAGATCACCTGACCGAAGCCGACCTTCGTCTTGTCCATCTCGATTCGCATAATGACGCTCGTGCCGATCGCCATATCCCGTCACCGCCCCCTTGGTTAGCGTAAAATAAACTGCTCCACGACCTTGCGCACGCCCTCGTCGTTGTTGCTCGACGTCACGTAGTCCGCGACGCGTTTAAGCGGCTCCACCGCGTTCGCCATCGCGACGCCAAGCCCCGCCGCTTCGATCATTTCGTGATCGTTCCAAGAATCCCCGATCGCGATCGTCTCCTCGCGCGGAATGCCGTAATGCGCCGCCAGATGGAGCAGCGCATGCCCCTTGGTCGCCTCGGGATGAACGACCTCGAGATAATTCGGCTTCGACTTCGTCACATGCGCCCGCTCCCCGAGCCGTTCCTTGAGCGCCGGAATGAGCGCGTCGAGCGTCTCCGGCTCGTCGATCATGAGCAGCTTCGTCGAGCCCCGCTTCGCGATCGCCCGGAAGTCGCTTTGCACCTCGTACGGCACGTTCGTCA
>NZ_DASQMZ010000198.1:0-58049 GCF_035645235.1 Paenibacillus sp.
ATCGTCGGAAGAATGCGCTTCTTGTCCTTTAGAATCGCTTCCGTCATCTGCACGAGCGACGCCGCCGGCGCGTAGTAGGCGCTGCCGTTGCCGAGCAAGCCGACGATTTCGCCGCCGCCGGTGCGCGTGCGCTGTACGATCGCCTCGATGCGCTCCTTCGGGATCAGCTTCTCGATCGGCACGCCGCCGACCGAGGTATAACGGACGAGCGGCACCATGTCGTCGCCGTGTCCGCCGAGCACGACGCCCACGACGTCCTCGACGGACACGTTCAGCTCCTGCGCGATGAACGTTCGGTACCGTGCGGAGTCCAGTACGCCGGACTGACCGATGATCCGGTTTTTCGGGAAGCCGAGCGTCGCGTTCGCGACGTACGTCATCGCGTCGACCGGGTTCGACAAAATGATGACGTACGCGTCCGGGCATGTCGTCTTCACTTGCTCGCAGACGGATCGGACGATGCCGGCGTTCGTGCTCACGAGATCGTCCCGGCTCATGCCGGGCTTCCTCGCGATGCCGGCCGTAATGATGACGATGTCGGAGCCGGCGGCGTCCTCGTAGCTCGACGTCCCGACGATGCGGCTGTCGAAGCCCTGCACCGGCGACGCTTCCAGCATATCGAGCGCCTTCCCCTTCGTCGGGTTTTCCAGCTGCGGAATATCGACGAGCACCACGTCCCCGAGCTCCTTCTGCGCGAGCAGCAGCGCCGTCGTCGCGCCCGTGAAGCCTGCGCCGACGACCGTAATTTTCTTGCGGCGAATGACCATTGTAAATTCCTCCTATCTTACCTAAGATGTACGGAATTCGGACGTTTCTATGCAGACCGCCGGCAAAAAAAATCGGGCGAATCCGGAACATGGCTGTCCGGCTTCGCCCGATTGCGCGTGCTTACATATTCTTGATGAGCAGGTTCGCGAACTCGGACGTCTTCACTTCCGTCGCGCCTTCCATGAGGCGGGCGAAATCGTACGTAACCGTCTTGTCGGCGATCGTCTTCTCCATGCCCTTATAGATGAGCTCTGCCGCTTCCAGCCAGCCGAGGTGCTCGAGCATCATAACGCCGGAGAGCGTCACGGAGCCCGGGTTGACGACGTCGAGGCCGGCGTACTTCGGCGCCGTGCCGTGCGTCGCTTCGAAGATCGCGTGGCCCGACACATAGTTGATGTTCGCGCCCGGCGCGATGCCGATGCCGCCGACTTGCGCCGCAAGCGCGTCGGACAGGTAGTCGCCGTTCAGGTTGAGCGTCGCGATGACGTCGAAGTCGGTCGGGCGCGTCAGCACCTGCTGCAGCGCGATGTCCGCGATCGCGTCCTTCACGATGACTTTGCCTGCCGCTTCCGCAGCCTTCTGCGCCGCGTTCGCCGCGTCCGCGCCTTGCTCTTCCTTAATGCGGTCGTACTGCGCCCACGTGAACGTCTTGTCGCCGAACTCGGCTTCCGCGAGCTCGTAGCCCCAGTTCTTGAACGCGCCTTCCGTGTACTTCATGATGTTGCCCTTGTGCACGAGCGTGACGCTCTTGCGCTTATGCTTGATCGCGTATTCGATCGCCGCGCGGACGAGACGCGTCGAGCCTTCGCGGGAAACCGGCTTGATGCCGATGCCGGACGTCTCCGGGAAACGGATTTTCTTCACGCCCATCTCGTTCTGCAAGAACGAGATGACTTTCTGTACGTCGGCCGACTCCGCTTGGTACTCGATGCCTGCGTAGATGTCCTCCGTGTTTTCGCGGAAGATGACCATATCGACGAGCTCCGGACGCTTCACCGGCGAAGGCACGCCCGTGAAGTAACGCACCGGACGGAGGCAGACGTACAAGTCGAGCTCTTGGCGCAGCGCGACGTTGAGCGAGCGGATGCCGCCGCCGACCGGCGTCGTCAGCGGCCCCTTGATCGCGACGATGTATTCGCGGATCGCCGTCAGCGTGTCGGCCGGCAGCCAGGAGTTATATGTATTAAACGCCTTCTCGCCGGCGAACACCTCGTACCATGCGATCTTCTTCTCGCCTTTATATGCTTTCTCGACGGCTGCGTCGAGGATGCGCTTGGACGCGTTCCAGATGTCCGGGCCCGTACCGTCGCCCTCGATGAACGGGATGATCGGGTTGTTCGGAACGTTCAGCTTGCCGTTCGCGTCGATCGTGATGCGCTCGCCTTCGGTCGGAAGGGCGTATTGTTCGAATTGTACCATGTTGATTTTTCTCCTCCTGATATGGAAAATGTCTCCACGCCGCGCAAACGGAGCGGGATCTTCGGCGGTCGCCGCCGAACGTCCCCGCCCGCGCAAGGCCTGCGTGGTAATCGGAAAACGCGATGTTTACTTGCGCTGGTCGATCGGAACGACCTTCTGCTCCGTCGGACCGACGTATTCGGCGCGCGGACGGATGAGACGGTTGTTCTCGTACTGCTCGAGAATGTGCGCGGTCCAGCCGGATACGCGGGAAATCGCAAAGATCGGCGTAAACAGGTCGCGCGGAATTTCGAGCGCGGTGTACACGGACGCGGAGTAGAAGTCGACGTTCGGCTTCAGCCCCTTCTGGCCCGTCACCAACTCCTCGATCCGGATGGACATTTCGTACCACTTCATATCGCCCGTCAGCTTGCCGAGCTCGTGGGACATGTTCTGCAGATGCTTCGCGCGCGGGTCGCCGTTCTTATAGACGCGGTGGCCGAAGCCCATGATTTTCTCTTTCTTGTCCAGCTTGTCCTGAACGTACCGCTCGACGTTGTCCATCGAACCGATGTCTTCGAGCATCGCCATGACGGCTTCGTTCGCGCCGCCGTGCAGCGGTCCTCTCAAGGCGCCGATCGCCGACGTGACGCCGGAGTACATGTCGGAGAGCGTAGCGACCGTGACGCGCGCCGCGAACGTGGAAGCGTTAAGCTCATGGTCGGCGTGAAGCACGAGCGCTTTATCGAGCGCCCGGATCGCGACGTCGTCCGGTTGCTTGCCCGTAAGCATATACAAGAAGTTTTCGGCGACCGTCGCTCCCGCCTTCGGCGCGATCGGCTCGAGCCCTTTGCGGATGCGGTCGAACGCCGCGACGATCGTCGGCAGCTGCGCCTGCAGCCGCACCGCGATGCGCTTGTTCGTTTCGAGGTCGAGATCGTGCGCTTCCTCGTCGAACAACGCCAGCGCCGATACGGCCGAGCGAAGCGCCGCCATCGAGTTCGCGCCCTTCGGCATGCTGCGCAGAAGCTCGAGCACTTGCGCCGGAACGGTCGCGTTGTCGCTAAGGTCCTTCAGCAAACCGTTCAACTCTTCTCGGTTCGGAAGTTTGCCGTACCAGAGCAAATATACGACTTCTTCGTACGTGGCGTTCTCCGCCAAGTCGTCGATGTCGTAGCCTCGATACGTCAGAACGCCGTCTATGATGGAACTGACCGAAGATGTCGTCGCGACGATGCCTTCGAGCCCTTTGGTGACCGTCATGGTTACACGCTCCTTTTTCGAAACAATCATGATTTCTATCACAGCTACTTATTTCCATGATACCGAATTCGCCGCAATAAAGAAACAAATCGCCGCATAAAACTTCATTATCACGATCATAAAGCATTTTTCGCGTATATTTCCTTGCCGGACAAACTCGGGTACAATAATGCTAGTGTTTGCTCCGCCGCACACGTAAATCCCGAGGGGGGACGTTCATCTATGGAACGCATCGGCATCATCGACATCGGTTCCAACTCGATCCGCCTGGTCGTGTACGAATGTACGGCTTCCGGCTCGTACCGCGTTATCGACGAAACGAAGGAATCCGCTCGCCTCAGCGCCCGCCTCGATAAGGACGGCCGCTTCGCGGAAGCGGATTTGGAATATATCGCCGATACGCTTCGGCGCTTCCAGCTGCTCTGCGAGCATCACGGCGTCTCCCGCCTGCGCGCCGTCGCCACCGCGGCCGTGCGCAATTCGCCGGACCCTCAGGGCATCGCCCGCCTGCTTTCCGAACGGACGAGCCTCCCGATCGAGGTGCTTTCCGGCGAAGAGGAGGCTCGGCTCGGCTTCCTCGGCATGACGAATACGATGGACGTGAGGGACGGCTTCGTCATCGACATCGGCGGCGGCAGCACGGAGCTGCTATTGTTCCGGGACCGCGCCGTCGTGCGGAGCGTGTCGTTTCCGTTCGGCGCCGTCAATACGATGAAGCGGTTCGGCCGCGGGGGCGATCTCGACGAAGCGGGAGCGCGGGCGATCGTCGACATGGTCGAGAAGGCGGCGCGGGAAGAGCCGTGGATCGCTTCGGCTCCGGGACTTCCGCTCGTCGGGCTCGGCGGCACCATTCGTTCGTTATGTAAAATCGATCAACGCGAGCGAAAATACTCGCTGCCGGTTACGCACCGCTATCAGATGACCGAGCAAGCGGTCGACGGCTGGCTGACGCGCCTGCGCGGCGCGAAGCTCGAGCAGCGCAAGCGGATAGAAGGACTTTCCAAGGATCGCGCGGACATTATTGTGCCCGGGCTGCTCATTCTCCATACGCTGTTTCGGCAGTGCCGCGCGTCCCATTACGTCATCAGCGGCTCGGGTTTGCGCGACGGCCTCTTCTACGAGATGTACCGTCCCGACGCGCCGCAGTTCGGCGACGTGCTGGAGCACAGCGTGCATAACCTGCTCGGCCTTCACCCGTCCGTCTCGCTCAAGCACGTGCTGCAAGTCGAGCGGCTCGCGATGAAGCTGTTCGCCGACCTGAGCGGCGATCACGGCTACGGCGGGCGGGTAGGCCTCTATCTGCACGTCGCGGCGCTGCTTTACCGAATCGGCATCTCGATTAACTATTACAACTTCCATAAGCACACGTATTACTTGATGGCGCATTCGCGCGTGGACGGGCTCTCCCACCGGGAAATTTTAATATGCGCGCTGATCGCCTCGTTCAAAAACGAGAAGCGGCTGAAGCCGCTCTTCGCGGCGCATCGCGACCTGCTGACGGACGCGGACTTCAGCCTGATCGTCCGGCTCGGGGCGCTGCTGCAAATCGCGGTCGCCCTCGACCGCAGCGAGACGCAGCCGATCGCGACCATATCCGCAAGGTCGATCGACAAGACGCTGCGCATCGAGGTCAAGGCGCGCCGCTCCTGGGCGATCGAGCGGCGGGAGCTGGATACGCTCGCCAAGGAATTCGCCAAGTTGTGGGGGCTGTCGCTGTCCGTCGTCGAAGCGCCGCAATAGCCTTCCCAGCTCGGCGAGGCTTCGTGGCACGGTGTTGCTTGGGGCACGGCGTTGCTGCTTGGATGCCCGAGGTCGTTTTCTGCCGCCTGCCGTTCCGCTTACTTCCGCTCCAGAAATTCCAACCGGTTGCCGAAAGGGTCGTTCGCGAAGAAGCGGGCGACCCCTTCCTCTTTCCGAGCGTCGTCATCGAACGTCGGTATGCCGCAATCCGCGAGGTGAGCGCGAAGCTCGGCCAAGCCTTGCACGGCGAAGGCAGGGTGCGCCTTCGTCGCGGGGGCGAAATCGGACTGTACTCCGATGTGTACCTCATGCCGGCCGCACCGAAACCACACCCCGCCTCGGCTTCGCAACGGCTCCGGCTTCGGCAGCTCCTCCCAGCCGAGCGCCTCGCCGAAAAACCTCCGCGCTTCCGCCTCGCACCCCGCCGGCGCCGCCAATTGGACATGGTCAATGCCGACGACCGAATATGTCATAACCATCCGCCCCCTTGTTTCGTTAAGTGAAACATTGTTCCATTAATTGTACAATAAAATGCTTCACTCCTCCATCGTTTCTTCCACTGCACAGCCTTTTCACCTGCCGCCCCTGCCCCGACCGAATGCCGACAACCCCAAAAAAGCTCATATTTTGCGCTTACTTCGAGGAAATGATCAAATTTTGAGTTTTTCCCCCATCCAACGACCGGCTCGTTCGACCAATAAAAAAAGGACGAGGCCCGGAGCGCGGCAACCGCGTCCCGAGCGTCGTCCTCGACGCTATCGAACTTTCCACCGATCGATCTTGAGCGCTTCGAATTGGCTTCGAATCGGCGCGTCGCCCGTCTTGACGCGTACATATGTGCCGTTCGATTGCAGCTCGCGCGCCTTCACGTTATCCTGCAGCGCCAGGTGCAGCAGATTGACCAAGCTTTGCCGGAGCCTCCGGTCGAACACCGGGCACATGAGCTCGATGCGCCGCGTCAGATTGCGGCTCATCCAGTCCGCGCTGGCGATGTAGACCTCCGGATCGCCGCCGCCGTTTTCGAAATAAAACACGCGCGAATGCTCCAAAAACCGGTCCACGATCGAAATCACCCGCACGTTCTGCGACAATCCCGGGACGCCGGGGCGGAGGCTGCAGACGCCGCGTACGATCAGATCGATCTTCACGCCTGCCTGGCTCGCCTCGTACAGCTCGTCGATGATCCCTTGGTGCGACAGCGAGTTGATCTTCGCGATAATGCGCGCCGGCTTTCCCGCCTTCGCGTTTTCCGCTTCCCGGCGGATCAGCGCGAACAAGCTGTCGCGCATCCCGTTCGGCGCCACGCTGATCGCCTTCCACTCCCGCGGGGCCGCATAGCCGGTCATCTCGTTGAACAAGGCGGAGGCGTCCTCGCCGATGACCGGGTGGCACGTAAACAATCCGACGTCGGTATACAGCTTCGCCGTCATATCGTTGTAATTGCCGGTGCCGACATGCACGTACCGCCGCAGCCCGCTCGCCTCTTGACGCACGACGAGCAAAATTTTGGCATGCGTCTTCAGCCCGACGAGTCCGTAGACGACGTGGCAGCCCGACTTCTCGAGCCGCCGCGCCCAAGCGATGTTGCGCTCCTCGTCGAACCGCGCCTTCAGCTCGACGACGACGGTCACCTGCTTGCCGGATTCGGCCGCGCGTGCGAGCGACTGCACGAGCAGCGAATTGCCGCTGACGCGATACAGCGTCATCTTGATCGCAAGCACCTTCGGGTCGTGCGCCGCCTGCGCGACGAAGTCGGTCACCGCGTCGAACGATTCGTACGGGTGATGCACCAGCACGTCCTGCTTCGTAAAGGCAGCGAACAAATCGCCGTTTCCTTCGCCTTCCACGTGAACGAATTCCTTCGGATAGATCGGCTGCACCGGCGGGTACCGGAGCGAATCGTACCCCGGCAGCGTCGACGCGAACCTCATCAAATAAGACAAGTCGAGCGGCCCGTCGATGAGCAGCACCCGGTCGTCGAGCTCGAACTCTTCCTGGAGCATTTCGAGCGCGTAGGGGTGCATTCCCTTCTCGACCTCGAGCCGGACCGGGGCGCCCCAACGGCGTTTGCGGAGCTCCTTTTCGATCTCCTCGAGCAAATCCTCCGCGCCTTCCTCGTTCAACGTCATGTCCGCGTTGCGCGTCAGGCGGAACGAGTGGACGGCGATCGGCACGTACCCCGGAAACAACGAATGAATATGCCGCTTGATGATCGTCTCCATCAAGATAAATTCCAATTTCTTGCTGTTCGCCCGCTTCGGCAACGGCACGGTGCGCTGCAAAATCGAAGGCACTTGCACGATCGCGAAGTACGGCTCCTCGTCGTCGTCGCCCTCGCGCCGCAGCACGACCGCTAAGTACATGCCTAAGCTGTGGACGAGCGGGAACGGCCGGCTCTGATCGACCGCCATCGGCGTGAGCACCGGGAAAATGATATCGTGATAATACTGATCCATCGCCTTCTGCTGCGTCGCGTTCATATCCTCGTATTCGGTGATGTAGCTGATGCCTTCCTTCGCGAGCAGGCGCACGACTTCCCGGTACGTTTTATATTGATCGTATACGAGCTCGCCCGTGCGCTTCATGATGCGCTTCACGAGCCCCGACGGCGTATAGCCGGAGAAGTCCTTCTTCTGATAGCCCGCTTTGATTTGATCGATCATCCCCGCGACCCGGACGCTCATGAATTCGTCGAAGTTCGTGGAGACGATCGACAAGAACTTTACGCGCTCCAGCAGCGGCGTATCCGCATCCTGCGCCTCCTCCAGCACCCTTCGGTTGAATTGCAGCCAACTCAAGTCCCGATTTACGTATCGGTTGCTGACGTCCCGAACCGTCAGATCTTTCTTCGTCACGCCGTACCACCCTCCGAGCCGTTCGCAGTCGATTCGTGTCACATCCTATAGTAGCGTTTCTATCTGTCTCGATCATGTTAAGGTTTTGTAAATCCATCGCCCCGTCACCGGAAAAACCGGATGCGCCCGGTCTCGATCCCCCGTTGCAGGATGCGGGAAAGCAGCCCTTTGAAGAACGTCCGCGTCGCCGGAAACACGAGCAGAAAACCCGTCGCATCCGTCAAAAATCCAGGGGTCAAGAGCAGCAGGCCGCCGGCGAAAATGCAAATCCCGTCGAGGATCGACGACGTCGGAACGGTGCCGCGAGACAGCTCGATCCTCGCATACTCTAAGACGCGCCGACCCTCCCGCCTCGCAAGGAAAGCGCCGACGAAGCCGGTCAGCAAAATGAGCAGAAACGTCTGCCAGAAGCCGATCCATTGACCGGTTTCGAGCAGCAGCCAAATTTCGGCCGCCGGAACGACGACCATCAGCGCCACGAGCCATCGGAACATGCGTCTTCACTCCTTCTCTCGCGCGGCGGATTGCAGCGCATCGTAGATGTCAGGCGCCGCCTTGTTCAGCCGGACGGGCTTCCACTCGCGGTCGACCCAGACATGCTTGGACTGTCCCGTCACGACCGTTCGCGACGGCTCCTGCGCGAGGTGCGCCTCGTAGACGAACGTCACCCGCACCGGACTCAGCTCCGAGACGCGGCAGCGCACCTCGACCTCGTCGTCGTACCGGGCGGGATGCTTATATTGGATCGCCAGCTCGACGACCGGCAACAGCAGCCCCCGCTCCTCGATCGCGCGATACGAGAAACCTTGGGCCCGCGTCCAATCGGTACGGGCGATTTCGAGCCACGCCGCGTAATTCGCGTGGTATACGACGCCCATCGCGTCCGTCTCCTGGTAGCGCACCCGTACCGAGACTGTATGCCATGTCATGCGCGTTCCCCCTTCCGACCCTCGATTTGAAAACATGAAAAGGCGGCGCCGGACGGCGCCGCCCTGACAGCGTGCTAACGAGGTTGCCTATAATTATAATACGTTCGACTTGCCGGAATAAATGACGCCGAGCTCCGCGTACACGGATACCTCCGCGCCTTCCTTCAGGAGCGAGGTCGCGTTGTCCACGCCGACGATCACCGGCTTGCCGAGGCTGAGCGCCACGACGGCGGCGTGCGACGTAATGCCGCCCGTCTCCGTAATGATCGCGGCCGCGCGTTCGAACGCAGGCACATAGTCTTTATCCGTCGACAACGTGACGAGGATATCGCCCGGCTGCGTCTTCTCGAGCGCTTCCTTCGCGGAACGCGCGACGACAACTTTGCCGCTGGCGCTCTGCGTGCCGATGCCTTGGCCCTTGGCGACCATCTCGCCGATCTGATGAATTTTGATGAGGTTCGTCGTGCCCGAGCGTCCGACCGGCACGCCGGCTGTAATGACGACGATGTCGCCGTGGCTCACGATGCCGCTCTTCTGCGCGGCCGCGACGGACATGCCGAACAGCTCGTCCGTATTCGCGACCGGCTCGCCCTTGATCGGGAACACGCCGAACACCAAATTCAGGCGGCGCATCACCGACTCGTCCGTCGTCACCGCGATGATCGGCGCCTTCGGGCGGTACTTCGACACCATGCGGGCCGTGTAGCCGCTCTCCGTCGGCGTAATGATCGCCTTCGCGTCGAGATCGAGCGCGGAGTTGGCGACCGATTGAGAGATCGCTTCCGTCACGCTCGTCTGCTGCGCGTTCGCTTGGCGAAGGAAAATTTCGCGGTACTCGAGCGCGGACTCGGCCCGCTCGGCGATGCGCGCCATCGTGAGGACCGACTCGACCGGGTATTTGCCCGCCGCCGTCTCGCCCGACAGCATCGTCGCGTCGGTGCCGTCGAAGATCGCGTTCGCCACGTCGCTCGCTTCCGCGCGCGTCGGCCGCGGCATGCGCTGCATCGAATCGAGCATCTGCGTCGCCGTAATGACCGGCTTGCCGGCGCGATTGCACATCGCGATCATGCGCTTTTGCACGAGCGGCACTTCCTCGGCCGGAATTTCGACGCCGAGATCGCCGCGCGCGACCATCAGGCCGTCGGACACTTCAAGAATTTCGGCGAGGTTGTCCACGCCTTCTTGGTTTTCGATTTTCGAGATGATTTGAATGTGCTGCGCGTTATGCTGCTCCAGGATCGCCCGGATTTCGAGCACGTCGCTCGCCTTGCGCACGAACGAAGCCGCGATGAAATCGATGCCCTGCTCGATGCCGAAGCGAATGTCCGCCGCGTCCTTCTCCGTAATGCCCGGCAAGTTGATGCGCACGCCCGGCACGTTGACGCCCTTCTTGCTCTTGATCGTGCCGCCGTTGACGATGCGGCAGACGATCTCGGTGCCTTGGATGTCCTCGACGCGCAGGCCGATCAAGCCGTCGTCGATCAAAATGGTGGAGCCGACATGCACGTCTTGCGGCAGCTGCGCGTAGCTGACCGGCACCCGATGCTTGTCGCCGAGAATTTCTTCGGTCGTGAGCGTAATCGTCTCGTCTTGCACGAGCTCGATCGGCTCTTCCTTCAGCTTGCCGAGGCGGATTTCCGGCCCCTTCGTATCGAGCAGGATGGAGACGGTCTTGCCGAGCTCCTCGCGAATTTTCTTGATGGTTTTGATACGGCCGCCGTGCTCCTCGAAGTCTCCGTGCGAGAAGTTGAGGCGGGCGACGTTCATGCCGGCGAGCACCAGCTTCTTCAGGTTTTCCGGCGATTCCGACGCGGGGCCGATCGTACATACGATTTTCGTCTTGCGCATGGTTTAAGCTCCTCCCTATTTGCCAACACAGTACTGCTTATATCTACAACGCCGCAGGGCGGGCTTGTCCTTCCCTGCCTTGCGGCGGATCGATCTCAATTCGATTGTAAACGCGCAAAAGGACGCCGGATGTGAATTCGCTCACGCCGGCGACCAGTGTCGAGGTCAACGCGGGATATACGTAAACTTTCCTATTTTCCGGAATTTATGATACCGGTCTTCGCGAAGTTGTTCCGGCGTCAGCTTGCGCAGCTCCTCCAGGTGCCGCCAGACGGCGTCCTTGACGAGCTCCGCCTGCGCGGCGACGTCGCGATGCGCGCCGCCTTTCGGTTCCGGCACGACCTCTTCCACGACCTCGAGCTCCAGCATGTCCTTCGCCGTAATGCGCATCGCTTCCGCGGCTTGGTCCGCCTTGGAGGCGTCCTTCCATAGGATCGATGCCGCTCCGTTCGGCGAAATGACCGAGTAGATCGCGTTCTCAAGCATGAGCACGCGGTTGCCGACGCCGAGCGCGAGCGCGCCGCCGCTGCCGCCTTCGCCGATGACGACGCAGACGATCGGAACGCCGAATCGCGCCATCTCCTTCAGGTTGCGCGCGATCGCCTCCGACTGGCCGCGCTCCTCGGCGGCGCCGCCCGGGTAAGCCCCCGGCGTGTCGATGAAGGCGACGATCGGCCGAGCGAATTTATCCGCCTGCTGCATAAGGCGCAACGCCTTGCGGAAGCCTTCGGGATGCGGCATGCCGAAGTTGCGGGCGATATTGTCCTTCGTGTCCTTGCCCTTCTGATGCCCGACGACCGTGACCGGCACGCCGTTCAGCTTGCCGATGCCGCCGACGATCGCGAGATCGTCCCCGAACAGCCGGTCGCCGTGAAATTCGATGAAGTCCGTAAACATATGCTGCACGTAGTCGAGCGTCGTCGGCCGCTGGGCATGGCGCGCCAGCTGCATGCGCTGCGACGGCGTAATTTCCTCGTATAGCTCTTGCTCTAACTTCGCGTACCGCTCTTCCAATCTAGCGATCTCGTCCGTGAAGTCGATGCCCCGCTCCGCGCTGAACGCCTTCAGCTCGTCGATCTTCTGTCTTAGTTCGACCAGGGGTTTTTCAAACGACATCTCGCCCGGCATCGGACGTCCCCCCCTTCACCGCGTGCATATCTAGCAGCTGGATGAGCGTCTGTCGCATGTCCTTCCGGTGGACGACCTTATCGACTTGGCCGTGGGCCAAGTTAAATTCCGCCGTCTGGAAGTTTTCCGGCAGCTTCTGACGGATCGTCTGCTCGATGACGATGCGTCCGGCGAAGCCGACGATCGCGCCCGGCTCCGCAAGAATAATGTCGCCGAGCATCGCGAAGCTCGCCGAGACGCCGCCGAGCGTCGGGTCGGTGAAGACGGAAATGAATAAGCCGCCCTGCTCGTGATGCCGCTCGAGCGCCGCGGACGTCTTCGCCATCTGCATGAGGCTCAAGATGCTCTCTTGCATTCTAGCGCCGCCCGACGTCGAAAAGATAATGAGCGGATAGTTTTTCTGCGTCGCCCGCTCGATCGCTCTCGTAATTTTCTCGCCGACGACCGAGCCCATGCTGCCGCTGAAGAAGTCGAAGCTCATGACGCACAGCACGACCGGGAAGCCGCCGATCGTGCCTTCCCCCGTAACGACCGCGTCGGACATGCCGGTCTTCTCCTGCTGCTGCTGGAGCTTCTTCGCGTAGCCGGGGAACGTCAACGGATCTTCCGAAACCATGTCGGCGTCGTACTCAAAAAGACGGCCCTCATCCATCGTCAGCTCGACGCGCTCGAAGGCGTTCAGCTTCTGGTGATGCCCGCAAGGGGTGCATACCTTGAGGTTTTTTTCGACCTCTTTGCTGAATTGAATGTGGCCGCATTTCGGACATTTATTCATTAATCCTTCCGGGATGTCATGCTTGGCATTCGGAGAGGGGATCGTGGCGTATTTCCGTTTGTGCGAAAACCAATCTCTTATCACAAGCACACCTCACAGAGCGAATTCAGGGTTTGCCGGTCGCCGGCAAGACGAACGCGGCGAAGAGCGACTCCTTCACATATGAAGAATCGTCGTCAACACTTCTTGTACGTCGTTCACTTCGCCTTCCGGAACCAATATTTCGAATTGCTGCTTCGTCAAGTTAATCGGTCGGATATTGACGAGGAAGCCTTCGTCCGTCAGCTTCTGCCGGATCCGTTCCGCGATCTTTGCCGTGGGCGCGATGTATATGACCGTCCACATGGTGGCAACCTCCTGACGCGTAATAAAGCCTGTACCAAAATCGGGCGTCCGTTCCCGCTCGAAGGTAAATGATAGCATAAGCAATGAGAACATCATAGCATAATCGGCGAAATTTGGGCAAGGAAGCGGGACGAGCCCGGCCGGGACGGGACGAGGGCTCCGGCCGACGCGCCGTCCGGAGCCGACCTAATGGCCGCCGCCCGCCTCGCGATCGGCGTTATCCGGCTCCGTATTCGCGCGCGTTCGGGTCTTGGTGCGCGATGCGCGCGGAGGCGGCGGCGGCGAGCCCCGATACGAGGTCGTCCAGGAAGACGTGCACCCCCTTCGCCCGGTCGTTCAGCTCGCCGATAATGCCGGGCTTCACCTTATCGAGATAGCCGAAGCTCGTGAGGCCGATCATGCCATATACGTTCGTGATGCCCATCGCGAGCGTCTCGTCCACGCCGTACAGCGACTCGTCGTTCTCCATCAAGCTTTGCAGCGGCTCCGGCAGCTGTCCCCGCTCCGCCAACTCGTCGAGCGCGATGCCCGTGATGAGCACGTACTGGACTTCCCGCTTTTCCAATACCGCGTTCACGCTGTCGAGGCAATCTTGGAGCGTGAGCGAACCATTATATGGCTTCTGCAGCTGAAGCACGATGTCCGCGATCCGCTCCAGAGCGATCCCCCTCGAAGCCAGCGCGTTCAAAATCCATTCCGGCGGCATAAAAAACCTCCTTCGCCCGCATGCGCGTATCGACCGTTCGAGCCGCCGGGCGCCGTCCCTCGGCGCGGACAAGCTCGAATCCGGTTTGATTACCAATGTATGCGGGGAAAGAGGAAACATGAACAAAAAGGAACGGCGCCTTACTTTCGCCGCACGGCGCCTTCGCCGAGCAGCCGCTCCAGCTGCTTCGTCAGCACGGTCGTCACTTCGACCCGGTATTCGACGCTCAGCTCGAGCACGCGGGAGCCGCGCTCGTAAAACAGCGCCACGCTCGAACGTCCGGGATGCTTCTTCAAGAGCGACTGCAGCCGCGTCAGGGTTGCCGGCTTCTCCTTATCCGGCGAGATCTTTAAATACAGCTTCCCTTCGTCGACCGTCCGCGTCGGGAGCGGCGCGGGCTTCGCCGCGCCGACGCCCCCCGCGCCCGACGCGCCCGACGCGCCGCCGTTCCGGACAGCCGGACCGCGGGGAGCGACGCCGGCCGCCGCCGCGCCGCCCGGCCGGCCGCCGAACGCGCCTGCGCCCGCGCCCGGCCCGACGCGCCGGATCGCCCCGCCGGAGCGCAGCCGCGCAAGCAGCGCTTCGTCGTCCATCGGGTACAGCCGCGACGCGATGAGCTTCACGTCTTCGTCGCCGTGCTGCACCTTCGCCTGCAGGGCGCAGACGACGCCCTTGCCGGCGAGCGCCGCGCTCGTCTTCCACGTCTCGGGGAACACGACGACCTCGACCTTGTGCACGCGGTCTTCCATCTCGAGGAACGCCATCTGCTGTCCCTTGCGCGTGACGATCGGCTTTACCGACAGCACCATGCCGAAGACGACGACCTCCGTCCCCTCGTCCAGCTCATGCAGCCGGTGAATCGGTACGATGTCGTACGTCTCGTACCACTCGGCGTATTGATCGAGCGGATGGCCGGTCACGTACAAGCCCAACAACTCTCGTTCCTGCTCCAGCATCTCCATGCGCGGCATCGGCCGAATGTCCGGCATCTCGATCGTCCAGTTCGTGCTTTCGGACAAGCCGAAGAGCTGAATTTGCAAGTCCTCCCGTTCTTTCTTCCACTTCGACGCGGCCTCGACCGCCTCGTCGAGCACGGCGAGCAGCTGCGCCCGGTGGCCGGGCAGTCCGTCGCATGCCCCCGCCGCGATTAAAGACTCCAGCACGCGCTTGTTGCACACCCGCAGGTCGACGCGGCGGCACAGGTCGACGAAGTCGCGGAACGGCCCGCCCGACGCCCGCGCGGCAAGAATCGACTCGATCGCCTGCGTGCCGACGTTCTTCACCGCCGCGAGGCCGAACCGGATCGCGCCGCTTCCTCGGCCCGCCGCGTCCGCGCCGAGAGGCGCCCCGCCCGCGGCCGGCGTAAACAGCACGCCGCTCTCGTTCACGTCCGGCGCCAGCACCGGGATGCCCATGCGCCGGCATTCGTCGACGTACTCCGCCACCTTCCGGTGGTTGCCCATATTGGCGGTCAGCATCGAAGCCATAAACTCGACCGGATAGCGCGCCTTCAGATACGCCGTCTGGAACGCGAGCACCGCATACGCCGTCGCATGCGCCCGCGGAAAGCCGTAATCGGCGAAGCGCACGATCATGTCGTACACCGCGTTCGCGTCCGCCTCGGCGTAGCCTTGCCGCACCGCGCCCGCGACGAACGCCGCGCGCTGCTCGTCGAGCACCTCGCGCTTCTTCTTCGACACGGCGCGGCGCAGCAAATCCGCTTCGCCGAGCGTAAAGCCCGCCATCGTCGAAGCGATCTGCATGATCTGCTCCTGGTAGACGATAATGCCGTACGTATCCCTTAGAATCGGCTCGAGCGACGGATGGGGGTATTCCACCCGCGCCTTGCCGTGCTTGCCCGCGATATACTTCGGAATGAACTCCATCGGCCCCGGCCGGTACAGCGCCAGGACGGAGATGATGTCCTCGAAATGCGTCGGCTTCAGCTCGCGCAGCACGCGCCGCATCCCGGCCGACTCGAGCTGGAACATCCCCGTCGTCTCGCCTCGGCCGAGCACCTCGTACGTCGGCGGATCGTCGTCCGGCACGTCGCGCCAGTCGATCGCCACGCCGCGCGACTCCCTCAGCCAGCCGAGCGTCCGCTCGATGATCGACAGCGTGCGAAGGCCGAGAAAATCCATCTTGAGCAGCCCGAGCGCCTCGAGATGCTCCATCGAATATTGCGTCAGCGCCGAATGCGACGTCCCTTCCTGCAGCGCGACGACGTCCGTGAGCGGCTCCCGGGAAATGACGACGCCGGCCGCGTGCGTGGACGCGTGCCGAGGGAAGCCCTCGACCTTCAGCGCCATGCGGACCAGCGCGCCGACGCGGGCGTCCCGCTCGCTCCATTCCTTCAGTTCCGGCACGAGGCGCAGCGCCTCCACGATCGTCATGCCGAGCTGGTTCGGAATGAGCTTCGCCACCCGATCGACGTCGCCGAACGGCACGTTCATCGCCCGCCCGACGTCCCGGACCGCCGCCCGCGCCGCCATCGTGCCGAACGTAATGATCTGCGCCACCCGCTCGCGGCCGTACTTGCGCACGACGTACTCGATCACCTCGTCCCGACGCTCGTCGTTGAAGTCGATGTCGATGTCGGGCATCGAGACGCGCGCCGGGTTCAGAAACCGCTCGAACAAGAGGCCGTAGCGAATCGGATCGACGTCCGTAATGCCGAGCGCGTACGCGACGAGACTGCCCGCGGAGGAGCCCCGGCCCGGGCCGGTCATGATGCCCCGCTCGTGCGCGTACCGGATGAAATCCCAAGTGATCAGGAAATAATCCGCATACCCCATGCGCTGAATGGTGTCCAGCTCGAACCGAAGCCGCCGCTTCAGCGTGTCTTTGAACGCCTCGTCCTCGAGCCGGTCCGCGTACCGGCGACGCAGCCCCTCGACGCACAGCGCCTTCAAATACGCGGGGCCGTCCATGCCGTCCGGCAGCGGCGAGAACGCGGGCAGCGCCGTGCGTCCGAGCTCCAGCTCCACGTTGCATTCGTCCGCGATGCGAGCCGCGTTCGCGACCGCTTCCGGCGCGTAAGCGAACAACGAGGACATCTCCTCCTCGCGCTTGAAATACAGCTGGTCCGTCGTATATTTAAACCGCTGCGGATCGTCCACCGTCTTGCCCATGCCGATACACATGAGCACATCCTGCACGGCCGCGTCCTCCCGGTCGACGTAATGCACGTCGTTCGTGGCGACGAGGGGGATGTCCTTTTCCCGGGAAATATCGACAAGCTGCGACAGCAATTTCCGCTGCTCCAGCAGGCCGTGATCCTGAAGCTCGATGTAATAGTCGCCTCCGAAGACAGACTTATACCGCTCCGCCGTCTCCCGCGCCTCCTCCGGCCGGCCCGCGAGCAGCTTCTGCGCCACCTCGCCCTTCAGGCAGCCGCTTAACACGACCAGCCCTTCGGCATGCCGCTGCAGCAGCGAAAAATCGATGCGAGGCCGGTAATGGAAGCCTTCCAGATGCGCCGCCGAGCTCAATCGAAGCAAATTCCGATAGCCTTCGAGGTTTTTCGCCAGCACCGTGAGATGGTACGTCGGGTTATCCTCCCGGGCGCTCTTGTCCCGCATCGACACCGCGGCCACGTAAAACTCGCACCCGAGGATCGGCTTCACGCCCGCCTCCCGGCACGCCTTATAAAACGGCACCGCCCCGTACATCACGCCATGGTCCGTCAGCGCGATCGCGGGCATGCCGAAGTCGGCGGCGCGCCGGGCCAAGTCCGAAACCCGGGCCGCGCCGTCCAACAGGCTGTATTCGCTATGCACGTGCAAATGCACGAAGGAACTCATGTTCGCATCACCTACGAAAGATTGTATCATATCGGGCGCTTCTTGTCCCATACATATAAGCGAGAAGGTTCGAAGGGGGACTTGCCGCATGGCCGTGTCCGATTTTTTATCGAAGGCGATTCAAGACTTCTTCGTGGCGTTCGGCGTCGTGTTCGGCGCCTCGATGCTCGCGGGGATCGCGTCCGTCGTTACGATGCAGCCGCCCGGGCCGTCGGAGGTCATGAAGCAGCTGTCGGAAAACGTAAAGATTTGGGCCGTCGTCGTCGCCATCGGCGGCACGATCGATCCGATCCGATTCATCGAGCACTCGGTGACGGAGGGCTACTTCTCGCCGGCGATGAAGCAAATTTTGCTGATCCTGTGCGCATTCCTCGGCGCCCACTCCGGCACCGAGCTGATCCGCTGGATGGTCGGGCCGAGGTGACGCCGCGATGCGCGTACCGAATTTAGGCAACCGTCCGGCGATCCTGCAGGGCATCGCGCTCGTCCTGTGCGGCGTCGTCATCGGCTGCGCGGTCATGACGGCGGCGGCGAGCCGCACGGTGCAGACGCTGCAGTACGACCTCCACGACCTGGAAGCGGAAAACCGCTCGCTCCGCGAGCAGGTCGCCAATTTCGAGAAGGTGAAAAACCGCCGCAACGTCATCGACCGGACGACCGTGCGATGGGATCCCGAACAGAAGGATTTCGGCAAGGCGACGCTCGACGAGCTTCGGGACCGCATCGCCGCCGATTTGCTCAAGCTCGTCGGCAAGCCGGTGCAGGCGGAGATGTACGAGCTGTATCGCGACCTGATTCACGAGAAGGTGTACTACGACGTGAACGACACGGATTACCGGGTCCGGATCGCCGTCTTGTCCGTCGTCGGCTCCGAGTTTGTCGTCTACGTACGCGCAGAGGTGTTCGTACCGGATTGATTTGTATGGCGAAAAGGGGTAGAGTGGTGTCGCGGCGCCATTTTCCAATGAAGGTTAGGTGTTTGTCGAATGCTTTACGTGTTCTATGCGGCGATCGCGCTCGCTTGCGTCGGCTCGGTCGCGTTCAGCCTCCTCGCGCGGCGCGCGACGGAGCCGAAGGCCCGCGGCCTCCACGCCGCGCGGACGAATTTGTGCATGGGCGCGCTGCTCGTCTTGGCGGCGGCCGTTCAATTCGTCCTGTTCGAGCCGGATACGGTGCGCATTATCGTCGGCTCGCTGTTTCTGCTCATCGGCATCTTCAACCTGTTCGCGGGGCTGCGCAATTACGGCTATTTCTCCCGCATGTAGGAAGAAGCTTTACACCTGGTCGATCAGCTGCGCGGTGAGGATCGCTTTCGCCACGAGCGAAGCGCCGAGATGCACCTCGACGTCGACCTTGCCGAACTTGCGGGAGAGCTCGATCAGCTGCGGCCGGATGACGACCTCGTTGTCGATTTGCAGCGGCTTCAGAAAGAACGTCGACATGCTGTCGAGGACGAGGTTGCCCTTCTTCACGAGCTTGATTGCGCGGAACGCCGCCTGCGACATCAGCGTCGTGAGCACGCCCTCGGACACGGTGCCGAACGACGACGTCATCTGCGGCGTGATCGTGCCCCGGAACGCCAGCCGGCCGTCCGCCTCCCGCTCGTCCTCGAACGACGCGAGGATGAGATCCTCGATCGTCTCTCCGATTTGCGGCTGCTTCTGAATGAATTGCATCCCCTTCAGTACGTCCTGCCTCGAGATGATGCCAAGCAGCTTCCGGCCGTTGTCGGTGACGGGCAGCTGTTCGATTCCTTCCCAAACCATCATGTGCGCGGCCGAAGCGACCGACGTGCGCGCGCCGACCGTGATCGGGTTTTTCGTCATGACCTTGTCGATGCGCTCCTGCGGGGACGCCCCTACGACGTCCTTCGACGTCACCATGCCGATCAAGCGATTGTATTCGTCGACGACGGGGAAGCGGCTGTGCCCGGTCCGCTCGACGGTGGCGGTCCAGTCCGCGACGGTCAGCTGCCCGCGCAGCATCGCGGTTTCGCCGCTCGGCGTCATGATGTCCTCCACGAGGAGAATTTTCTTCTTAATGAGCCGGTCGTAAATCGCCCGGTTGATGAGCGAGGCGACCGTGAACGTATCGTACGTGCTGGAGATGATCGGCAGCGCCAGCTGGTCCGCCTGCCGGCGCACCGCGGGGCTGGCGCCGAAGCCGCCCGTAATGAGCACGCCCGCGCCTTGCTCGAGCGCCGTGGCGTGCGCCTTCTCCCGGTTGCCGACGATCAGGAGGCTGCCGGCTTCGATATATTTGACCATCGCCTCGAGCTGCATCGCGCCGATGACGAATTTGCCCAGCGTCTTGTCGAGCCCCTCCGCGCCGCCGAGCACCGTGCCGTCGACGATGTTGACGACCTCGCGGAACGTCAGCTTGTCGATGTTGCCCCTCGCCTTCGGCTCGATGCGCACCGTCCCGATGCGTTCCTTCGTCGCGACGAGGCCGGACGCCTCCGCCTCCTTGATCGCGCGGTACGCCGTTCCCTCGCTGACGCCGACGTTCTTCGCGATCTTCCGCACCGAAATGCGGCTGCCCACCGCGAGCGCCTGA
This sequence comes from Paenibacillus sp., assembly GCF_035645235.1. Taxonomy (GTDB): domain Bacteria; phylum Bacillota; class Bacilli; order Paenibacillales; family YIM-B00363; genus Paenibacillus_AE. The sequence continues at coordinate 20,115 of NZ_DASQMZ010000198.1, forward strand.
ATGTAGCGCAAAATTTGTTCATGCTTCGTAGGCGTGTCCTGCGGCGTCATGTCCATGCCGGCTGTTGCACCTCTGCTTCCGCGATTCTGTATTACTCTGTATTATATCGCGAGTTCGGGGCGGGCGCATCTGTTTCATTGCGGCGGCGTTGCGGGGACGGTGCGACGCGGGCGAAGCGGAGCCTCCTCCGTCGCTTGCAATTCGCCGCTTTCCCGCCGACTTACCGGAGTTCTCCGCTAACTCGCCCGTTTTCCGCCGCTTTCCCGCCGACTTACCGGAGTTTTCCGCTAACTCGCCCGCTTTCCGCCGCTTTCCCGGCCACTTACCGGAGTTCTCCGCTAACTCGCCCCGTGCATGCCTGCAGCAAAAAACTTTCGTTACAGCGGCGGTTTCGCCGAATACCGAGCGCCGAGCGGTGGAACGAGGGGGAAAAGAAAAAAACGCCCCGCGGGGCGTTTTCTCCGTGTATTTATTTCGCCTTCGCCTAACCGACTACTGCCCTCCGCGGCGTACGAGGCGGCGCTCGATCAGCTGCGCCAGCTGCCGGCGGCGATGCTTCTTCACCCGATCCAGCTGCGCGTCCATCTCCTCGTCTACGCGCAAAATCGCGTACAGATGCGACGCGACGATCGCCAGCGCGAACAGCAGCCATGCCGCGCCGAACACGGTCGGCAGCGTCCAGCCCTGGCCGATCGACAGTCTCGGCACGGCGTAAATGAGCATCCCCAGCGCGACGGCCATGTAAAGGATGTGTTTCGTCGTTTTGTTCATCCGCGTCCCTCCCGTTCGTTCCCATATCGGATGTATATGAGACGAGCTCCGGGAATAGACCGATTACGCTTCCCCCATCTTCAAGCCTTCGATGTCGTGCTTCTGTACGATGGGCTCCAGTTCGTCCACGATGCGGCACAACAGGCGGGACCGCAGCGATTCCGGCAGCGACTCGTAATAGCGGCGGGTGACCTGCAGGTCGTGCCGCTCGTGATTGTTCGCGCCCGGCGCGTCCGCCCCGAGCACCAACACCGGCCTCGACTTATCGGAGAGATTCGCGGTCCCCCGATGAATCGTCAGCGCGGAACGAACCGAGATGTCGCCCATCTTCGGCATCTTTCGTTCCGCCCTAGCTTCGTAGCGTGCGTATTGCTCCTGCGGCGGGAACATTTCGAACTCGAACGCCCGACCGTCGTCCCACTGCGTCCCCGGGGCGATTTCGAACGGCCCCATATCCGGCTCCACGTCCACCGTCGTCACATTGAAAGCGAGCGAGTTCAATTTCCGGCCTCGGTACGTCTCCTCCGGGCTTGGGAAATCCCGGTGCCACGGCTGATCGACGGCGCCGGGGTTCGGCACGTCGAACCCGATCTCCACGAAGCGATAGTCCGGGCCGAGCACCGTCTCGCAGACGGCCTGCACCCAAGGATGCGACGCCAGCTCCACAAAGCCCCGAATGTCCTCGGGGTGAATTTCCACGTAGTGCCGCTTCGGACCGCGTCCCACCGTCCCTCCGGGGCGCTCCAGCGCGGCGCGGTACAACGCTTCGACGTCCTCCCGCAGCGCCTCTGTCCATTCGCGGCTGAAAGCTCCCTTGAGTCCTAAAAAACCGGGACCGTATAAAGCACCCATGATATCGGCCGGCTCGTAAGTCATGCTCCCCACTCACTCCCGTACAAGTAGATTTTTATCTTCCATCGTACCGGACCGCCCCGATTCCGTCCACGACGTATCTTTCGATTCCCCGGACGATTCTTTGGTTTTCGGGCCGGCGCCCAAATTTCTCCGCGATTCACCATCGTACAGACGCCCTCATATGATGTTGTTAGTCTATGTCGCCTCACTCCTCGCAGTCGGAAGGAGACCAATATGTCTAAAACCAAGGTCAAGGTTGTCACCATACGTTCCGCCGCCCCGCCGGACCGCGAGCACACCGTGTGGGTCAGCGCGTCGCTGCTGCGGAAATGGGGCATCGCGCCTCATCAGACGATTAACATGCGATTCGGGGCGTTTCGCAGCTACGTTACGGTCGTTCCGGTTAAGAAAACGCGTCTCGTCCGCATCGGCGGAAGCCTCGCGCACGGCATGGGGCTCGGCGGCGCCGCGATGCTGCGGGCGTCGTACCGTTCCGGCTCGCAGACGATGTCGGTCGGCCCGGTCATCGGCGTGCTCATGTCCCGAGCGTCGCCGCAGGACACGAACCGTCCGTTCGGCGATACGACCGCCTTCTGCCGGGAGCTCGTGGCCGCCGCGAAGAAGGAAGGCGCCTTCGTATACTTCTTCACCCCGGCGGACATCGGCAGCAGCCACGGCACGATTTCCGGGTGGACGTACGACAAGGGGTGGAAGCAGGGCGTCTTTCCGATGCCCGACGTGCTCCATAACCGGCTCACGTCCCGGAAGTACGAAAATATGGAGAGCGTGCAAACGCTGTTCCGCGAAGCGAAATCCCGGTACGGCACGAAAGTGTTTAACGAGAAATATTTGGATAAAACCGAAGTATTCGCCGCGCTCAAGCAAGAGCCTTCGCTGCAGCGGTACTTGCCGGAATCGCATGCGTTCACCGGCTACGACGTGCTCAAAGCGATGGCCGCCAAGCACAGAATATTATTCTTCAAGCCGGTCCGCGGCTCGCTCGGCAAAGGGATTATCCGCATCGCGAGGACCGAAACCGGCGGCTACGCCTGCCACTACAGCGAGACGAACGGCACGCGGCGGCTCGCCTATCCGTCGCTCGCCAAGGTGTACGCGGCCGTATCGCCGCGCCTGAAGAAGCAAAAATACCAAATTCAACAAGGGCTGCAGCTCGCCGCCGTCGACGGCCGCCCGATCGACTTCCGCGCGCTGACGCAGAAGGGATCGACCGGCGAATGGGACGTGACGTCCGTCGTCGGCCGCATCGCGGGTCCGAATCATTTCGTCTCGAACCTGGCGAAGGGCGGCACGATCGCGACGATGAAGGACGCGATCCTGCGCTCCAACCTGCCGAACGGGCGGCGCGGCTCCGCGATGACGGCGCTCCGCAAGGCAGCGGTCGACATCGCCAAAGGCGTCGACAAGACGATCGACGCGCATTTCGGCGAGCTCGGCGTCGACCTCGCCGTGGACCGCGGCGGCCGGGTGTGGCTGCTGGAGGTCAATTCGAAGCCCTCCAAGAACGACAATACGCAGCTGACGGAGGGGAAAATTCGTCCGTCCGTCAAGCGTCTCGTACAATACGCGCGGTACTTGTCGAAGCTGTAAACCGCGTCACGCGAAGGAGGAACCCGACGTGAAACCTATGCTTGCGCCGCTGGCCGGCTCGCGACGCCGGCGTCCCGCGCATCTCGGCATCCTCGCGACCCCGAAGGAGGGGCCGGCGCCGTTCGGCTCGGCCGCCTTCTTCTCCCGTCTCGCCCGGACCGGTCGGCGGCTCGGCCTCGACGTCTTCGTCTTCGCGCTCGAGTGGGTCGACTGGATACGCCGAACGACCGTCGGCTACGTCTTCGACGAAGCGGCCGGCGCGTGGACGCGCGGCGTGTTTCCGCTGCCGGCGCTCGTTTACGACCGCGCCTTCCACCGCACGAGGGCGCAGGCGGCGCGCCACCGCGCCGGCGTCGCCCGGCTCGCCGCGCTGCCCGGCGTCGCGCTGCTCGGCCTCGGCCTCGGCGGCAAGCTCGAGGTGTACCGGCTGCTCGCGAAGGAGCCCGCACTGCGTGACGTCCTGCCGCCGACGGAGCCGTACGACGGACCCGCCTCGCTCGCTCGCTGGCTGAAGTCGCACGGCGACGCGGTGCTCAAGCCGCAGGGCGGGACGCACGGCAAGGGCGTCTTCCGCATTCGCCGGCTCGATCGCGGCGCGGACGGCTCCGGCGTTCCCGTCGGCGTTCCCGTCGAGGTTCCTGTCGACGCCCCCGCCGACGCCCCCGGTGACGCCCCCGCCGGGGCCGACGCCGAAGGCGGACCGACGCCGGCGCACCGCTACGAAGCGCTCGGCCGCACCGGCGCGAACCGCGCGGCATCCCGCCGGTTCGCCTCGCTTCGAGCGCTGCTCGCCTGGGTCGACGGGACGCTGGTCCGCGGCCGGCAGTACCTGATACAGCCTTATTTATCGCTTACCGCGGACGACGGCGCGCCGTTCGACGTGCGGGCGCTCGTGCAGAAAGACGGCTCCGGCCGTTGGACGCTCACCGGCGCCGCCGCGCGCGTCGGCCCCAAGGGCGGCCTCACGTCGAACCTGCACGGCGGCGGCTCGGCTTACGCCGCGGAAGACTACCTGCTTCGCCAATTCGGCCGAGCGGAGACGGACCGCATCCTGCGCCGCATCCGCCGCGCCGCCTTAACGATCCCGCCCGCGCTCGAGCGCGGGCACGGGCCGCTGCTCGAGCTCGGCGTCGACTTCGGCGTGGACCGCGGCGGCCGCGTGTGGGTGTTGGAAGTGAACTCGAAACCCGGAAGAACGTCATTCACGCGGCTGAAGGACGACCGCGCGGGCGTCGCGGCCGTCACCAGCCCGATTCGCTACGCAAGGTACGTCTTGGATCGGCAACTAGGAGGACAGAACACATGAGTTTGACGTTAAGCAAGATCCATTTCACGAGAAAATCGGATAGAGCGGTATACGTCACCTCCGCCCTCGCGAAGCAGCTTCGGCTGCGCGGCCGCAGCACGGTGGACGTAAGGCTCGGAGGCCGGACGGTGACCGCGGAGGTCAAACCGCTGAGACGCAAAGGAAAACATTTATATTTGCCCCTGTACGTGCGCGAGGCGATTCGCGCGCCGAAGACGGGCAATATTTATCTCGCGACGACCGACGGGGGGACCACCGTCCGCCTCGGCCCTCTCATCGGCATTTTGACGAGCGGCAAGGGGGGGATCGACCGCCCTTTCGGCACCCGCACGGGCATGATCCGCGAGCTGCTGCGCGCCGGGGGCGGGAAGGCATACTCCTTCGCTTTCACGCCGCGGGACGTCAATTGGGACCAGAACACCGTATTCGGTTACTTCGCGAACGAGAACGGCGGCTGGACGCGCAAGACGGTGCCCCTGCCGGACGTCGTGTACAACCGGCTCGCGAGCCGATCCGCGGACGTCTCCTACGGCATGGAGCAGCTGAAGCAGCGCTTTCTGCGCCGCAACATTCCGGTGTTTAACTGGAGCTTCTACAGCAAGTGGGACGTCTATCGGATGCTCGAGGACGAAGCGGACGCGTATAAGCACGTGCCGGAGTCCACGATCAATCCGACGCCGGAGCGGCTCAAGGAGATGCTGCAGCGCCATAAATTCCTATACCTGAAGCCGACCGGCGGCAGCCTCGGCAAGGGCATCTACCGCATCACCTACTCCCCCGGGAAGGGGTACTTCGCCCGCTTCCGCCGGAACGGCAAGAACGTGCTGCTTCGGTTTCAGAAGTTTCCGAGCCTTATGCGCATGCTCGGGGCGGGAAGCGGCCGGATGCGCAACTACGTCGCGCAGCAGGGCATTCGGCTCGTGGAAATCGACGGCTGCCCAATCGACTTCCGCTTCCACCTCGTCCGCAACAACGCGAACGACTGGGTCGTCGCCGGCGTCGGCGCGAAGATGGCGGGCCGCGGCAGCGTGACGACGCACATCAAGAACGGCGGCACGCTCATGACCCCGCAGCAGGCGCTCGGCCGCGTCTTCGGCGACCGCGCGAGCGACGTGCTGCAGCGCATGAAGGACGTCTCGATCAAGCTGGCGGACGCGATCCAAGACAATTCGCGCCATCATGTCGGGGAACTGGGCTTCGATCTCGGCGTCGATCAGAGCGAAAACATTTGGATGTTCGAGGCGAATTCCAAGCCGGGCCGCTCGATCTATAAGCATCCCGCTCTCAAAGACGAGGGGCGCGAGACGCTCTCGCTGGTATTCCAGCATTGCCTGTACCTCGCGAAATTCCGCAAGAGGGGGAATTCGTGATGGCGGCCGCTTCAAGGCGCGCGTCAACGGTCCCGAACGCCGCGGCGTCGGCGGATACGGGCGTCGGCTCCGGCTTCGGCGCAAGCGCGCCGGTCGCCGCGATATTGACGTATCGGGACGATACGCGCATTTTCAGGGGAAATCGGGATAACTTCATCGACCTGCTGCGCACGGCGAAGGAGGAGGGCGTGAACGCCTACATCGTCGCGCAGGACGATCTCGACGTGCGGGCCCGCACGCTGAAAGGGTACGTCTATTCGCCGTCCAAGAAGAAATGGGTGCTCGGCGATCGCCCGTTCCCGGACGTCGTCTACAATCGGATTCCGTACCGGAAGTTCGAGCAGCTGCCCGAGGTGCAGAACGTTATTAACGACTGTCTCTCGCACCCGAACATCCGATTTTTCAATCCGTCGTTCTTCAGCAAGTGGAGCCTGTTCGAATGGCTGAGCGAATCGCGCTTGACGCGAAAGCATATTCCGGAGACGGTGCGGCTCGGCGGGCTGGGCGACTTCGCCCGGCTCGTGCGAAAGCACCGCAACGTCTACTTGAAGCCGGTGAAGGGCAAGGCCGGCAAGGGCATTATGAAGGTGCAGCAGCTCGCGCCGAAGAAACACGCCGCGGGGAACGGCGGGAGCGGCTATAAGCTGACGTGCCAAAGCGCCGGCGGCGTCGAATCGATGACGTTCGATTCGATCACGGCGATGTACGATACGGTGAAACGTTATATGGACGGCAAAGAGTATATCGCGCAGCAGGGCATCTCGCTCGCAAGCGCCGGCGGCCGGCCGTTCGACCTGCGCGCGCTCGTACAGAAGAACGCGAAGGGCGAATGGCGCGTCTCGGGCATCGGGGCCCGCGTCGCCGGGGCGTCCAGCATCACGACGCACGTGCCGCGCGGCGGGTCGATCGGCGACCCCACGAAGCTGCTCGCCACCGTCTTCGGCGCGACCGCCGGGCGCGCCATCTTGAAGCAAGCGAGGGAAACCGCGCTCGTGCTCGCCTCGCAAATCGAGAAGGGCTCCGGGCATACGCTCGGCGAGATGTCGATGGACCTCGGCGTCGATACGACGGGGAAGCTTTGGTTTTTCGAGGCGAACTCGAAGCCGATGAAGTTCGACGAGCCGCACATACGCCAAACGTCGCTGCGGCGCCTCGTCCGGTTTTGGAAATATCTCGTCGCCGCGGACCGCCCCGAGCCAACCGCCCGCGTTCGGGCGAAGCGAAGCCGGTCGCGAGGCGAGAGAGGCGCCGCGAAACGGAGGGATCGTTAGCATGAAGTCCGCTCCCCGCGCCTTCACGCTCGGCGTGATGGCGCTCTACCTGAACGGCGGCAAGCTCGAAGAGCTGTCGTTCTTCCGCAGCCTGCTGCGGGAAGCCGCCCGCCAAGGCATCGAAGCGTACGTCTTTACGCCCGAGGACGTGGCGGACGACAAACGCCGCATCTACGCGCATGTATACGACGAGTCGCGCGGCGGGTGGCGGCGGCGGTGGATGCCGTTCCCGGACGTCGTCTTCGACCGCTGCCGCTATCAAAACACGCCCCGCTTCCGCAAGCTGCGGGAATTCCGGGCAAGGTACGGCGACCTGCTGTACGTGAACCGCCCGCTCGCGAACAAGTCGGCGATTCACACGCTGCTATCCAAGGATAAGGAAATCCGTCCGCACCTGCCCGAAACCGTCATGTACCGCGGCGTGAAGGAGCTCGCGGACTTCGTGCGCAAGCACGGCATCGCGTTCGTGAAGCCGATCAACGGCACCGGCGGCCGCGGCGTCGTACGGATCGAGCGCGACGGCAGCGGCCGGTATATCGTCCGCGGCCGCGATAAGCGGCGGCGCATCATCCCGAAGCGGCGCGTCGGCCTCGAAAGCGCCGGACGGCTGCTGGAGCGCCTCGGCCTCAATGAAAACTGCCTCCTGCAGCAGGGCATCGAGCTGACGCTGCCGAACGGCCGCGTGCACGACTACCGGCTGCTCATGCAGAAAACCGGAGACGGCCGTTGGGACGCGACCGGCTGCGCGGGCCGCGTCGGCGCGGCGCGGAGCGTCACCTCCAATCTGCACGGCGGCGGCAAGGCCGTTTCGGTCGACCGGCTGCTGAAGCATACGTTCCCGAAAGGCTCACAAGCGGAAACCGTGAAGGCCGACATGATCGCGCTCGGGCATCGCGTCGTCGAGCGGCTCGAGAGCCATTTCCGCGACATGTGCGAACTGGCGCTCGACCTTGCGGTCGACCGGGCCGGGCGCGTCTGGCTGCTCGAAATTAACCCGAAGCCGGCGCGCGAGGTGTTCCGCCGCATCGGCGAAGCCGAGACGTACCGGCGCGCGATCGCGCGGCCCGTCGAATACGCCCGCTGGCTGTACGAGAAGGAGAAATGAAAAAACGCCCTGCGGCGTGCGCGAAGGCATGGGTCATACGCTCCGCCGGTTCCGTCGTAGTTGTGTTGTTTGGATGGAAGCGTCCAAGGAACAACACAACTACGAAACCGGCGCTCCGATATGCCCCGCGCCCCCGCCAAAAAACGCCCCGGGCGAGTCTTACGACAAAAAATACAGCTATTTTTTCCCCTGCCGCCGAATGCAATCGCTTTCTTGCAAATGTTACATCTATTTCAAGGCGCAGAGCCCTTCTTTCGGCTGAATAACTGTATTTCTGCCTTTGAGAAGCGCTTTCATCCCGCCGCCAAGAAAAAATAACTGCATTATTGGTTGCATGCATGTTGCGTGCAGGCGCGAAGCGCAAGCGCCGGGCCCGGTGCATCCGCTTCGCCCCTGCCGCCCCCTCGCTACGCCCCGGCCATCGCCGCCTACGCCTCGTCCAACGCCGCCTACGCCCCGGCCAACGCCGCCAGCTCGCCGAACCGCCGGATGCGCACCGTCGCGCCTTGCAGCTCCTTGTCCGTCGCCACGCCGAACGCCGCATAGTCGCAGCCGACGACCGGGAGGCCGTTGCGCACGCCCGCCTCGACGTCCGAGGAGCGGTCGCCGACCATCCAAGCCGACGCGACGCCGTGCCGGTCGAGCAGCAGACGGACCAGGTCCACCTTCGACGCAGTGCGGTACTCGCCCGCCGAATACAGCCCTTCGAAGAGCCCTGCGATGCCCGTATGCTCGGCAACGCCCTTCACGTACCGTTCCAGCCCGTTGCTCGCGACGAACAGCCGGCAGCCCGCGGACCGAAGCCGCTCCAGCGTCTCCCGCACCTCCGGGTACAGCTCACCGACGCCCTCCGCCAGCAGCGCCAGCTGCGCCTCGAGCAGCAGGACGTCCATCCGCTCCCGCGCCGCCTCGGACGCGTCGGGCAGCACGCGCATCCAAATATCCGTCAGCAGCATGCCGAGCGACCCGAGCAGCACCGTCGGCGCGGGCATCTCGCCCTGCGCGAGCCCCTCCGCCGCCAGCCGCGCGTAAGCCCGCTCGTAAGCGGCTACGATGTTCGTCTCGGTTCGAAACAAGGTGCCGTCCATATCGAAAATGATCGCATCCGGTCGCGGGCCCAATCGCCCTTCGGTCATATCCAAAGTCACGTCGCGTTACTCCAATCGAATTTTAATTTTCAACAGGCCGACCTTCACCATCGCCTGGTAAATAATGACGACGATCGGGCCGAGAATGAGGCCGATCGCGCCGATCAGCTCGTACCCGACGTACAGCGAGATGAGCGTCGGCAGCGCGCCGATGCCGATCTGCTCGCCGAGAATTTTCGGCTCGACGATGCGCCGGAAGACGGTGATCAGGACGAACAGGACGACCAAGCCGATCGCGAGCCTCGGATCGCCGATAAAGAAGGAATACGCCGCCCAAGGCACGAGCACGGAGCCCGTCCCGAGCACCGGCAAGATGTCGACGAGCACGATCAAGAACGAGATCGCGAGCGCGTACCGCACGTCGAGGATCAAGAGGCCGGCGAAGGCGATCAGGAACGTCAAGCCGCTGAGCATAAACTGCGCCCGAATAAAGCCGAATACGGCGCTCCGCAGGTTAAGCAGCACCTCCGCGATCTTATCCCGCGACTTCTCCTCGAAGAAGGACAGGAACGATTGCTGGATCGTCGCGAGGCTGAAGCTGAATAAATACAGGGCGACGAAGAACACGAGGAAAAAGATCAACAGCCCCGGCAGCGTCCGCAGCACGTCGAACGTGTAACCGGACAGCTGGGTGGCGAGGCCTTGGAGCGATTGAATTTGGCTCATCGCGTACACCCGGATGTTCGCCGCGACGTCCGGCGGCATGTCTACCGTCAGCGCGTCCAACCGATCGAGCGCCTGCAGGACGAACATGTTCAGCTCGTTGAAGTCGAGGTTGCGCACGAGCGCGATCAGCTCCGAGACGATCTTCGCGATCAGGAGATAGATGGCGCCGAGCATGGCCGCCACGAGCGCCGTGCTCGTAATCGTCGCGGCGGCGATCCGGTTCATTTTCAAATAACGAATTAAGATGGCATTCAGCGGCTCCAAGAATATCGCGAACAGGAGCGCGAGCAGGAACGGCGCGCCGACCGTAAACAATGCGTACAGGAACGCCAATCCCAGTACGATAATGAGTATGTTCCTTAGCACTTCAACACCCCGATCGTCATAAAATCGCCCGGCGCTTCCGAAAGTCGACGTTCTTGTAATACATATCGGCCACGAGCAAATTCGGTCCGCAGCAGCCCGCCGCCGGGCAGTAGCAGCTAACCTGGCGCTGCAGCGGATGAGACGTCCATCGTTCGAACAGCTCGTCGAGCCGGTCGTTCGCCACGTTGCCGACCGGCGGCACGTCGGAGAAGTCCGTCACCGTCACGTCGCCGGTGAACGTATTGACGTTCAGCCGATTGCGTCCGTCCGGGTCGCCTCGCACCGTGACGTTCGGCTCGTCGGCCAGACGGCGGATCAGCGCGCGGTCCGCCTCCTCCTCGCTGCAGGCGAAGAACGGCAGCGTGCCGAACAGCATCCAGACCGAGCGGTCTCTCGCGTCGAGCAGCCGCTCGACGGCGGCGCGCAAGTCGCCGATCGGCAGCACCGGCAGGCTCGACGCGAAGGCGCTCGGGTACATCGGATGCACCTCGTGGCGCCGGCAGCCCATCTCCACGATGCGGCGATGAATGTCGGCGATCCGCTCGTGCGTGCGGTAATTGATCATCGATTCCGCCGAGACGAAGGCGCCGGCGTCCGCGAGCCGCCGCGCGTTGTCGACCATCCGGTCGTGCATCTTCTTCGCCGTCTCGAGGCCGACCCGGCGCTCCGCGTTCGCGAAGCCGATCCGATGGAAATCCTCGTGTCCCATATAGTTATAGGATATGTGGAAGACGTCGATATAAGGCGCGATCGTTGCATAACGTTCGTAATCCAGCGTTAAATTTGTGTTAATTTGCGTGCGGACGCCCCGGCGTCTCGCATATTGCAGCAGCGGCACGATGTAATCTCTCAAAGCCCCCGCGTCGTAGGACGGCTCGCCGCCGGTCACGCTGATCGTCTCGAGCCGTTCGACCTCGTCCAGCCGCTTCAGCACCGTCTCCAGCGGGATGCGCGGTCCTTCCTTCTGGACGAGCGCGTCGCCGACGGCGCAATGCTCGCAGCGCATATTGCATAGATTCGTAACGGTAAATTCCACGCTCGTCAACACATGCTTGCCATACCGCTCGAGCGAGCGGATCGGATCCCACGGATCCACCAGTTGTACGTTCATAAGACACCTCAACGCTTATTGTACCTGAAAGAACGGAGTTTTGAAACCGGACGCGCGGCGGGGCCGGTCCGGCCGGGCAACGCAAAACGGCCCCTTCGCAGGAGCCGCCGCCGGTATCCGAACGTCCCCGGCGCGCTTTCAGGAGTGAAAGCCGGCAAACGAAACGTTCGCTTCTTTAATATAGGTCGTTAACGATTTCGACAAGTCCACCTCGTACGGCTCGACGACTTGGCCGTTCTCGTCGTACAGCACGCGGACGATCGGGCGCTGGGGCGTCAGCGCGTTCACGTCGACGACGACGCCGACCGCTCCGGAATCGAGGGCGACGAGCATGCCGAGCGGATAGATGGCGACCTTGTCCCGGAACAACGCGATCTTGTCCTGATCGTACAGGGTGCCTGCGCCGCCGTACAGCCGCTCCATCGCTTCGTGCGGCAGCATCGCGTTCCGGTACACCCGGTTCGTCGTCATGGCGTCGTAGGAATCCACCAAGCCGACCCAGCGGGCGTATTCGTGAATCTCGCCGCCCCGGATCGCCCGCGGGTACCCGGTGCCGTCGATGCGCTCGTGATGCTGCAGCGCGATATGCGCCGAGAGCAGCGGCACGTTCGGCTCGTCCTTCAGCATCTTGAACCCGATCATCGAGTGGGACTTGATTACCTCGAATTCCTCCGCCGTCAGACGGCCCGGCTTCAGCAGCACTTCCTGCGGGAGCTGCGTCTTCCCGATATCGTGAAGGAGCGCGCCGAGGCCGAGCGTAAACAGCTCGTCCCGCGAATACCCGTACGCTTGCCCCAGGATGACGGAATAGATGCACACGTTCACGGAATGCTGGAATAAATAATGATCGGACGCATGAATATTGACGAGCATCAGCATCGAATCCCGAGCGGCCGTAATGTCGTCCAGGATCGAATCGACGACCGACTTGAAGGCGCGGCCGAGCATCAAGCCGTTCACCGCGCGCTTCTTCATCGCGTCGTCCATCATGCGCCGAAACTGCGTGCGCACCTCCCCGACGGCGCGGGCGCGCGTTTCCGCCGAGACGACGTCCCGGAACTCGAGATCGTCCGTCCGCTTGTCCTCGATGTACAAATATTGAATGCCGAACCGCTCCAAGCGGCGCAGGAACGGCTCGGTGAGCTCCACGCGCTCGCCGAGCAGCACGAGCCCGTCGTCGCTAAAAATCGGCTTCCCGAGACGCATTCCCGGCCTGCATAATTGAAGCGGCAGCAGCAGCATACGGATTCCCTCGCTTGTCTCCCGATTTCGTTCGCCATGCGCATGGTCAACGCCGCGAATCGTTCGTACTGTAAACTGTCTATACAATAAACGATTCCCCTGCCCTTGGCAATGACGAAACGCCCGCCTATTCGCGCGCTTCGACGTAACGCGGCCGCTCGGCGGCTTCGATCCAGCCGCCGAGCGCCGGCGAAGCGAGCGATTCCGCGAGCAAATCCCGCAAAAATTCCGGAAGGCGGAACGTAATCTCCGTCCCGTCGGCGAGCGACGGGTAGCCGATGCGGAACGTGAACATGTCGATGGTGCCGACCCGATACCAACGCTCGTCGTCCAGCGGCTCCGCGCCGACATAGATGCTTCCGACGCGCCGGTCCCCGCGCTCGGGGCCGCTCGGCAGCGTCTCCACCGTCGCTCCGTCCAAGAGCAACGTTCCCAGCACCTTGCCGCGGAAGCCGAAGCCTCGGATTTCGCGCTCGCGCGACGCCGAAGCCATCGCCTCCTCGATCGCCTCGCGCAGCGAAGCGCCGCGCAGGAGCATCGAGCACGGATTAATGGGGGACGGGCAGACGGCAAGCAGTTCGGCCGCCGTCACCGGACCGGCCGGCAAGCCGGCGAGCAGCTGCCCGGCGTTCACGATGCCGATGTCGGCATCGCAATGCCGGCGGAGCGCCATCGCAAGCAAATTGCCGAGCGTCGATTCCCGGTCGGGATCCGCGGGCAGCGCGCGAGGGAGGCGCGCCACGACGCGCGCCATCGAAGCCCGAGCCGCCGAGGCGCGGCGTTCGATGAGCGCCGCGAGCGCCGGATCCGGCTCGGCCGACGACGCGTCGACGGCGCCCCCTTCGCAGCGGACGATGCGGCGGGCGGCCGTGTCGACGGCCAGCCGCACGACGCCGACATGCGAGCCGAATTTTCCGGCGGCCCCGATGTAAGCGCCCCCCGCGCGCTCGAGCCGCTCCAGCAAGTGGTGGGTATGCCCGCCGAGGACGAGGTCGATGCCCGGCACCGTCTCCGCCAGCCGCCGATCCTGCGACAAGCCCAAGTGGCTTAAGGCGATAATGACGTCGGCGCCTTCCTCCCGCAAGCGGGCGACCTGCGCCGCGGCCGCTTCGAACGGGTCGGTCGCGCGCCAGCCGAGCTCGCGGTAGAACGGGTCGAACGCCGCCGTCAAGCCGAACAGGCCGAAGCGCACGCCGCCTCGCTCAAGCACCAGCCGCGGACGAAGCCAGGAGGCGCCTTCGCCGCCCTCGCCCGAGTCCGAGTCCGCCTCCGTACGCCGTAAGTTCGCGACGAGCACGGGGAACGCCGCCTGTCGGCCGTAGAGCTCCTCGAGCGCCTCCGCCGGCAGCGTCAGCCCCTCGTTGTTTCCGGGCACCGCCGCGTCGTATCCGGTCGCGTTCATGACGTCGACGTTCGCGGCGCCCATCGTGCCTTCCGTCTCGATGCGCATCCGGTCCATATGGTCGCCGATATCGAAACGGAGCAGCCGCTCCGGCGGCTGCTCCCGTTCATAAGCGGCGAAGATCGAACGGATGCGAGGCATCGATTCGAAGACGCTGTGCAGGTCGTTCGTATGCAAAATCACGAAATCGACGATTTCGCTCATGCGCTCCCTCCCGCGTTATCCTCCGATTTGCGACATGCGCCGCGCCGTCGGCTCGTGGCTTAGCGCCTCGCGCGACAGTCTCGCGGCCATCTCGTGGTTTTCCGGCTTGATGTCGAGCGCCCGGTAAAACAGCCGCTCGAGCTCCTCCTCGTCGTCGACCGCATGCCGCAAATTCAGCTCGTCGACCCAATAGAGGCACGGCTTCAGCTGCCCGTCGGCCGTCAGCCGCAGCCGATTGCATTTCGCGCAAAACTGGTCGCTGATCGGATGAATGAGCCCGTACGAGCCCCGTCCGCCGACGAACCGCCAATCCTCCGACGGGCCGTTCCCCTTCACGTCCGGGACTTGCTCCGTCTCCCAAGGCAGCGCGGCCGCCGCCTCCCGCACGCGATCGAGCGGCAGATACATGCTCCGCCAGCCCTCGTCGTCGTGACCGATCGGCATATATTCGATAAACCGCACATGCAGCGGCTGCTCGTACGACAGGCGAAGGAACGAGTCGATCTCCCCGTCGTTCATTCCCTTCAGCAGTACGCAATTCAGCTTAATCGGCGAGAAGCCCGCCGCCGCCGCCGCTTCGATGCCCTCCCGCACCTTCCGCAATTCGCCCCGGCGCGCGATGAGCCGGAATTTCGAGGCGTCGAGCGTATCTAGCGAGATGTTCACCCGGCGCAGCCCCGCGCGGCGCAGCGCCTCCGCCTTGCCCGCGAGCAGCAAGCCGTTCGTCGTGAGCGACACGTCCTCGATGCCCGGAATCGAGGCGACGCCCTCGACGATGTCGACGATGTCTCTTCGCACGAGCGGCTCGCCGCCTGTAATGCGGATTTTCCGTATGCCGAGGCGCGCGCCGACGCGAACGATCTTCGCGATCTCCTCCGCGGTCAGCATGCTATCGTGCGGCAGAAACTCGAGCCCTTCCTCCGGCATGCAGTACACGCAGCGCAAATTGCATTGGTCCGTCACCGAGATGCGCAAGTAATCGTGCGTCCGGCCGAACCGGTCGATCAGCTTCGACATCGTCCTCCTCCTTCCCGCCTGCGGCGCGGCGGAAACCGCCGTTTCATTTTCAATCAGTCTAGCATAATTCTTCGCGCATTAACATGGGGGACGGCGGTACGCTATAATATTGGGAACACGTTACGGGAGAAGGAGAATGGTCCATGGACGAGGCAATGTTCGAAATTACGGAGGGGCCGATCGACGTCGCTCGGGTCAGCGCGAAAGCGATCGCTCCGGAGCAAGGCGCGACGCTCGCCTTCATCGGCACGACGCGGGAGTGGACGCACGGCAAACGCACGGTCCTCTTGGAATACGAGGCTTATGCGCCCATGGCGCTGAAGGCGATGGCCTCGATCGGCGAGGAGATCGCCGCCCGTTGGCCCGGCGCGATCTGCGCGATCACGCATCGGATCGGCCCCGTCGCCGTCGGCGAGGCGAGTGTCGTCATCGCGGTATCCGCGCCGCATCGAGAAGTCTGCTACGAAGCGAGCCGACACGCGATCGAGCGGCTCAAAGTCGTGGTGCCGATCTGGAAGAAGGAAGTGTGGGAAGACGGCACCGAATGGAAGGGCGCGCAAACCGGGCCGTGGAATCCGCTCGCGTAAGCGCGGCCGCGCATCCAACAATCCCCTGTACCGATCATGGCCTGGACGCGGTTACAATCGTAACGAACGGCAAACCTGCCGAGCAGCGAGAACTATACCGAGGTGAAAGACCATGCCGCTTGCCGGAAACATGTTTCAAACCGTGTTCCACGGCATCGCCGATCCGATTGCGATTATCGAGCTCGAAGGTGACCGCACGTTCCGCTTCGCGGCGGCGAACCGCGCTTCCTTCGACGTCGGTTTCTTAAGCGAAGAGAATTTGGGAAAGACGATCGACGAGATGTTTCCGCCCGAGCTCGCGTCCGCGCTTAACGAAAGTTACCGGTCCGCGATCCGCGAACGGAAGCCCGTCGTCTACGACAGAGAAGTGGAAACCCCGAAGGGATTGTTCATCGGGCAAATTTCGTATTTCCCGATCGTAGAGGGCGATGAATGTACGAGTTTGATCGTGATTGCAAAGGATATTTCCGAGCGCAAACGGCGCGAAGCGGAGATAGAGCGACAAAATCTCTTCTATGAGTCGCTGCTGAATCACCTGAACGATGCGGTCGCCGTCGCGGCGGTCGATACGAGTATCCTGCAGGTGAACCGCGCGTTCGAAGAGCTGTTCGGCTGGACGAGCGACGAGCTCGTAGGCAGGACCTATGAAAACTACCCGTTCCTCGAGCCCGCCATGCTGGCGGAATCCGATGACATCCTGCGCAGGCTGAGAGCCGGCGAGAACGTCGCGAATCACGTAACCCGGCGTCTCCGGAAGAACGGCTCGTACGTCGACGTGTCCGTCTCGTTCTCGCTCATTCGGGACGGGAGCGGAGAACTCGTTGCGCTGGCCGGCATCTACCGCGACATTACCGAGCAGAAGGTTCGGGAACGTCTCCTCGAGGAAAGCGAACAGCAATTCAAGTCGCTATTCGATCAAAACCCGGACGCCGTATTCGCCATCGACCGCGCCGGCCGTTTCGTGAGCGTCAATCCGAGAACGGTGGAAGTGACGGGATACGCCGCCGCCGAATTGGAAGGCATGGAATTCGCACCGCTCATCCATCCCGAAGATATGCCGCTTGCGTTCGAACGATTTCACGCCGTATTGGCCGGCGAGCGAAGCGATATGGAGCTTCGGATCGCGAGCGAACTAGCGTCCTCCGGTTATTTAAACATGAAAATTACGACGATGCCGATGTTCGTCAACGACTCCATCGTCGGGCTGTACGGCGTCGCGAAGGATATTACCGAAATCGCGAAAGCCCAGCGGGAGCTGGAGGAAAGCGAAAAGCGATACAAATCGCTGTTCGAACGGCATCCGGATGCGGTGTTTTCGTTCGACCGCGAAGGCACCATCGTGACGTTCAACGAGAGAACCTCCGAAATTTCCGGATATCCCCCCGATCGCTTAGCGGGCCGATCGATCTTCCCGTTCTGCCATCCGGAGGACGTGCCGCACACCGTCGCTCACGCTCGCCGCGCGTTGACCGGGGAAGCCGTCACGTACGAAGTGCGCATCCTGCATGACGTGACGCGGGAGTATTTCATCATGCAGGTCACCAACTTGCCGATCGTCGTGAACGGCGAGATCGTCGGCGTCTATGCGATCGCGAAAGACGTCACGCCGCTGCGGGAAGCGGAGCGCGAGCTTCGAGAGAGCCAACAGCTCTATAAATCGCTGTTCGACCACAACCCGGACGGCGTCTATACGCTCGACCGCGAGGGCAATTTCAAAAGCTTCAACACAGCGGTTCCCAGCATCCTGGGCTTCGAAGCGGAGGATTTGCACGACATGTCGTTCGTCCCCTTCATCCATCCCGACGACTTGCCGGCGACGATGGAGCACTTCGCCGCAGCGCTCCAAGGGGAGGTCCAGCAATACGAGATTCGGGCCATGCGCCACGACTCGAATCAATATAACACATACACCATCAAAAATTTGCCGATATATATTAACGGCGACATTACCGGCGTCTTCGGCATCGCGAAGGATATCACGGATTGGAAACGAACGCAGCAAGCGCTGATCGACAGCGAAGAACGCCACCGGCAGCTCATCGAGCTGTCTCCGGACCCGATTCTCGTGCATCGGGAAGGTCGGTTGTTGTTCTGGAATTGCGCTGCGGCCCGATGCTTCCGCGCGACCGACGCGCGCAGCTTCGCCGACGTCGCCGTTTCGGATTTGATCGGCCCGGACGACGGAGCGGTCGTGCCGGAAGGAGAACGCCTGCTGCGAGACGGAGGCGAATTGCGCGAGCCCGTCGAGCTGCAGCTGAAGCGGCTGGACGGAACGACGTTCCATGCGGAAATCGTGGGAACCCGCCTCCAATACGACGCTAGCCCCGCCTCGCTGATTATCGCTCGGGACGTCAGCAAGCGCAAAAAATCGGAGCAGTTGGTCGAATATATGGCGTACCATGACGCGCTTACCGGGCTGCCGAATCGTCTGCAGTTCTACAAGCTGGTGGCAGCTCGGCTCCATGAAGGGATCGGCGCGATGCTGTTCATCGACTTGGATCGGTTCAAGCTGATCAACGATACGCTCGGGCATCGCACCGGCGATCAGCTGCTCACCGAGGTGAGCGCGCGGCTGAAGAGGATGGAGCACGCCTTCGTCTCCAGACAGGGAGGAGACGAGTTCACCGCTTACTTCCCGGGGGCGGACCGCCGCGAGGCCGAACGAGCGGCGCTTTCGATCCTCGCCCTGCTTTCCGAGCCTTACCACATCGACGGACATGAGCTCTACGTCACCCCTAGCATCGGCATAAGCTTGTATCCGAGCGACAGCGACAACGTAGATACGCTGGTTCAGCAAGCGGATGCCGCTTTGTACGAAGCGAAAGACGTCGGAGGGAACGCCTTCACGTTCTTCAGCACGGAAACCGAGAAGAGCAACATTTTGAAGCTGACGCTCGGCAATGATCTGCGCAAGGCGTTAGCTAATGGGGAGCTCCTCTTGTACTATCAGCCGAAATACGACATCTCGAACGGGCGTATCGTCGGCGCGGAAGCGCTGATCCGCTGGATGCATAAGGAGCGCGGCCTCATTTCGCCCGACGCCTTCATCCCGTTCGCCGAGGAGACGGGACTCATCTTGCCGATCGGGGAGTGGGTGCTGCGTTCGGCGTTAAGCGAGGCGAAGAGCTGGCATAACGCGGGACATCGCATCGCGATTTCGGTCAACTTGTCCGTTCGTCAGTTTCTGCAGCATTCGTTCATCGAGCAAATCAAGGCGGTTCTGAAAGAAACCGGTCTGGAGCCGCGGTATTTAAATTTAGAGATCACGGAAAGCGTGCCGCTGCTCGATTTCCAGGCAGCCGTCGCGAAGCTGACCCAGGTGAGGGCGCTCGGGGTCACGATTTCGCTCGATGATTTCGGGACAGGCTATTCCTCTTTGAATTACATCCGTCGACTGCCCTTCGACTATCTAAAGATCGACAAGTCGTTCGTGCAACATATGCATGGAGACGCGATCAACACCTCTATCGTTCGTTCGGTGATCGACATCGCTCACTTGATGGGCAAGCGGGTCGTCGCCGAAGGCGTCGAGACGGCGGAGCATCTCCGCATTCTGGAACAATCCGATTGCGACGAGGCCCAAGGGTATTACTTGAGCCGACCGGTCGAATCCGGGGCATTCGAGCAGTTGCTCAACGCTCCCTTGCAGCCGCGTTCGTAATACCGCACGCACATAAGACGCGCCTGCTTGTCCGGAGTCTTTCCGGTCGAGCAGGCGCGTCTTCTTGTCGTTAGTAGGCGATACGCTTCGCTTTGATGAACGTCTTCTTCCAGTACGACGTGTCGATGCTGCGCAGCTGCACGCCGTTCTTCGGTTCCGTGTTCGCGTGAATCATCATCCGGTTGCCGATATAAATACCGACATGACCGATCGTCTTGTTCGATTTGAAACGGCCCGGCACATAGAAAAACAGTAGATCGCCCTTCCTCAGGCTCTTGCGCGACACCGTCTTCCCGACCCTCGCCTGCGCCCGCGCCGTACGCGGCAGATCGATGCCGTATTTGTCAAACACGTATCTTGTATACGACGAACAGTCGAAGCGGTTCGTCCGCGGATACGGCCCTGCGCCGAACCTGTATTTCACGCCGATATATTTCTTCGCCGTGCGAATCATCGCGTTGATATTGATATTTTTCAACGCGGGCACCGCCTCCGGATCGGCCGCCATCGCTTCGAGCGCCTCGATCGCCGCATCGGCCTCCTCCGCGCTGCCGAACGCGCCCTCGGCGTCGTCTCCCTTGAACGGATCGTTCGGATCGTCTCCGAAGTCGAGCGACGGGTCGACGCGCTCGTCGGCGCCGCCGTCCGTATCCCGGCCTTGCACATCGGTATCCGTCGGATACAGCAGCAGCCCGTCTTCCCCCGCGTCGAACACCATCTCCTCGGCGAACAGGTCGGCCGCGGCGGTCGCCGTGAGCATCAGCTTGCCGCCGATCAGCTTCGGCGCGCTGGCGAGCTTGAACGGGTTCCCTTCCTTCTCGGCTTCTACGGAGCCCGCGACAAGACGGAAGATCACATCCTTATCCCCAATCTCCCGGACGGCCTCCGATTCGGTCACGTAATGCTCGTATTGCAGCACATCGACGAGCGTATCCACCGGAACGTAGCGCTCTCCGCCTTCCATGACGTAAGGCACCTTAATGGGCTCCTGCTGCGCCGAACGCTGCTGCAGCATGCCCATGCCCCGGCCCGTCCCGCCGCCGGCGGCAGGCCGCTCGTCCAGCGGACGCACCGCATCCCACGGGAACGGCAAGCTTCCGTCCGCGCCGATCAGCAGCCGGCCGTCCTCTCCTCTCGCCGCAACGGCGCCCGCCGTTCCGGATTCCCCGTCTCCCGCGGCCCGGTGCATCGCGTCGGGAATATGATTATGCCCGACGTCGCCGACCGTTCCCCATTGCCGGGCGCGCTCCACCAGCGATTGATCGCCCGTCCTAGGCTGCTCGGCGGACCGCGTGCCGACGTTGCCGCCTCCCGCGCCGGCGCCGCAGGCGGTGACCGTCAACGCAACCGTCAACACGGTCGCCGTTGTCTTCCATAGGCGTGCCTTCATCGCACCCATCTCCCTTAAATTCAGCAGTATTGTAAGCGAACGCTTCGGGATTAGGGTGAGATTCGCCCGGGCAAAATATGCAACGACCGGGAAGGCGTGTTATGGGAAACGTTGGATTATGATACAATGGACGAAACCATTCGTTCGCCCGCACGATTCGGGAGAAAAGGAGGCACGTAACCATGCAATCGCGTTCCGGCTCGCCCTCGACCGCATGGGGGCTCGGCCTAGCCGCATGCATCTGCAATCTGACCATCCTCTTCGCGCCGGTCGGGCTCGTGCTCGGCCTCGTCGCGCTCGTCCTCGGCTTGACCGGCTCCGCGCGCGCGCACGGCGCCTACGCGCCCGCGTTGGCGCTGTCCGGCGTCTCCTTCCTCATCGCGGCGATCTGGGCGATGACGATCGCTTCGATCTTCGTCCTCGACCCGACGCTGCTGTAGGCGAGACCCCCCTCGTCCTGCTACGCGTGCGTCCGCACCGCCCCGCCGAGCGCTCCCCGCGCGGACCCGCAAATAAAAAAACGCCGGCGTCCGCGCTTGCCGCGCGGACTTCCGGCGTTCCCACCGATCAATCGATTACCCGATCGACCCTTCCATCTCGAACTTGATCAAGCGGTTCATCTCGACCGCGTACTCCATCGGCAGCTCCTTCGTGAACGGCTCGATGAAGCCCATAACGATCATCTGCGTCGCTTCGGCCTCGGACAACCCGCGGCTCATCAAGTAGAACAGCTGATCCTCGGACACCTTCGACACCGTCGCTTCGTGCTCGAGTGTGATGTTGTCGTTCATGATCTCGTTATAGGGAATCGTGTCCGACGTCGACTCGTTATCCATAATGAGCGTGTCGCACTTGATGTTCGCCTTCGCGCCCTCGGAATTGCGCCCGAAGGAAGCGAGACCGCGGTACGTCACCTTGCCGCCGTGCTTCGAGATCGACTTCGAAACGATCGTCGACGTCGTGTCCGGCGCGAGGTGAATCATCTTCGCGCCCGCGTCCTGGTGCTGGCCCTTGCCGGCGACCGCGATCGACAGCACGCTGCCCTTCGCGCCGCGGCCCTTCAGGATGACGGCCGGGTACTTCATCGTCAGCTTCGAGCCGATGTTGCCGTCGACCCATTCCATCGTCGCGTTCTCTTCCGCCACCGCGCGCTTCGTCACCAAGTTGTAGATGTTCGGCGCCCAGTTTTGGATCGTCGTGTACCGCGCGCGAGAGTTTTTCAGGCAGATGATCTCGACGACCGCGCTGTGCAGCGAGTTCGTGCTGTAGATCGGCGCCGTGCAGCCCTCGACGTAGTGGACGAACGCGTCCTCGTCGACGATGATGAGCGTCCGCTCGAACTGGCCCATATTTTCGGAGTTGATCCGGAAATACGCCTGCAGCGGAATTTCGCACTTCACGCCCGGAGGGACGTAGATAAAGCTGCCGCCCGACCATACCGCGCTGTTCAGCGCCGCGAACTTATTATCGGCCGGAGGGACGATCGTACCGAAATACTTCCGGAAAATTTCCGGATGCTCGCGGAGCGCCGTATCCGTATCCGTGAAGATGACGCCTTGGTCCTCGAGCTCCTTCTGCATGCTGTGGTAGACGACCTCGGATTCGTACTGCGCGGACACGCCGGCGAGAAACTTCTGCTCCGCCTCCGGGATCCCGAGCTTGTCGAACGTCTCCTTAATCTCCGTAGGAACCTCTTCCCACGTCTTGCCTTGCTTCTCGGACGGCTTGACGTAATACTGGATGTCCTCGAAATCCAGATCGTCCATGTTGCCGCCCCACTTCGGCATCTCCATCTTGTGGAACTGCTCGAGCGACCTCAGGCGGAACTCGAGCATCCACTCGGGCTCGCCCTTCATCTCGGAGATGCTGCGGACGATGTCCGCGTTCAGGCCCTTGCCGCTTTGAAAAATCGCCTTGTGCTCGTCGCGAAATCCATATTTATACTCGCCGATTTCGGGCATTTGCTTCGCCATCATGAAACCCTCCTCTTTCCGGAAAATGATCCTCCGCCGGCCAAGCCGGCGCAAACTTTCTATCTTAACGGTTCTGTTCCGACTCTACGCCTTTACGCAACGCGTTCCATGCAAGTGTAGCACACTTAATGCGCGCCGGGAACTTATTGACGCCGCTTAGCGCCTCGATGTCCTCGTACTCCTCGAATTCGACCGCTTCGCCCTTCATCAGCCCCGAGAACCGCTCCGCCAGGCTAAGCGCCTCCTCCAGCGTGCGGCCCTTGACCGCGTCCGTCATCATCGACGCGGACGCCATCGAGATCGAGCAGCCTTCGCCCTTGAACTTCGCAGCCTTCACGACGCCGTCCTCGATCGCGAGTTGCAGCGTAATGCGATCGCCGCACGTCGGGTTGCTGAGCTCTACCGCGACGGTGCCGGCCTCGAGCTCGCCTTGGTTTCGAGGCGTCTTATAATGATCCATAATGACTCTGCGGTACAGATCATCCAATTGCATGGCCGAAGTACTCCTTTGCCCGTTGTAGGGAAGCGACAAGACGATCGATATCCGCTTCGTCGTTGTACAGGTAAAAGCTCGCCCGCGCCGTCGCCGTCACCTGCAGCCACCGCATCAGCGGCTGCGCGCAATGATGGCCCGCTCGCACCGCGACGCCCTCGGCGTCCAGCACGGTCGCCACGTCATGCGGATGCACGTCGTCCAGGTTGAACGTCGCAAGCGACGTGCGGCCGGAGGACGGTCCGTATACCGTGACGCCGTCCATCGCGGACAGCCGGTCGTAAGCGTACGCCGCCAGCTTCCGGTCGTGCGCCTCGATGTTCGCCATGCCGATTTCGGTCAAGAAGTCGATCGCGGCGCCGAGCCCGACCGCGCCGGCGATGATCGGCGTGCCCGCCTCGAACCGCCACGGAATTTCTTTCCACGTCGCATCGAACAGGTCGACGAAATCGATCATCTCGCCGCCGAACTCGATCGGCTCCATCTTCTCGAGAATTTCCCTCTTGCCATAGAGTGCCCCGATCCCCGTCGGACCGCACATCTTATGACCGGAAAAGGCGAAGAAGTCGCAATCGAGCTCCTGCACGTCGACCTTCAGATGCGGCGCGCTTTGCGCGCCGTCAATCAGCGCCTTCGCGCCGACCGCATGCGCCATCGCGACAAGCTCCTTCGCCGGATTGACGACGCCGAGCACGTTGGAGAGATGCGTGAACGCGACGATCTTCGTGTTCGGCGTAATCGTCTTCGCCGCGCCTTCGAGATCGAAGGAGCCGTCGTCGTTCACCGGAAGGTGCTTGAGCGTCGCGCCGGTCGCCTTCGCCGCCTGCTGCCACGGAATGAGATTCGCGTGGTGCTCGATCGGCGAGATGACGATTTCGTCGCCCGGCTTGCATACCGCGCGCGCGTAACTGGAAGCGACCGTGTTTATCGCCGTCGTCGTGCCGCGCGTAAAGATAATCTCGGACGCGGATCGGGCGTTAATGAATCGCGCGACCTTCTCCCGGGCGCCCTCGTACGCGTCCGTCGCCCGCGTGCCGAGCGTATGCACGCCGCGGTGCACGTTCGCGTTGTCGCGCTCGTAGTATCGCTGCACCGCCTCGATGACCCGCCGCGGCTTCTGCGACGTCGCCGCGCTGTCCAAGTATACGAGAGGGTGGCCGTTCACTTCTTGCTGCAGGATCGGAAATTGCGACTTCAGCTCCGATGCGCTCAGCAGGCCGCTCATCGTCCGAGCTTCCTCTCGACAAGCGCGCTCAACTTCTCGCGCAGCGCCTCCAGCGGGATCTCCTCGATCACCGGGTACAGGAAGCCGTAAATAATGAGCCGCTCCGCCTCGCGCTTCGGAATGCCGCGGGACATGAGGTAGTATACCTGCTCCGGATTGACTTGCCCGACGGAAGCCGCATGGCCTGCGGTCACGTCGTCCTCGTCGATCAACAGAATCGGATTCGCGTCGCCTCGCGCCTTCGGGCTCAGCATGAGCACGCGCTCGGTTTGCTGCCCGTCGGACTTCGTCGCGCCGTGCTCGATTTTCGTAATGCCGTTAATGATCGCGGTCGCCTCGTCCCGCATGACGGCGCGCGTAATCATATCGCTCGCCGACGACTTGCCGAAGTGGACGGCCCGCGTCGTGTAGTTCAGCTTTTGCGCGCCGACGCCGACGGAAATGACCTTCATGTCGGAGTTCGAGCCGTTGCCCTTCAAGATCGAATACGTGTCGGCGACGCCGTTGCCGTGGCTCAGCTCCCCGACGATCCATTCGATCTTGGCGTCGTTCTCGAGAATCGCCCGGCGGTAGTTGACGTCCGTCACGTGGGCGCCGAGATCGTGGACGGTCGCCACGCGAACGCTGGCGCCCGGCTTCGCGAACACCTCGAGCGCGCCGTTGTGCAGCATCGCCGTCTCGGAAGCGGCGGACAAATAGTTGTCGACGTACGTCACCGAGCTGTGCGTATCCGCGATAATCAGCACGTGCGGCGCGAACGTCGCCTCCGGCGATTCGGAATAAAAAATCGCTTGAATCGGTTCCTTCACTTCGACGTTCTTCGGCACGTACAGGAACAGCCCGCCGTTCCAAAGCGCCGCGTGCAGCGCCGTCAGCCGATGCTCGTCGGCTTTGATCGCCTGCATCAGGTGCTTCTGCACGAGCTCCGGATGATCGGACGCCGCCTGCTCGAGGCTTTTCAAAATGACGCCCTGGCGTTCCAGCTCCGGGGAAATCCGGACGAAGACGACGCCGGAATCGTGCTGCACGAGCAGGTTCGGGCTCGGGTTGTCGCCGATGAGGCCGGCGAGCTCCCCGGGCAAGTCGTCGACGTTCGCGGCAAGCTTCGCCGCGCGGTACGCGCCCGTACCGCCCAGCGCCCAGCGGTCGATGCGCGTCTTCTCCAGCTTCGGAAGCGGCAGCTGCGCCGCCAAGGCGAACGCCTCGGCGCGCGATTGGGCGAGCCAAGCCGGCTCGTTCTTCGCCGCGGCGATCGAAGCGAACGTCTGTTGATCGAGAACAAGCGTATCAGTCGTCAATGTAGCCGCCCCCCTTACGAAAATTTCGGAGCGGTGGTGTTCTTCGGCACGACGAATTCCTTCGTCTCGTTGCCTACCGTCTCGTCTTCGATTCCAAGCTCTTCCTTCACCCAGTCGTAGCCTTCGGCCTCGAGGCGCTCCGCCAGCTCCGGCCCGCCGGACTTGACGATGCGACCCTGCATCATGACGTGGACGAAGTCCGGCTTCACGTAGTTCAGCAAACGCTGGTAGTGCGTAATGATCAGGAACGTCCGCTCCGGCGAACGCATCGCGTTGACGCCCGCCGCGACGATCTTGAGCGCGTCGATGTCGAGGCCGGAGTCGATCTCGTCGAGAATGACGACGCGCGGCTCGAGCACCATCATCTGAAGAATTTCGTTCCGTTTCTTCTCGCCGCCCGAGAAGCCTTCGTTCAGGTAGCGGTGCATGAACTGCGGGTCCATGTCGAGCTCCTTCATCTTCGCTTCCATCTGGCGGATGAATTTAATCAACGAAATTTCGTTGCCTTCGCCGCGGCGCGCGTTGATCGCGCTGCGGAGGAAGTCGGCGTTCGTGACGCCGGAAATTTCGCTCGGGTACTGCATCGCGAGGAACAGCCCCGCCAGCGCGCGCTCGTCGACGCCCATCTCCAGAACGTCTTCGCCGTCGAGCGTCACCGACCCGCCTTCGACTTCGTATTTCGGATGGCCCATCAGCGTCGAAGCGAGCGTCGACTTGCCCGTTCCGTTCGGACCCATGATCGCGTGAATTTCCCCGCCTTTGATCTCGAGACTGAGTCCTTTCAATATTTGTTTCCCTTCGATCGACGATCGAAGATCCTCTATCTTTAATACCGGTGCTTGTGCCATAACGACTGTTTCCCTCCATCATCTTATCGTGTTTATTTAGAATTATTCTAAACTGATTCTCAATGATTCTCAACTGTTAATTTTAATATAGAATAATTCCAATTCGCAAGTTCGTGTCGAAATTCGTGGCAAGACGCCGGTTTATCCCCCCAGCGCCCGACGGATGTCGGCCGCCGTCCGCGCGAACGCCTCGTCCGTCAGCACGGGCCGCTTAACGGCGCCGGACACGTCCAGCGGCATCGAGAGCCACGATTTGCAGCCGGCGAGCGCGGGGTCGTTCGCCGCGGCGAGCGGCTCCTCGAACCGGTACACGCGCAAAAGCAGGCAATGCAGCGGCTTCGTCCGCTTCCAATGCAGACGCTCCTCCGCGTAGGCATCGCTCCATATATGATAAGGGGACAGCGCGGAGAGGCGCGCCTCGTCCTCGACCAAAATATCCTCTTCCACCTCGGCCCACGCCCGAATCGGAACCGTCCGCGCCTCCGGCAGCCAGACCGCCTTCGTCTCCGCCACGAAAGGGCGATACGGCTCCTTCAGCAGATGCTCCTTCTGGTGCTCGTACGTCGGGAAGAAGACGAACGCCTCGCTCTTCAATACGAAATCGCGCGTCTCTTCGCGAATCCCGCCCTTGCGCAGCGCGAGGATCGTCTCGCCCGCGAGGAACGCCTCGATCGCGGACGCCCATTCCTTGAGCGCCGGTACATTTTCTATAGACATCTATACATTCCCCTCTCCGGTAAAACCATGCAACCCCTGTTCCGTATCGAAAAGGCGCCCTTGCCCCATGCTAATATCGCAGTCATTATTTCGCCAAAGGAGTGACGCATCATGCGCGAAGGATTGGTTCCCGCGATTCTCGGCACCGCGGTAGCGACGACGGGCGCCGCGCTGCTGAAGAAAAACCCGGCGGTCGGCTACGGCATCCTCGGCTTCGGGCTCGCCCATCTCGTGCTCGGCGCCATCGACCTGATCGAACACCGCTAAACGGCGTCCATTGCGGAAAATGAACAACACCTGCTTCCTTGCGGAGCAGGTGTTTTCATTATACATGACTTCCCGCTATTCGTTAAACGACGCCAGCATCCACGCGTGCTTCTCGAGCGAGGAATGGATGCCGAGCAGCAGGTCCGACGTCGCCTCGTCGCCCGCCGTCTGCGCCAGCTCCATGCCCTGCACGAGCTCGGCGATGACGACCCGGAAATCCTGCTCGATTTGCCGGACCATGTCGACGGAGCTTTCCTTCCCCGTCGCTTCTCGAATCGAGGCATGCTCCAAATAGTCCTTCATGGCGGCGAGCGGACGGCCGCCGATCGCCAGCACCCGTTCGGCCAGCTCGTCGATATGCAGCGCGGCTTCGTTATACAGCTCCTCGAATTTCGCGTGCAGCGTAAAGAACACCGGTCCTTTCACGAACCAGTGATAGTTGTGCAGCTTCACGAACAGCACGTTCCAATTCGCGATTTGTTTATTGAGCACCGCGACGACGTTTTGGGTCATCGCCGCGCCTTGGCCGGTCTTCGACCATTCCAGCGTATTGCTCGTCATGAATGAGCCCCTCCTTTTCGAATTATAGTTTCTTCCGGCGCCCGCTTGTCTTATACTAAGAGGAAATGTTTTTTCATCGAAAAGGCAGGGATCGACATTATGAGCGCATATCATCCGTTAACCGAAGCCGAAGCGATCGAGCGCGCGCGGGCCGTTCCGGGCGTCTTCGCTCCCGGCGCGGAACTGACGAGCCGCGAAATCGGCGACGGCAACCTCAACCTCGTCTTTCATATTCAGGAGGCGGGGCGCGGCAAAGGTTTGATTTTGAAGCAGGCGCTGCCGTATGCGAAGGTCGTCGGCGAGTCGTGGCCGCTGACGCTCGACCGCGCTCGCATCGAGAGCGAAGCGCTGATCATCCAGGGGCGGCTCGCGCCGGGCCTCGCGCCGAAGGTATACGCCTTCGAGCCGGAGCTCGCGCTGACGATCATGGAGGATTTAAGCGATCACGTCATCATGCGCCGCGGGCTGATCGAGGGCAATACGTACCCGTTGTTCCCCGGGCATATCGGCGAGTTTCTGGCGCGGACGCTGTTTTTCACGTCGGACTTCGGCATGAATCAGCAGGACAAGAAGCTGCAGACCGGCCGGTTCATTAACCCGGAGCTGTGTAAAATTACCGAGGATTTGATTTTCGACGACCCGTACACGAAGTCGCCGAACAACAATTACGACCCGGCGATCGAGGCCGAAGCGGCGGCGCTGCGCGAGGACGCCGAGCTGCACGCCGAAGTCGCGCGGCTGCGCTACGGCTTCCTGACGAAGGGACAAGCGCTCCTTCACGGCGACCTGCACACCGGCTCGATCTTCGTCACCAAGACGTCGACGAAGGTGATCGATCCGGAATTCGCCTATTACGGCCCGATGGGCTTCGATATCGGCGCGGTGATGGCGAACCTGCTGCTGAACGCGGCGGCGCAGGGCGGGCGCATGAGCGATGCCGCCGCGCTCGCCGATTTCCGCGCGTACCTGCTCGATACGGTCGTCCAAGTATGGGCCGAATTCGAGACGCGTTTTCGCGCGCTGTGGGCGGAGCACGCGGTCGACCGGCTGCTTCGGGAATCCGGTTATTTGAACGTGTTCCTCGCCGAGCTGCTGCAGGATACGTTCGGCTACGCCGGCTGCAAGATGGTGCGTCGCATCGTCGGGCTCGCCCACGTGGCGGACATCGACGGCATCCCGGACGAAGCGCTGCGCAACCGCGCCCGCCGCGTCGCGCTCGCCGTCGGCACGACGCTTATTAAACAACACCGTACCGCGGCGTCCATCGAGGAGATGCGCGCGATCGCCGCACGGGAATTCGCTGCGAAGGAAGGCTAACGAGACGTGAATCAAGAAAACTGGCTGCAATCGGTCCGCTGGAACGCGGACCATCTGGAACTGCTCGATCAACGGCTCCTCCCGGAGGAAGTCGTCTACTTGGATTTGACGAACTCGAAGGACGTCTGGGACGCGATCAAGGAGCTGAAGGTGCGCGGCGCGCCCGCGATCGGCATCGCGGCGGCGTACGGCTTGTACCTCGGGGTGCGGGAGACGGACGGCGGCGTGCCCGCGCTCCTCGACGCCGTGAAGCGCGAGCGCGATTACTTGGCGACGTCCCGCCCGACGGCCGTGAACTTGTTTTGGGCGCTGGACCGGCTCGTCCGCAAGGCGTCCGAGCTCGCGGCGGGCGGCTCGGACGCAGCGACGATCAAGGAAGGCCTCCTGCGGGAGGCGGTCGCCATTCAGTCCGAGGACGAGGCGACGAACCGCGCGATCGGCGAGCACGCGCTGACGCTGTTCGAAGACGGCTACGGCGTGCTGACGCATTGCAACGCCGGCGGCCTCGCGACGGCGCGGTACGGCACGGCGACGGCGCCGATGTACCTTGCCAAGGAGAAGGGCTGGAATTTGCGCGTATTCGCCGACGAGACGCGCCCGGTGCTGCAGGGCGCCCGGCTGACGGCGTTCGAGCTCATGCGGGCCGGCGTCGACGTGACGCTCATTACCGACAACATGGCCGCGATGGTCATGTCCAAGGGCTGGATCCAGGCCGTCATCGTGGGTACGGATCGAGTGGCGGCGAACGGCGACGTGGCGAACAAGATCGGCACGTACGGCGTCGCGGTGCTGGCGAAAGCCCACGGCATCCCGTTCTACGTCGCCTGTCCGATGTCGACGATCGACCTCGACACGCCGACGGGCGCCGACATACCGATCGAGGAGCGGCACGAGGACGAGGTGACGATCGGGTTCGGCAAGCGCACCGCGCCGCAAGGCGTAAAGGTGTACAACCCCGCGTTCGACGTGACGCCGGCGGAATGCGTCACCGCGATCATCACCGAGAAGGGCGTCGTTCGCGCGCCGTACGCCGAAAACTTGCGCCGGCTGTTCGAAGCGTAAGCGTATCGCGAGAAGAGGGGCTGTCCATTCAAGGACAGCCCCTCTTCTCGTTCCCGGATGCGACGGGCCTGCGCGGCGCCGGTCAGAGCATCTTCAGCAGAGCGTCCGCCCCTTTCATGCCGACCTTCACGCCGAGCCGCTCCGCCTCGAGCGTGACCGACTCCAACGGCGCCTCCACGAGCTCCTCGAGCGTTCGTACGCCGACGGCGCGGCCGGCGACGATGCCGCGGTCCTTCAGCCGCTCGTTCAGCAGCGCGACGTCCAACGCCCCGCACATGATGTAGCCGCGCTCCGTCGTCACTGCGATCAGGTTCGTCTTCGGCAGCTTCACCTCGACCCCCACGAACGTATGACCTCCGATTTGCATCGGTACCATGCGCATCATTCGCCTCGTCTCCCTTCCTGCTCTCCTTCTCCCATCATATGCGCGGAACGCCGCGGCGTGAAGGCGCAAGGCGAAAGGGGGAAAAGGGGCGAATCCCGCCTGCCACCTGTCCATGCGGCGGACGGCGGGGCGCATACGCTGAAAGCAAAGGAGGAGATGACTGATGACCCGAACCAAGCTCGCTTCGCAGGCGAAATCGCTGCTCGGGCGCGACGTCGCGGTCCGGCTGAAGGACGGCAAGACGGCGTCCGGCAAGCTCGTCCGCATCCAAGGCGGCCGCTTATATATCCGGCCGGCGGCCGGCGCCAAAGGCAAGCCCGTCGCCACGAAGGCGCTGTTGCCGCTGCTGTTGTACGACGTCGCCGCGCTCGGCGCGGCCGCGGCTTCGCCTTACACCTATGGGTACGGCTACGGAGGCGTCCCGCACGGCTACGCCGGCGCTTACGGCCCTTACGGTTATGGCTACGGCTACGGCGTTCCCGGCGGCTTCTGGTTGTAACGCGCGAATACGAAACCGAGGGCTGCCCGGTCGTCATCTGCATGACGATGGGCAGCCCTCGGTTTCGGTTTTCGTTGCGCAATCCGTCACCCGGACTTTAACTGCCGTTCGCGAAGCAGCTCGCGCAGCCGCTCCGGCGGCACCGGCGGGCTGTATAGATAACCTTGCATCTCGTCGCAGCCGTACGTCCGCAAGTACGAGAGCTGCTCCTCCGTCTCGACGCCTTCCGCGATGACGGTTTGATTCAGATGATGCGCCATCGTGATGATCGTACGCACGATGGCCGCATCGTTCGGATCGACCATAATGTCCCGCACGAACGACCGATCGATCTTCAGCTTGTCGACAGGGAAGCTCTTTAAATAATTCAGGGAGCTGTACCCGGTGCCGAAGTCGTCGATCGAGATGCGCAGGCCCAGCTCCTTCAAGCGAAGCAGCGCCGCCGTAGCGAATTCCACGTCCATCGTCATGCTTTCGGTAATTTCCAGCTCGAGGTATTCCGCCGACAGCTCGCTTTCCTTCAAGATGCTCGCGACGCGCTCGATCAAATTCGGATGCAAAAATTGGCGAACGGACAGGTTGACCGACACCGGGATCGGCGGAAGCCCTTCGCGCTGCCAAGCGCGGTTTTGCTGGCACGCCTCTCGGAATACCCACTCGCTCAGCGGCACGATTAATCCGGTTTCCTCGGCGATCGGGATAAATTCGGCCGGGGAGACGATGCCGCGCTCCGGATGCTTCCAACGGATCAGCGCCTCCGTGCCGACGATGTCCCCGGTGACGATATGATATTGCGGCTGATACAAGAGGAGGAATTCGCCCTCCTGAATCGCCTTGCGAAGATCGTTCTCCAACGTAAACTTCGACAGGTACTGTTCCTCCATCTCGGGGGTGTACAGCTCGAAGCTGTTCTTTCCCTTCTCCTTCGCCTTCGAAAGGGCGACGCCCGCGTTCTTCAGCAGCAGCGATTCGTCCCCGCCGCCGTAGCCGGCGGCGATGCCCATGCTCGTGGAGATGTGCAGCGTATATTCCTGGATGAGGAACGGCTCGTCCAGCTCCTTCGTAATGCGCCGCGCCAGCTCGCCCGGCAGGACGGAGCCGCCGCTGTCCCGGTACAAGATGCCGAATTCGTCCCCTTCCATGCGCGCGGCTGCGCCGTGATCGGCGACGGCGCGATGCAGCCGATCCGCCAATTGCAGCAGCAGCATATCCCCGATATCTTGCCCAAGCGAGCCGTTGACGACCTTGAAGCGGTCGACGTTCAGCAGCATGACGTAGATGCGCGTCCGGTCGCCTGCGGAAAGCAAATATTCCGCGACCAGATCCCGGAACAGTCTCCGGTTCGGCAGCCCCGTCAAGTCGTCGTAATAAGCCATGTGCTTAATCCGCTCTTCGGTTTGCCGCTTCTTCGTAATATCTTCATAGATTGCGATGATGCCCGTAATATGCTGCTTATCGTCTTTAATCGGCAGCGCCGTCACCTGCACGTCGGCGGGGTATCCGCTATTGAGGACGAGCACGGAATGGAACGTCTGCACCTCGCCGTCCAGCGTCTGCCGAAACCGCCGCATCGTCTCGTTCATATGATTGACATGCACGAATTCGGAAAAGGACTTCCCCGCGACGTCGCCGATCGAGTACCCGGTTATTTGCTCGGACGCCGGATTCGTGCGGACGAACGCGCCGGTACGATCGAGCAGCGAGATCGCGACGGGAATCGAATCGAACAGCGAGGAGAATACCTCCTCCTTCTGTTGGAGGCGCCGCTCGATCTCCGTTTCGGCGCGCCGCGCGCTGCGAAGCCGGAAGGCCGCGCCGACGAGCGCGGCGCCGAAGCAGATCGCCGTCGTCCAGGCGAACGCGGCGTCGCCGGACGAGAGGTCGCCCGTCGCGAGCCAGAAGAGGAACGCCGCGAGATGTACCGCCCCAACGGCGAGGAAATACGGAATCCATAGTAATTCTCGAAGTATGCGCATCGTAGAAATCCTTTCGCGTTAAGGCTGTGCCGGATCGACTTGATTGCATCTCGCGAAGTTCGGTCGAATCAAGTATGTATTTGTCGCGAAGGGGGAGATTCCTTCCGATATTGAAAAATAAACTAACGGCGTTTCGGCGCGGACCGCGCGGCGGCGGCGAACGACGCCCAACCCGCAAGGAACGCGAGGCCTCCAAGCGGCGTTATCGCCCCTAGCCATGATAGTTCGGTAACGCTATAAAGATATAAACTGCCGGAAAACAACAGCGTGCCCGCCGCGAACGCCCATCCGGCCCACTTCAGCAGCGACGGTCGCTCCAAGCTCGCTCCCGCCAGGCCGACGGCCAACATCCCGATCGCGTGCAGCATGTGATATTGAACGGCCGTATCGTACGTATCCGCGTACGGAGCTTCCAGCTGAAGTCCGTGCGCGCCGAACGCGCCGACGGCGACGCTCAGGAACGCGCTGACGGCGCCCGCCGCCACCCAAGCTCGATAGGACAAGTAAATTCTCCCTTCTAATCGAATGACTCGTTGGTTAAAATGATAATGCATCCTATGAAAAAAGGGAACTTATTTTCACGCGTAAAAAAAATATTTAGAAAAAGGGGACAAGCGAAGCATGAAACATTCGAAAATCGGAATCGCTTCCTTTATTTTAGCGATCGTCTCCGTCATCGGTCTGATCGGTTCCGCGGCGGTTGCCGGTTCGATGGCCGCAAGGCTGGCGGAGGACCCGGCCTTGACGAGCGCAATCGAGTCCGGCGCGATGCCGGAAGGGGTCGGCGGCATTCTGGCGGCGACGGGCTTGATGTTCTTCTTCATCGTCACGGCGCTCGTCGGCGCCGTGCTCGGCCTCGTCGGCCTCTTCCAGAAGGATAGGTTGAAGCTGTTCTCGATCCTCGGACTCGTCTTCAATGCCGTCCTCGTCGCCTTCGTCGGCATCCTGCTGATCGCCGGCATGCTTCTCGGCCCGGCGCTGCCCGGCACATTTTAGCGCTGCGCAAGTCCGCGCCGTAACAAGTCAAGGCCCTCGCTCCACCGATCGTAACGGTCGGAGCCGAGGGCCTGTTCGAAGCGGCTATTCGGTTGTTGTTATGCGACGACGAGCCGAATGCGGTTGCCGGACGGATCGGTCGCGAACCAAGCGTCCCGCTCCGTCTGGACCGATGCCCCGACGGCGCGCAACCCGGCCGCGGCGTCTTCCCGGGCCGCCGCGTCCGGAAACGCAAGCGTATAATACGACAACCCCGGCGCGTTCGCCGGCGTCGGCGGCGCCCCGACGCCGGCCCATGTGTTGAGCCCAAGGTGGTGATGATAGCCCCCAGCGGACACGAACAACGCCGACCCGCCGAAGTTCAGCACGAGCTCGAAGCCGAGCCCCTCGCAATAAAACCGATGCGCTTCCTCCAGGCTCGACACATGCAGATGGACATGCCCCATCTTCGTGCCGGCCGGCAGGGCGTCGGACTCGTCGCCGCCCGCTTCCGCGAGCAAGCCTTCCCAATCGATCGGATCGGTCGCCATACGAATGCCGCCGTCGCTGTCGCGAGGCCATTCGCTTCGCGGGCGATCCCTGTAAATTTCAATCCCGTTGCCGTCGGGATCGTCGATATAGAGCGCCTCGCTGACGAGGTGATCCGCTTGCCCGATGCGTATACCGGCGCGGATCAGCCGCTTGAGCGCCAGTCCGAGCGCACGCCGATCCGGCACAAGGATCGCGAAGTGGTACAAGCCCGCCGTCCGGCGGCGCGGCATGACCGCCTTCGCCAGCTCCTCGAGCGCGAGCAGCGGCGCGCCGCCTTCTACCGCCCCCAGCTCCGCCTCGGTCTCCGACCGCGACAGCAGCGTCAGCCCGACGACCTCGCGATAGAAATCGATCGACCTCGCTAATTCGCTCACTTTTAATTTCACAAGACCGACGTCGGCGTCGGGATGAATCGGTTGCGCATGCGTCAATACGACGCCCCCCCTTAGTTACTATTTGTAAGTAGTATCATACTTCATGCATCGCCGCGAAGCAACCGCCGACATGCCCCCCGTCCCCCCTGCATATAGATGATTACAAGACCCAATCGACGGGGGTGCACCCTTACATGACGGAGCCGTTGTTTATCGTTTCCCGGGAGGATTGGTCGCTGCACCGCAAAGGCTACGAGGACCAATCCCGGCATCAGCAGCGCGTGAAGGACGCGCTGAAGCGCAACCTCTCGGATATCGTCTCGGACGAGAGCATCGTGCTGTCGGACGGCCGCAAGCAGGTGCGGGTGCCGATCAAGAGCCTCGACGAATTCCGATTCCGCTACAATTTCAGCAAGAGCAAGCACGTCGGGCAGGGCGACGGCGACAGCCAGGTCGGCGACGTGCTCGGCCGCGACCCGCAGCCGGCGCAGCAGCCGGGCAAGGGCGAAGGCGCGGGCGATAAGGCGGGCGAAGACTTGTACGAGGCCGAAGTCGACATGGAAGAGCTGGAAAACGTCCTCTTCGAGGACTGGGAGCTGCCCGATCTGAGGCGCAAGGAGAAGCAGATCGTGCAAACCGAGCATACCCGCTTCACCGACGTGCGCAAGAAGGGCATGATGTCCAACATCGACCGCAAGCGGACGCTGCTCGAAAACTTGAAGCGCAACGCGACGAAGGGCGTCAAGGGCTTCGGCGGCATTACGCCCGACGACCTGCGGTTCAAGACGTGGGAGACGATCCAAAAGCCCGAGTCGAGCGCGCTCATTATCGCCATGATGGATACGAGCGGTTCGATGGGCTCGTTCGAGAAGTATTGCGCGCGGAGCTTCTTTTTCTGGATGACCCGGTTTCTTCGGCGGAAGTACGAGCACGTGCAAATCGAGTTTATCGCGCATCACACCGAGGCGAAGATCGTGACCGAGGAGGAGTTTTTCACGAAGGGCGAGAGCGGCGGCACGATCTGCTCGTCGGCGTATCAGAAGGCGCTCGAACTGATCGACACGAAGTATCCGCCGTCGCAATACAACATCTACCCCTTCCATTTCTCGGACGGCGACAACCTGACGAGCGACAACGAGCGCTGCGTGAAGCTCATCAAGGAGCTGCTCAATCGCTGCAACCTGTTCGGCTACGGCGAGGTGAATCAGTACAACCGGAGCAGCACGCTCATGTCCGCCTATCGCAACATGAACGAGCCCGGCTTTATGTACAGCATTATCAAGGAGAAGGGCGAAGTACATAAGGCGCTCAGGCACTTTTTCGGAAAGAAAGAAACGGTCGGGGGGTGAACGCGTATGCTCGCGGAGGAGCAGAAGCAGCTGGAGGCGGCGATCGACGAAATTACGGGCATCGCCAAAAATTTCGGATTGGATTTTTACCCGATGCGGTACGAAATTTGTCCCGCGGACATCATCTACACGTTCGGCGCGTACGGCATGCCGACCCGGTTCAGCCACTGGAGCTTCGGAAAAAGTTTCCATCGCATGAAGACGCACTACGATCTCGGACTATCGAAAATTTACGAGCTCGTCATCAACTCGAACCCGTGCTACGCGTTCCTGCTCGACGGCAACTCGCTCATCCAGAACAAGCTGATCGTCGCGCACGTGCTCGGGCATTGCGACTTCTTTAAAAACAACGTCCGCTTCTCCCGCACGAACCGCGACATGGTCGAAAGCATGGCGGCGACGGCGGAGCGCGTCCGCGGCTACGAGATCGAATACGGCACCGAGGCGGTCGAGCGGTTCCTCGACGCGGTGCTCGGCATTCAGGAGCATATCGATCCGAGTCTCACGCGCCCGATCCGCCCGGAAGCGGTGCGCAAGGAGAAGAAGTCCGCGGCGGTCGAGACGGAGTCGCCCTACGACGAGCTGTGGTCGCTCGACGAGGACGAGGGCGGCCCCGAGCCGGAGCCGGAGAAGGAGCGGTTCCCGCCGGAGCCGGAGAAGGATTTGCTCTGGTTCATCGAGCAATACGCGCGCGGCATGCCGGCATGGCAGCGCGACATCTTGACCGTCATGCGCGAGGAGATGCTCTACTTCTGGCCGCAGATCGAGACGAAAATCATGAACGAAGGCTGGGCGTCCTACTGGCATACCCGCATCCTGCGGGAGCTCGATCTCACGCCGGAAGAGACGATCGAATACTCGAAGCTGAACTCGTCGGTCGTCGTGCCGTCGCGGCATCAGCTAAATCCGTATTACTTGGGCTATAAGATCTTCGAGGATATCGAGAAAAGGTACGGCCGCGACTACATGTTCGAGGTGCGCGAG
>NZ_DASQMZ010000199.1:0-51320 GCF_035645235.1 Paenibacillus sp.
CGGCGACGGAAGGCGAGTCGCCGAGTCCGGCCATCACCGAGGAGATCCGTTCGCTGCGCGTGAAATATATCGTCGGCAAGTGGGCCGGCGAGGATTTGTTCGACGCCGCCGGGAAGCGCATCATCGCCAAGGGCGCCGTCATCACCGAAGAGACGGTGGACGCGGCGGAGCGGGCCGGCAAGCTCGCCGAGCTGATCGTCAATATGATTATCCCCGGCTTGGGGGATTGAATATGACGCAGACGACCTTGACGCCGGAAGCGCCGGCCGCGGCGGAGCTCGGGAAGAAGCCGGAACATCCGCTCGATCGGCTGCTCGACGAAGTGCTCGAGCGCCACATGCAGCCGGAAGACCGGTACGAGATCGCGGCGATTCTCGAATCGATGGGCTGGAACGACAAGCGGGCGCAGGAAGCGTTCGGGTCCGAAAACATTTTCGAGCTCGCGGACGATCTGTGGGAAAGGTCGCAATCGAAGGTGCTGTATACGCCCTTCACGAAGGTGCAGGGCATGGGCGCGGCGCAGCTGGCCATGGAACTGACGAGAAACTTCTTAAGAGGACTCATCTTTGCGATCCCGATGGCGATCTCGGTCGTCGCGATGATCACGCTCAAATTTTCGCTATGGTCTTATGAAAATTTGCGTATCGACTACGCGACCGGCATTGCGATCGGAACCATTCTCAGCTTCGTCACCGTCGGCGGTTTCACCCAGGCCATCGCGAGACGAGGCTTCTTTTATATCATCCAGGGCTATTACAACATGGCCCGAAGGGTGACGTTTTATCTCATCACGCTCGGATTTATATTATGTTTGGTATTATGCGCGCTCTTGTTCTTGTTTAATCTCGTCGTCAATATGTTTCCGAACGTCATCATCGGCATTATCATCCTGTACTTCTTCTTCCTGAACTCGATCTGGCTGAGCGTTACGGTCATGTACATCTTGAAGAAGGAGCTGGCGTTCACCGGGCTCATCATCGTCGGCATCGGCATCGTATACGTCTTGTTCGAGTGGATCAAGCTCGACATCATCGTCTCGCAGCTGATCGCGCTGTCGATCGTGACGATCCTGAGCATCGTGCTCGTCTTTCACTTCTTCCGCGCGGCGGAGCGCAAGGCCGAACGCGGCATCGCGCCGAAGCTGCCGAAGATGTCCGTCATGATGTACTCGACGCTGCCGTATTTCGTGTACGGCATTCTCTACTTCGCCTTCTTGTTCGTCGATCGCATGATGGCGTGGTCGACGAACAGCGGGTATATGCCTTACATCATCTGGTTTCGCGGGGAATACGAGCTGGGTCTCGACTTCGCGCTGCTCGTCCTGATGTTCCCGATGGGCTTCAGCGAGGTGGTGCTGACGAAGCTGATGATGGATATCGAGGTGAGCCAGAAAAGCTACCTCGGGGAGCAGATCGACGTCATGAACCGGACGTTCCTGCGGATGTACTACAATCGGCTGCTGACGATCGCCGCCATCTCGACCGCATGCGGGGTAGCCTTGTACGGACTGCTGTACTTGATCTTCCGAGATTCGGCGTCGATCGGACAGACGCTGTTCGGGGACCCTGTCACGCACTTCGTCTTTATCGTATCGATCGTCGCGTACGTGCTCGTCGCCGTCGCGCTTATGAACGCGGTCATCCTGTTCTCGATGTCCCAACCGATCTTCGTCATTCAATCGATATGGCCGGCGTTTTTGACCAACGTGGTGGCGGGCTTCCTCCTCAGCCGATGGGTCGGGTACGAATACGCGGTCGTTGGGCTGTTGCTCGGCTCGATCGTTTTCGTCGTGCTGTCCATCCGCAAGGTCAAAGGTTTATTTAAACACTTGGATTACTATCTGTACGCCGCTTCGTAGCGTCAAGAGGTGAATGAAACATGTATGCGGACGTCGGCAACCAGCTCATCCATCTGTTTCGGTTTTTCGCGGCGTTCCTTCTGCTCTTCTACGCGTTGCCGAAGCTGATGTTTTCGCGACCCGAAGGGGACGGCTTCGAGCGGGCGGGCGCCCTGTTCTTAAAGATGTCGCTCTTCGTCATCGTCAGCGGGTACGTGCTGGTGCTGCTCAAAATATTCGAGGTACTCGCCCTCGTGGCGGTGTACGGTCTCGTCATCGGCCATCGGACGTCGAAGCGGCGGAAGGAAACCAACATCAACCGGATGAAGGACCTCACCGTCAGCACGTTCGATTTGCTGGAGGGCAAGCTGCCGCTCGGGGAGCGAGTGCGCCAGCGGCTGCGAGAGAAGGGACTCGATTGGAAAATGCGCCTGCTCCGCCGCCTCCGATCCGTCCCGAGCGTCTGGATGGCTTTGCTGCTGCTCGTTATCTTCGCGGCAGCAGCCTATATTCGGATGTACGACGCGGTCGCGACCGCGCCGCCGGCGCTGTCGGACGGCAACGTCACGCTGGAGTGGATGAAGAAGATCGACGATCGCATTCTATTCGCCTCGGGCGTCTACCCGCAAGGCTTTCACATTACGCTCGACACGATTCATAAGTTCGCCTCGATCGACTGGCTGTACGTGCTGAAATATATGGGACCGTTCAACATGCTGCTCGTCATGCTGGGGATGTACTTGTTCGTCTCGAGGCTGTCCGGCAACCGGGCGGCGGGCGCTGCGGCCGCCGCGGTATTCGGCCTCCTCGGCGACCAGTTCGGCGGCCCGTTCGACCGGCAGGCGGCGACGAACTCGCAAGAGTTCGCGTTCGTGTTCGTCTGGCCGACGCTCTACTTCCTGCACCGGTTCCTGAAGGACCGGCGGCGGGACGATCTATTCGTCGCAGGCGCCGGCATGGCCGCGACGGGCATGGTGCACGCGGTGGCGTACGGCTATCTCGGGCTCGGCGTGCTGCTCGTGCTGGCGTATCATCTCGCGGCCCAAGGCAAGCAAGCGTGGCGGGCGATCGCCGAGACGTGCGCCGCCGGGGCGGTCTCGGTCGCGGCGTCGCTCGCGCCGGTCGCGGTCGGGCTGTACGTGCTGCGTCGACCGTTCCACTCGTCTTCGGCCGATTATTTGACGGCGGAAACCGACGACGTCGCGCCGGAGATCGTGTTCCGCGAACTGCAGCCGATGGACGAAGCCGCGCTCGCCGCGCTCGCGATTCTCGGATTGGCCGCCTTGCTCGCGCTGCCCAAGTTTCGGCTGATGGCGGCGCTTTGGATTCCGCTGCTGATCGGAAGCGCGACGTTCGCGATGTATCAATGGGGCGGCGCCGTGACGAACAGCCTGGTCGTCGCGACCCGCTCGGGCGAGCTGTGGGCGCTGGCGCTGCCGGTGACGATCGGCATCGCTTACCATGCGGTCGTCCGACCGTTCGCCGAACGCCGAATGAAGCTGCAGCTGGCGCTCGTCAGCGCGGCGGTCGCCGCGACCTTGTGGCTGCACCCGCCGCAGCCGGTCGAGCCGTACAAGATGACGTGGAACAGCAACGTCGAGCAATATTTGCGAATCAGCAACGAATTTCTGCCCCGCTCTTGGACGATCGTCGGCAAGGAGGACGATTATGCGATCATTTTCGGCACCGGGTACCATCAGTATTGGTCTTGGCTGCTGAACGGGTACGACCCGCGAAAGCCGCATCTGACGAAGTTCGGCGAGGAGAAACGCGATAAAGAGGTCACCGAGAACGTCTTCATCTACGTCGAGAAGCAGCTGTTCCGGGTCGAGGAGACGAATTCGATCTACTCGCTGAAGGAGGCCGACTACGAGCGCTGGGAGCGGGAGACGAAGGCGGTGGAGGAATGGGTGCGGATTCATAAGGAAGCGGGGCATCCCGTCGAGGTATATTACGAAGACGAGGTGCTGAAAATTTATCATCTCCGCTACGTACCGACCCGAGAGGAAATTATGGAGACCATCTGGGGTTCGCAGAGGGGCTCGTAAGGGGGAGAACGCATGGCGACCGTGCTGCTGACGAACGGACAACAACGCAAGACGCTCTCCGCCGCCCGATCGCTCGGCAGGCGCGGGCTGCGCGTGTGCGTCGCGGATACGACCCGCGTCCATCCGGCCGGGTGGTCGCGCTATACGGCGAGGAGCCTCGTCTGCCCGGACCCGAAGCGGGAGCCGGACGCGTACGTCGACTGGCTGGAGCGGACCGCGGCCGAGGAGCGGATCGACGCGCTGTTCCCGATGGACGACGACAGCATGGAGCTGGCCCTCGCCCGCCGGGAACGGCTTGAGGCGGTTTGCGCCGTGCCGCTGCCGCCCCTCTCGAGCTACCGGATCGCCGCGGATAAGGGGCAGTCGGTACGCCACGCGATGCACGCGGGCGCGGATTGTCCCCGGACGACGCTGCCGGCGTCGCTCGAGGAGGCGGAGCGGTTGGCTCCGCTGCTCGCATACCCCGTCGTCGTGAAGCCCCGGCGCAGCTCGGGTTCGCGAGGCATTCGGGTGGCGGAGACGCCCGGCGAGCTGATCGCGCGGTACCGGGACGTCCATGCGGTCTATCCGCTGCCGCTCATCCAGGAATATATCGCGCCCGGCGACCGGTACGACGTGTGCTTGCTCTACGGGAGCGACGGGCGGCTGCTCGCCTCCTTCGTACAGAAGGAGCTGCGGCATTACCCGATCGAACGCGGGCCGAGCACGATGCAAGAGAGCGTGCGGCGGCCGGATGTGCTGGACGCCGCCCTCGCCGTTATGGACGGCTTGCCGTGGCGTGGCGTCGTCGAGCTCGAATTTATGATCGATCCGGCCGACGGCAGGCCGAAATTTATGGAGATCAATCCGAGGTTTTGGAACTCGCTCGAGATGGCGGTGCAGGCCGGAGTCGACTTCCCATGGCTGCTGTACGGCTCCGCGGTCGGCACCGACGTCCCGGCCGTGCACGAGTACGCCGTCGGGGTGAGGTGCCGCAACCTGCTGCCCGGGGACGCGCTCCATTTCCTCGCGAACCGCCGTCGTTTCGATATGTCGCCGCCGATCTGGGCGGGGCGCCGCTCGGGCGTGATCGACGACATTTGGTCGGCGGACGATCCGCTGCCGACGCTCGGGGCGCTGGCGGCGTTCGCCCGCTATGCGGCGCAGCCGGAGATGCGGCGTTTGCTGAAGCAGGATCGGTAAAGAAAGATTTCGCAAGAAGGGGGGCGGCGCCGTGCTGAACGCGATGACGGTCGACGTCGAAGATTGGTATATGACGAACGGGCTCGATCTCGCGCCGGAGACGTGGCACCGGTACGAGGACCGGATCGAGGCGAACACCGCCCGAGTGCTCGCGCTGCTCGAGCGGTACGGAGCGAAGGCGACCTTCTTCGTCCTCGGCTGCGTCGCCGAGCGGCATCCGCGGCTCGTCGAAGCGATCGCGCGCGCCGGCCACCAGATCGGCACGCACGGCTATTGGCATCGGCTGCTGACGCGGATGACGCATGAGGACATCGTCGAAGACGTGCTGCGCTCCAGGGCGTTGCTGGAAAAGCTGTCCGGTCAACGCGTCGACCTGTTCCGCGCTCCGTCGTGGTCGCTCGGGCCGCCGACGTACCGCGTGCTGCTCGACCTGGCGCGGGAAGGCTTCGTCTGCGACTCGAGCGTCCAACCGTTCCGCACGCCGCTCTCGGGCGTCACCGGCACTCCGGCGCGGCCGTTCCATCCCGTGATCGACGGGCGGCGGCTCGAGCTGGTCGAATTTCCGTCGACGGTTTGGAACGAGCTCGGCGTCGGCATTCCGTTCGCGGGCGGGTTTTACTTGCGCGCGATGCCGTACCCGCTCGTGCGCCTGCTGCTGCGTCGAGTCAACCGAAGCGCGCCGGGCATGGTGTACGTGCATCCTTGGGAATTCGATCCCGAGCAGCCCCGCTTGCGCGCGAGCCCGCTCATCCGCCTCGCCCAGTATTATCGGCTGGAGGCGACCGCTCCGAAGCTGGAGCGGCTGCTGCGCGAATTCGACTTCGCGCCGATCGGCGAGGTGCTGAAGCGGCTCTCCGTCCCGGACGCGCCGCTGCCTGCCTCATGAGCGGCGGCAGCTTGCCGCGGCACCCGCGGTTCGCCTTCGCCTGGAAGACGATGGGCGCGGTGGCGCTGCTGAACGTGACGGTGGCGTTCGCGGCGTTCTTGAAGGATCTCTGGCTGGCGAAATATCTCGGGACGTCCGCCGAGGCCGACGCGCTCGCCTTCGCGTATTTCATTCCCGATGCCGTGGGCAATAACCTGTTCGCCGCGGCGCTCGGCGTCGCCTGCGTGCCCGTGCTCTCGCGAGCCGCCATGGCCGACCCCGGGGAGGGCTTCGATCGAGCGGTGGCGTCCGTCCTGCGCGCCGCCGCCGGCTGGGCGCTGGGGCTGTGCCTGCTCGTCGCCCTCGCCGCCCCTTGGCTCGCGTCCGTTCCGTCCGGGGCGGCGGGGCGGTTCGCCCCCGGCGACCTGACGGCGGTCCTGCTTTGGCTGCTCTGCCCGTCCATTCTGCTGTTTCCGCTGCTTACGCTCGGAACGGCGGCCCTGCAGGCCAAGGGCAAGTTTCGATGGGCGGCCGCCGCGCCGCTCTGGTTTAACGTCGTGTTTCTGCTGGCTGTCGGCGCCAGCGACTTGCTGCGGCTCGAGCCCGGCGCGGGGGCGGCGGCGATCGCGGTCGGCATTACGGCCGCGGTCGCCGCAGGCGCTTGGTCGGTCGGGAAGCCGCTCGCGAGAGCGGTGCGCGCCGGCGCGGCTTCGGCGGAGCGGGCGCCGCTGGGCCGGTGGATCCTTCCTTACTTGGCGGTGCTGTTATGCGCGCAGGCGGTCTATTTCGCGGAGCGTTGGTTGGCCGGCATGACGGGGCCCGGCGCGATCTCGGGCCTTAGCTATGCGTTCCGGCTCGCGCAATTTCCGATCTGGACGCTGATCGCCGCCGTAACGGCGGTCATCC
Source organism: Paenibacillus sp. (assembly GCF_035645235.1). Lineage (GTDB taxonomy): Bacteria > Bacillota > Bacilli > Paenibacillales > YIM-B00363 > Paenibacillus_AE. Next base: position 6,839 of record NZ_DASQMZ010000199.1, read on the forward strand.
TGCCGGAGCTGGCCGCGGAAGGCCGGGAAGGGGAGGCGCGGCGTCGGTCGACGTTGTCGAAGGCGATGTCCGTCGGCTGGGCGTGCGCGCTGCCGATCGCCGCGTTGCTTCATCTGCTCGCGGAGCCGATCGCGGCGGCGCTCTTCCAGCGGGGCGCCTTCGACGCCCGATCGCTCGCCATTACGGTTTCGATTCTGAAAGGGTACGCGTTATCGATACCGGGGCAGGCGTTGTTCCTCGTCGGCTTGCGTTATTTCTTGGCGAAGGGCTCGCTGCGGGAGACGGTGGGCATCGCCTTCGCCTCCGGCGCGCTGACGGTCGCCTTCGATCTGGCGCTGCTGCCGCGCCTCGGGCTCGCCGCGATCGGGTACGGCGCCGCCGCGGGCGCCGCGGCGCAGGCCGTCGGCATGCTGCTGCTCCTCGTCCTGAAGCACCGGGCGCTCGGACGGCCGTGGCTCGCCGGGGCGGGCCTTGCGCTCGCCGCCAACGTTCCGCCGGCGTTGCTGCTGGAGCGAGCGCTGCGCCTGCCGTACGTCGCCGAGGCGTTGTCCGGCGGATGGAGCCGCTATGCCGCCCTCGCCTCGTTCGCCGTCGCTTATATCGCGCTAGGATTCGCCATCTACTACCTCATACAAACTATCACGAGGAAGAAGGGTACGTCATGACGCCGGATACGTTGATTGTGATTCCCGCCTATAACGAGGAAGAGAGTCTCGAACAGGTCGTCCTGGATTTGTTGCAAGCGAACGCGGGGGCGGATATACTCGTCGTGAACGACGGTTCGCACGACCGCACGCTCGAAATCGCGCAGCGTCTCCCCATTCATGTGGTGTCGCACCCGAGCAATCTCGGCTACGGGGCGTCGGTGCAGTCGGGCTATCGGTTCGCGCTGCAGCGCGGGTACGGCTATGTCGTGCAGTACGACGCGGACGGACAGCATACGCCGAGAGATTTGAAACTCGTCATGGCCGAATTGCGCGAATCGGGCGACGACGTCATCATCGGTTCGCGGTTCCTGGGCGATCCCAACTTCCATCCGGGCGTGCTCAAGTCTATCGCCATTACGTTCTTTAACGCGCTTATTCAGCTCTTCACGGGCAAGCGGGTGACGGACCCGACCTCGGGCCTTCGAGGGTTGTCGCGCAAGGCGTTCTCGTATTACGCCGGCCGCATGCGATTTCCGTCCGAATGTCCGGACGCGGACATCATCATTCATATGCTGCTGACCGGCTTCCGGCTGCGCGAAATTCCGATCGGCTCGAAGGCGCGGACGACCGGCGTCAGTCAACATAGCGGACTCAAGCCCGCCGTATACTTCATGAAGATGCTGTTCAGCATCGTGGCGGTGCTGCTGCAGCATCTGCTCGTCGAACGGAGGAGGGTCCAATGAGCGATCTTCTGCGATGGCTGCTGGCGGCGGCCGGCCTCGTCTATACGTATTTTGCGATGTTCATGCTCATCAAGAAGAAGCTCAATGAGTTAAATACATTGGTTTGGTTGTCGAGCTGCTTCGTGATCGTCGTCTTTTCGATCTTTCCGGAGCTGTTCGATCGGTTGGCGCTGGCGGTCGGCGTCGCGTACCCGCCGTCGCTGTTATTCCTGTTGTCCGTGCTGGTGCTGCTGCTGCTGACGCTGCATCAGTCGATGCAAATTTCAAAGCTGCAAGAGAAGATTAGAGATTTAACCCAGTTCCTCGCGCTTCAGCATGCTAGAGAGCATCCGGGCGTGCAAGCGGAAGAGGAGCGCCGCAAGGAGCCGGGCGCCGCGGAATAACGTCCGGAATGAAGCGCGAAGGGACCGGAAGGGGGGATGGCGATGAACTCGCAGGAGGCGAAGCGGTGGATATTCGAAGGGGTGCAGGCGGCGCTGCGCTGGGCGGAGCCGCATGCGCCGTATATATGGGCAGGACTGCTCCTCGCCGCGCTTGCCGGGTTCGGCGCCGCCGTGCGGCAAAGCCGGCGCCGCCGCGCCGCCGTCGGTTCCCTTCGGCATGCGCAGCAAGCGCTCAACGCCATTCATTCCGGGAAGAGCGTCGAGCATAATTTGAACGCGCTGCTCGAGGTCGTCGGGGGCGTCCTCGAAGCCACGAATTATGCTTTCTATACGTACGACGAGCGCAATCGGGTGTACGTGCTGAAGGCTGTGCGGCATCGAGCCGAAAACTTCGGCAAGATCAAGCCGTCCTATAGCGGCCTGAAGCCCTACAACGCCAAGGAGACGTACGCGGCGCCGCTGTCGTTCCATGCGAAGGGCGTCGAGCCCGGCGTCTCCATCGTATCGGACGGAGACGTCCCGCTGCTGCAAATGACGGTAGGCGACGCGCTCGGCGTCGTCCGGCTCGGGCCGATGGGCGGCAAGCTGAAGAAGGGGCTGCGCCTCATGCTGGAGGAACTTTGCAGCTATATGTCGCCTGGCCTGCAGTTCATGCTCGACAAGGAGAAGGCGATCCAACAGGCCGACGTCGTCATCTCCTCCGGCCGGGCGCTGCAAAAGATCAGCAATTTGGCGCTCGACCCGACCGTTACGGTCGAGCTGATGCTCGAGCTGTCCATGCGAACGATCGGCGCCGCTGGCGGATGCTTCGTGCGCCGAATCGGGGATGAATTCGCGATCCTTGCGACCCGAGAGCTTCCGCCGGACGCCGAAGCGCGGCTTTCGAGGGATGCGGACGTCCTCGGACGCCTTCACGAGCTGGTCCGCCACCGGCCGAGCGCCGTATTGCGCCGGGGCGACGAGGCGTTCTACGCCCTGCCTCCTTATCTGGCCGCGACCGGCATGCAGAGGCTCACCGTCGTGCAGGCGGACGGACCGAATCAGTTTCTTCTGTATTGGTGGTACGAACTGCCGACCGAGAACGCGGACGAAGCCGAGGAAGGCATGTCCTCGCTGCGCATGATCATGGGCGACATCCGCCAGCTCATCGTGCACCAGTCGTCGCTTCGCCAGCTGTCGGCTACTTATACGAATATTTTGAAAAAGCTGTCGCAACTGCTCGACAACTTGAGCCCGTATACGGTGGGCTATTCCGAGCAGATGAGCCGGTATTGCATCATCATCGCGCAGGAGATGAAGCTTCCCGAGGATGTCGTGCGGGACGTCGCGTTGGCGGCGTATCTCAGCAACATCGGCGTACTCGGCATCTCCACGGAGCTGTATCAGAAGGAAGGAAAGTATACCGATAAGGAGTTCGAATTGATGAAGCTCCATGCGGAGGTCGGCGCATCGATCGTGAAGGTGACGACGGGCAACGAACGAGCGGCCTCCTACATTATGCACCACCACGAGCGGATGGACGGGAATGGCTATCCTTCGGCGCTCAAGGGGGACGATATTCCGGTAGGCGCGAAAATCATCGCGGTCGTGCAGACGTTCCTCGCGAAGATAAACGGCCGGCCGTACCGGGATCCGCTGCCCTTCAGCCAAGCGCTGAAGACGCTGAAGTCGGCGTCCGGCGCGCAGCTCGACGCGGACGTCGTGCGCATCTTTATCGACTGGTTCAAGGCGAAGCAGGCGGACCCTCGTTTTAACGCGCGTTCCCTTGGCAGCTGCTGGGAGATGAGCTGCTCGCCGTCCAGCGTGTGCGAGCATTGTCCGGCCTATCGGCGAACCGACGTCAACTGCTGGGACGTTCCCGGCAACCGCTGCCGCGCGCACGGGAAGCAATGCGAGACGTGCTTCGTCCGTACGGAAGTGTTCACGAGGAAGGAAGTATCGAGCCTGTGACCGAGAGAAGAGAACGATTCCGCGCCAGCCGCTCTTATGCGTTATATTACGGCTCCGGCGAGGCCGAGAAGCTGTCTCGTTACGACGCGGCGATCGTCGAGCCGCAAGGGCAGACGCCGGAGACGCTCGCGGCGCTGCGCGCGGCGGGGACGCTGCGCATCGCGTACGTCAGCGCGATGGAGATCGCATCGTACGACCCGTTATACGACAACTTAAAAGACGAAGATTTCGTGACTGTGCGCGGCGAGCGGGCCGTCAATGCAGCCTTCGGCACCGAGCTCGCCAGCCTGCGGTCGAAGCGGTGGCGCAGCTTGCTCCATTACCGGGTCGGGGGGCTGCTGCTCCGCGACGGTTACGACGGCGTATTCCTGGATACGATCGGCGACGCGGAATGGGCGTCGCTCGAGCGGGAATCGGCGCCGGAATGCGAGGCGGCGGCGACATGGGTGCGCGAGCTGCGCGAGCAGTTCCCGGCGCACGTGATCGTGCAAAATAACGGCTTCGACGGGCTGCATCGGTCGACGGCGCCATACGTCGACGGATTTTGTTGGGAAAACCCGCCCGTCGATCGAAGAGACGCCCGTCCGTGGGTCGAGCGCGTCGCCGCGGAGCTGTATGACCTCCGCCGGCGGCACGGCCTTCTGCTGCTGCTGCTGCTCGAGGCCGACGCCGCTCGGGACGACCGGCGACTCCCGCTTGCGGAGGCGTTCGCCGCGAAGCATGAATTTCTTCTGTACCGGACGTCGACGAACTACTTGGGGATCGAAGGCGCGGAAACGGGCGCTTGACGAGGAGGCGACGAGTTGGCGATTTACGTGACGCTTTATTTGCTGTTTACGATCGGCGGCCTGCTGCTGATGAAGGCCGGGGCGGGCAGCGCCAGCGTGCAGCTGGACAAGACGCTGCTGCAGCTCAGCCTGAACGTCTCGCTCGCCGCCGGCCTGTTCTGTTATGCGGTCAGCTTCCTGCTTTGGATCGTGCTGCTGCGGAAATTCGATATCACGTACATCGTGCCGCTGACGACCGGCATCAGCTACGTCGCGGTCGTCGTCGGCGGCGTCTGGCTGTTCGGCGAACGGGTGTCGCTGCTGCAAGGAAGCGGCATCGCGATCATCCTGCTCGGCATCGTGCTGCTTAATATCCCGAAGTAACGAAGGAGGAACGCGTTTGTTTACGGATCGAACGTTGCTGATTACCGGCGGCACGGGCTCCTTCGGCCATGCGGTGCTCCGCAGATTTTTGAACACGGGAATTCGGGAAATTCGCATCTTCAGCCGCGACGAGAAGAAGCAGGACGAGATGCGCAACCGATTCCGGAGCGACAAAATCAAGTTTTATCTCGGCGACGTGCGCGACCCCGGCGGTCTCCACGACGCGATGCGGGGCGTCGACTTCGTGTTCCACGCGGCGGCGCTGAAGCAGGTGCCGTCCTGCGAGTTTTACCCGATGGAAGCGATCAAGACGAACACGGTCGGGACCGAAAACGCGTTATCCGCCGCGATCGCGGCCGGCGTGAAGAAATTTATCCTGCTGAGCACGGATAAAGCGGTGTACCCGATCAACGCGATGGGCATGTCGAAGGCGCTCGCCGAGAAGATCGTCGCGGCGAAGTCGAGAAGCCTCGCGCCGGGCGAGACGATCGCCTGCACGACCCGGTACGGCAACGTGATGGCCTCCCGCGGCTCGGTCATTCCTCTCTTTATTCAGCAAATCAAAGAAGGCAAAGACATTACGATCACGGATCCGCAGATGACGCGCTTTCTTATGTCGCTCGACGAGGCGGTCGATCTCGTGCTTCATGCGTTCGCGCATGCGGAGAACGGCGACATTTTCGTACAGAAGGCCCCGGCTTGCACGATCGAGACGCTGGCGAAGGCGCTGATCGAGCTGTTCGGCGCGAAGTCGACCGTCCGGGTCATCGGGACCCGGCACGGGGAGAAGCAGGCGGAGACGCTGTTGACCCGGGAAGAGCGCGTGCGGGCGACCGAAGAAGGGAAATTTTATCGCATTCCGTCGGACGCGAGGGATTTGAATTACGATAAATATTTTTCGACGGGGGAAGCCCGCGTATCGGCCCTGGACGATTACAATTCGAACAATACGGAGCGGTTGGACGTAGAAGGCGTGAAGAAGCTGCTGCGGACGCTCGACCTGCTGAAGCGGGAATTGAAGCTCGACGGATGGGAAGCGGCGGGTTCGGAAGCGATCGACATTTTGTGATTTGGAATCGGGAGGGAAGGCTCGCATGAAATCGCTGAAGGTGATGACGATCGTAGGCACGAGGCCGGAGCTGATTAAGCTGAGCTTGGTGCTGAAAGAGCTTGACCGGTACACCGACCATGTTTTCGTACATTCCGGGCAAAATTACGACTACGAGCTGAACGAGGTGTTTTTTCAAGATTTGGGCATCCGGCGGCCGGACCACTTCTTGAACGCCGCGAAGCCGAGCGCCGTCGAGACGATCGCCGAGGTGATTCAAGCGGCGGACCGGGTCATGGAGCGGGAGCGGCCCGACGCGCTGCTGCTGTACGGAGATACGAACACCTGCCTCGCGGTCATTCCGGCGAAGCGGCGCAAAATTCCCGTCTTTCACATGGAAGCGGGCAACCGCTGCTTCGATCAGCGCGTGCCGGAGGAAATCAACCGCAAGATCGTCGATCATCTGAGCGATATCAATATGCCGCTGACGGAGCATGCGAGGCGGTACTTGCTCGACGAGGGGATTCGTCCGGAGACGATTATCAAGACGGGCTCCACGCTGAAGGAAATCATGCTCGCGTACGCGCCGAAGATCGAGGCGAGCGACGTGGTGACGCGCCTTGGCCTCGCGCCGCGGGAGTATTTCGTCGTCAGCGCCCATCGGGAGGAAAATATCGACGACGACCGCAGCTTCGCCGACCTGCTCGACTGCTTGAACGCCGTCGCGGAGACGTACGGCAAGCCGATCTTGTTCTCGACGCATCCCCGCACGCGCAAGAAGCTGGAAGCCTCGGCGATCCCCGTGCACGAACGGGTTACCTTTTCGAAACCGCTCGGCTTTACCGATTACGTCGCGCTGCAAAGACAAGCGTATTGCGTCATCTCGGACAGCGGCACGATTACCGAGGAAGCTTCGATTCTTGGCATCCCCGCCGTGACGATCCGAAACGCCCACGAACGGCCGGAAGGGATGGACGAAGGGGCGCTCGTCATGAGCGGCCTTAAGAGGGAGAGGGTGCTCGACGCCGTCCGCCTCGTCGTCGAGCAGCATGCGTCCGGGGCGGGCTGCATGCGCATCGTGGACGATTACGACGTCGAGAACGTCTCGAAGAAAGTCGTTCGGATCATTATGAGCTATACGGATTACGTCAATCGGACCGTCTGGAAGAAGGGCGAATGAACATGCGGCTGTTGGTGCTAGGCTCGACCGGCATGGCCGGACACGCGATCGCGACGTATTTCGAGGAGCGCGGCGACTGCGAAGTGCACAATATTTCTCACTCGACCGCGCTGAACGAGCGCAGCGTGCGCATGGATTTGACGCGTACCGAGGCGCTCGAGGCGTATCTCGCCGCCGGCGAGCCGTTCGACGCGATCGTCAACTGCGTCGGCGTCCTCATCCGCGAGTCGGAGGAGAACAAGGCCAAGGCGATTCAGCTGAACGCGTATTTGCCGAGGTATTTGGAACGGCGGTTCCAGGGGGAGCGTACGAAAATCGTGCATCTCAGCACGGATTGCGTCTTCTCGGGCCGACGGGGCGGGTATGTCGAGGACGACTTCCGCGACGGGGATACGTTCTACGACCGAACGAAAATCGTCGGAGAATTGAACAACGGCAAAGACTTGACGATCCGCACGTCCATCGTCGGCCCCGAGCTGCGCGAGGACGGCGTCGGCCTGTTTCATTGGTTTATGAAGCAGCGCGGGGTCGTCAACGGCTACGCGAACGCCTACTGGACGGGCGTCACGACGGTCGAGCTCGCGAGGGCGGTCGAAGCGGCGCTGTTGCAGGGCGTGAGCGGGCTGTACCATCTCGTGCCGGCGGCGAAAATTTCGAAGTACGAGCTGCTGACGATCTTTAAGGAGGTCTTTGGACGCGACGACATCGAGGTGGAGCGGTTCGAAAACGCGTTCGTGGACAAAAGCCTCGTCAACACGCGGACGGATTTCCGCTTCGAGGTCGAAGACTACCGCGCCATGGCGGAACGGATGCGGGATTGGATCGAGGCGCATAAGCCGCTGTACGGGCATTACTTCAGGTAGGGACTGAGGTGGACGGAGCATGAAGATTCTCGTGGTATGCCAGCACTTCTGGCCCGAGGAGTTTCGCATCAACGACTTATGCGCGACGTGGGTCGAGCGCGGGCATGAGGTCGACGTCATTTGCGGCGCGCCGAACTACCCGGCGGGCGCGTTCTTCGACGGCTACGGCTTTCGGAAGAAACGCAGGGAGACGTACCGAGGCGTCCGCGTCTTTCGATCCGCGCTCGTCCCGCGTGGGAAGGGCAATCCGATCCAAATTTTCCTCAACTACGTCTCCTTCCCGATTTTTGCGCTGCGAGAAGTATGGGAGCTCCGGAAGAACGACTACGATGCGATCCTCGTCTTTCAAATTACGCCGATCTTTATGGCGTTCCCCGCTTGGGTCATGAAGAAGCTGTTCCAGCCTCGGGCGAAAACCTACATGTACATCCAGGATTTATGGCCGGAAAGCTTGTATTCGGTCGTGCCGCTTCGCGCGAAATTGTTCCGCTTCGCGATCGATCGCGTCTCCGAGGCGTTGTATCGGCGGTTCGAATATTTTCTGACGACCTCGAAGGGCATCCGCGAGCGGGTGCTGCGGACGTATCAGCCGGATCCGGACAAGGTGCTGTTTCTGCCGAATTGGGCGGAAGCGCTGTACGGGACGCGCGTCGGCAACCCGGCGCTGCGGGAGCGGTATGCCGGCGCTTTCGTCGTGCTGTTCGCGGGCAATATCGGGCCGGCGCAAAGCTTCGACACGATTGTGAAAGCGGCGAAGCGGCTGGCCGACGAAGGGCTGCACGACGTTAAATGGGTCATCGTCGGCGACGGTCTCTCCCGCCCTGCGGTCGAAGCGCAGGTACGGGAGCTGGGAATTACGGAGGCGGTCCATTTCCTTGGGAGGCAGCCGGTCGAGCGGATGCCCGAATACTACGATATCGCCGACGGGTTACTGGTTTCGCTCGTTCGAAGCGACTTGTTCCGCATGACGATACCGTCCAAGCTGCAGTCGTATTTGGCGTCCGGCAAGCCGATCGTCGCTTCCCTCGACGGCGAGGGGGCGGCGATCGTCGAGGAAAGCGGCGCCGGGCTCGCCTGCGAGTCGGAAAACCCGCAGGCGCTGGCGGACATCGTGAAGGAGCTGCGCGCGATGCCCGCGGAGCGGCGCGCCGCGATGGGACGCGCCGGGCAGGCGTATTTCCGGGCGCATTACGATAAGGAGCTGCTGCTCGACCGGTTGACGCGGTTTATGGAAGGGTAGCGCCGCCGGCAGAGTTACGGTGCGAGGAAGTCGACTTCGAGCCGATCGCCTTTGCGCACCCAATAGACGCGGAGCACGGGGCTGTCATAATAGATGTCTACCGACTCCGGATGACGTTCCATGTAGCTTTCCGCCCAACGGTACGCCTTCGATTCCAAAATTCTGCGGATTTCCGTATTTCGGTAATAATATTCCGTCAAGTCGGCGCCCTCGTATTCCGGGAACGGCACGAGCGCCTCTTCTTCGGTCACGGGCGTGTCGGAGCCGAGCGGCACCTTCTCGACGAAGATGAAAATATGGTGCGTCTCGAACTTCAGCTCGCTCTCGTCTGGGTGCTCCAAGGCGCGGAGGAACTCCCACAGCTGATAGTGCCAGCCGTAGCCGATCACGAGATGGTTTTCTTCCATCGGCGAAACGACCGTCCATTCGTCGAACGGCGGCTTGAACTGCTCTTTCAGCTGCAGATACACCTTCACATTGTCGTCGTATTGGTACCTGCCGCCTTCGGGCGCCGCGATGACGTTGCCGGAGGCGAACACCGCCGCGGCCGTCAGGACGGCGACGGCCGGCTGCGCGACGCGGCGCAGCCGCGGGTTCGGGAGCGACCGGATCAACAGATGCAGCAGCACCGCCAGCGACATGGCGGCGACGAGCGCGAAGCTGACCCCGAACCGGTCGGATGGAATGGCGGTCGGCAGCCCGTAGGCGGCGGATTCCTGAATCCAATAAAACACGAAGAATAACGCAAGCGCCGCGATGACGGCCGGCTCCGACCGCTGTCGCTCCCGCAGCTTGCTCCCGAAGGATGCGAACCAACGGAACAGCGCATACCCGACGATCAAGGCGAGCATGCCGAGCACCAACGGATTGCCGGACGCGAGCACGTCGATCCAGCGCGATAGGGTGATCGATTGCGTGCCTTGGATATTTTCCTCGAGATAGCTCATGTCCTGCGCCGGCACGGTCAAGAAGGCGATGACGAGCGGGATGGCGCCGACGACGCCGAAGGCGGTCATGACCGAGCCGAACCGAACGATCGACGTTTTCGTGAGCGACGTTTTCCAGAAACAAAGGAACACAAGCACGTAAGCGATGCCGAGCGTCGCGGCGACGTACGGATGGATGAACACCGTAATCGCGAGGCATTCTCCCGCAAGGATGAGCTGGGCCATACGCGAGCTGCGCAGGTACGTGATCAAGAACGCGATCCCCGGCAGCACGAAGATCGCGGCGTATTCCATGGACAGCGCGGAAATTTGCCGCCACGGGTTGCTGGGCAGACCGGCATAGAATACATACACGAACAAGGCGACGAAAATGAAAACGTAGTTTGCGCCGATCACCCGGCGCAGCGCGAAGTAGATCGACAGGACGAGCAGCATGCCGCAGGTCGGACCGATAAATCGAACGATGATATACGGGTCGAGGATGAAAAACTTGTGGACGGCCGACATGACCGCGGCGAACCCATACGGATAGATGGTCTCGGCGAAGATGCGGTTTTCCGCCAGAAACTTCATGAACGTCATATGCACGTAAGCGTCGGACGCGCCGAAATACAGATGCGTCAACGCATGCTTGAAGCGGACGAACGCCGCGTAGGCGAGCGTCGCGGCGATGCACAGGGCGGCGAGCCAGTTGGCGCGGAGGGCGGCGAGCAACCGCGCGCCGCGTCCCCGCGAGGCGGCCTTCGCCGCTTCGATGCGCGCGTCGAGCATGCGCCTCCAGTTCGTCGGATTGTCCGTGAGGTCGTACAGCAGGGTGAGCGTCGTCGTGACGAACGACTTGTTGCCGTTGACGAGCCGATCCGCGAGAACGAGGCCGGCGATCGTGACCGCGAGCAGCGACAACGTCTCGTACAGCTTGATGAAGACGAGCAGGTGAATTACGATGATAAAAAACAAGCTCGAGTGGACGAGGGCGACGAACAGCTTATCGATCCAGCCCTCTTCTTTCTCTTTAAACCGCACGGCGAGCATCGGCAGCCCGACGAACAAGAGCAAATACGAAAATAAAAATTGAAAAAGCATCATACCGGAAACATCCCTTCGGGCGCTTGGCGAAATCTATTTTCATATTAACAATTCCCGTGACGGATGACTATAGATGAAGGCGGTTCCCGCGATGAACGCAATGAAAAGATTTTTGCCCTTCTTTCGGCCTTACGCGCGGCACGGCGCCGCCATCGCGGCCGTGCTGCTGGGCACGACCTTGATTACGGTCGGAACGCCGTATTTTTATAAAGAGCTGGTGGACGACGGCATCGAACGGGGCGACGCCGCTTACGTCGTCGCGATGCTCGCCGCCATTCTCGCGGCGATGGCGGCGCAGGAGCTGCTGTACCTGGCGCAGAAGCATCTTACGCTCGACGTGCGGGAGAAGGTGTTCGCGAAGCTGCGCATGGATTTGATCGCGCATCTGCTTCGGCTGCCGCAAAGCTATTACGCGCAATCGCATAAAGGGAGACTGTTATCCCGCCTGACGTCGGACGTCGACGCCGTGCAAAATCTGCTTCTCGAGAAATATATTTATTTCGCGCAGAACGTACTCGTCGGGCTCTCGATTTTTATCGTCATCGGGATGCTGAACGCCGCGATGATATTCGTCGCCGGCTTGTTCCTGCCGCTGCTCGGCCTGCTGTTTCTGGCGTTCCGAAGACGAATCGCCGAGAGCGGCAAGGAGGCGCAGGAGAAGCAAGAGACGATGGTGGAGCGGCTGCAGGAGGACCTGTCGATGGTGAAGGCGATCCAGGCGTTCTCCGTGCTGCGCCCGCGCCTCGAGCGGACGAACGCGTCGATCGGCGAGGCCGCTCGGGCGAAGCGGCTGCTGGGCTTGCGCTACGCCTGGGCATCGTCCGCGACGGCGCTGCTCAACATGCTCGGCGTCGCCGTCATATGGGGCATCGGAGGCGTCGCCGTCATCGAGGGCCGGATGAGCCTCGGGACGCTTATCGCGATTTCGTTTTACTTAAATTACGTCGTGCATTTGTTTTTTAATGCCTATCATACGCTCATCGGCTTTCAAGCGTCGCTGCCGGCGGCGAAGCGCATCTTCGAGGTGTTGGACGCGTCGCCTTCGACTGAAGCGCCGGGGGCGAAACCCGTCGGCAAGCTGACGGAGGGCATCGTCTTCCGGGACGTCGCCTTCTCGTACGGGAACGGCAAGCCCGTGTTCGAGAACGTTTCGTTCCGGCTTCGGAAGGGGGAGCTGATCGGCGTCGTCGGGGACAGCGGGAAAGGGAAGACGACGCTCGTCAACCTGCTCATGCGCTTTTACGATCCCGACGCGGGCGCGATCGAGTGGGACGGCATGGATCTGCGCGAAGCGACGCTCGACAGCCTGCGCCGCGCCGTCGCGAGCGTGCCGCAGGAGGACCCGATGTTCAGCGCCACCGTGCGCGAAAATATCGTCCTGGGACGCACCGGGGCGGACGAGGCCAAGTTTCTGGAGGCGTGCCGGGCCGCGGGGGTAGACGGCTTCGCGACGGCGCTGGAACGCGGATACGATACGGAAATCGGGGAGAACGGCATGAAGCTGTCTTCGGGGCAGCGGAAACGGCTGTCCATCGCAAGAGCGTTGTTGGAAGATCCGGACGTCCTCGTATTCGACGAGGCGACGTCCGTGCTCGACGAGCGAACGGAGCGGGACATAATGGAGGTCGCCAAGGAGCTGGCCCGCACGCGGCTCGTCCTCGTCGTCACGCATAAGCTGTCGAACGTAAGCGACGCGTCGAGGTTGCTCCATGTCCATGCCGGCACGGTAACGGTATACGAGAGCTACGATGCGTATAGGAAAAAAGTCTTGCTCGCATGAAAATCGAAATGGTATGATATTGGTAAATTGGCGAGATGGAGGGGGACTCTACATGGAGAAACTGACCTACGAGAAGCCGGAGCTAATCAAGCACGCGCAATTAAAGGAAGTAACGCTGAGCAGCACGGGCAGCGGCAAGAAGCCGAATAACAACTAATCCGACAATCATGATATCAACCTATGAAAAACTGCCGTCAGCTACTGACGGCAGTTTCGTTTTGTCGGCCGAGAATATGGTTTCTATTGAAAATCCACCTGCGCGGAGATGACCAACGGAAGGTTCATCGGCAGCGATTCGACGCCGATCGCCGTTCGGGCATGGCGACCGATCTCTTGCCCGAACAGCTCCAGAATGAGATCGGAGAAGCCGTTCATCACGTACGTGGTTTTGACTTCCCCCGGCAGCGCGTTCACATACCCGTTCGCTGCGACCCATGCGGTAATTCGGTCGAGGTCGCCGATCGCCTCCTGCAAGGTGGACAGCATCGCTAACGCCGTCTGTCTCGCGAACTGATAGGCATCCTCGTACGATACTTCCTTCCCCACCTTGCCGAACAGCGGGTATAGCGTCCCATCCGGATTCAAAGCGCTATGGCCGGACAAGTACGCCCGATTCCCCGATATGCGAACCCATTCGAAGGAGATGGCGACGTTGGGGGGCACGACGATCGGCGCCGGCAATGATAAACCCAACCGGCTCAGCTTCTCTTGCATGCTCATGCGGACCCCCTCTCCGCGCCTGCCTCATACGCTTCCCAACGCGTTTTCTGAATAAACTGTTCCAACGATGTCAGTTGCACGGGCAGCTGCTTTAGGATGTCGTCCATGTCGCCCGCGACGAGCGGCGAGGACGGCAGTTCGCTCTGCCAACGGTACAAGTCGGTCACCGCTTTGGCGGCGTCGGGTCCGATGGCGGCCGACAAGCTCTGTTCGAAACCGTCCAACGGGATTGGGTAATAATGGATCGGTTTCCCCAACCGCCGGCTCAATAACGATGCGACTTCGACGCCTGTCAGCGGCTGCGGTCCGCCGATTTGCAGTTCCGCCCCGTTGAGTCGTTCGTTGCGGAGCGCTTTCGAAATGAACGCCGCCACATCCTCCAGGGCAATCCAAGATACAGGCATATCCGCGGGTATCGGGTACGCGAACGTTTGGTTGTTCACGATCGCAGGCGCCGTCCACGGTCCAAGCAAATTTTCCATATAGACGGTCGGCTTTACAACAAGGTAAGGAATGCCGCTGTCGCGTAAATGTTCAATGACGCGACGCTTGATACGAATCGCAACCAAATCTACGCCTTCCGGAACGATGCTTGACGCATTAAATACGATTTTCTGCACATTCGCGTCCTTCGCCGCGTCAATGATGTTTTTCCCGTAGGCGACGGCTTTCGCTTCATCGTACTCCAGCGGCAATTGGAATACGACTTTCTGTACGCCGGAGGTCGCCTTCCGTAAGCTATCCGGATCTTCGTAGCCCCCGGGTACCCACTCCGCCCCTAATGCCCTGAGCGGTTCCACCTTCTCCGCCTGTCTTGCCGAGAGCCGAACCGACAATCCTTCTTGCAGCAGTTTACGGGCAACTGCGCCGCCCTGCTCGCCGCCGGCCCCGTACACCAGCACGCTTTCCTTCTTCTCCAACGTTCCCATCTCCTCGTAATCTAAATTGATTTGCCCTGAAACCAATGTAAACTACGCGGTTGCATTCTGTAAGTACGCACAATTTTGTGCTATAGTATCAAAAAAGGAACCGTCTGCAGGAGGGCGTACTCATGAATCCGTGTCCGGTCGAGACGGCCGTAAATTTAGTTGGGGCCAAGTGGAAGATTCTCGTTATTTATCATTTACTGGGGGGCGTCAAACGGTTTAACGAACTTCGGCGATTACTGCCCGGCGTGACGCAGCGAATGCTTACGCTGCATCTTCGGGAGCTGGAGCGGGACGGGCTCATTTTGCGGCAGGTGTACCCGGTCGTTCCCCCGCGGGTCGAATATTCGCTATCCGAGCTCGGGCAAAGTTTGACGCCGATCTTGACGATGCTGGGCGATTGGGGGCGGGAGTACGAGGCTAGCATGGGCCGCGGGGAGAAAGCGGAATAAACAAAAACGGCCGTCAGCTTTTGACGGCCGTTTTTACGATGTCCCGGAGGTATCGCCAATAGCTGCCCCGGTGGTGGAGGCGAAGCTGCGTCTTGGACGGAACGACGATCTTCAGGGCGCCGCGAAGCTTATTCCCGACGCCGGGCGTCGTCAGGAATTGCAGCACATGACGGTCGAACGCGGTGCGCTGCGCGAGGCTGCGCGCGAATACCCAACGTTCCCGCGCCGTTGCGGGCATGCCGTCGGAATGGAGCCAGAGGGGGGGCAGCTCCAGCCCGGGCGAGAGCTCCCTTGCTTTGCGGAGGCTGTACGAGACCGGCAGGCTCAGCCGGTTGGCCCGCACGAGCCCCGCGAACTCGTCCCAGTCGAGCCGGTTTCCGGCATGCCGAACGACGGCGACGATGTCGCAGCACGACACCTGCCAGTCGTCGAAGTGGTGCTGGAACAGATGCAGGCACAGGTGGAGCAAGAGCGCTTCGGGGGCGAGGACGCGGAGCGTTCCTTCCTCCGTCGCGATCGTCTCCGTCCTTCCGGCGAGCAGCGCGGGGTTCATTTTCCCCAAATACGGATAAGGCCCTAACGAGAAATGAATGTCTATCGGGATGAGCGGCTGCTCGGTCCGATTCATGTAGGTGATTTTATTGGAAAACGTCAGGTGCGTCCACAGATCCATGCCTTCGATGCGAGCTTCGTAGCCGAGCGCGCGCAGCGTCCTGTCGACGCGTTCGTAATCGGCCTTGTCGAGAAAGAGGTCGATATCCTCGATCGGCCGGATGCCGAACGGATACACCGCGTGGATGAGATGGGCTCCCTTGAGGACGACGGGCGATGCCCCAGCCTCCTCCAGCGCCCGCGTCGCGGCGAACAGCCGGTGGCGGATAAACATGTTGCGCACGCCGATTTCGCGGGCGAGCGGCTTGCGCCGCTCGTCGGTCGGGCGATCGTCCGCGTCCGGGCCGCTCCGGATGTAATCGAGCAGCAGCTCTCGCATATGCGCTTCCATCGTTAGCATTCCCCCGATTCCGCCAAGAATTCGCCGGCGATCCGGCTCCATTGCGCCCGGTCGTCCCCTAAGAACAGGCGGATGATGGGCAGCCCTCCGACGAGGCGGCCGAGAAACTCGAAGTGCGCGCGCCCGGCCGCGGGATCGAAGCAGACCAGCGTCAGCGGCAGCAGCTCGACCAGCGCTTTGCCGGGGGCTACGCGCTCCGCCCGGCTCGGCGCTCCCGGCGCCCACTGCGGGAATACGATGCCGTGGATTCCGCTATGGAGGCGGACGCGATCCGGATAATATTTGCGAAGATCGAGCGGCTGCTTCGCGGCCGGCGCGCCCGACAGCTCATCAGCGGCGCTGAGTGCCCCGATATGGGAGACGTTCGAGGCGAACAGCTTGAACGGCTCGTAAAATGCGAACATGTCGAAGCCCGCGTCCGTCTCCCGGACGAAGCAGCGGTCGTCGGCCAGAAAGCGAAACCCGTTGCTGACGAGATCGGCGCACAGCGTCGACTTGCCTTGGCCGGACTTGCCGACGAGCAGGAGGCCGCGGCCGCCTTGCTCGACGGAGGCGGCGTGCAGCGGGTATAAGCCGATCTGCCGCGTCAGCTCGTGCAGCGGATGCATGAAGTCCTCGAAGGCGGTAATGGACGGAAGTACGATGTGCGGGTAGACGTAGCCGACGAGTCGCAGCCGCTCCCGCTCGAGGACGACGAGACCGCTCCTGCGGAACTTTACGTACCACCGCTCGCCGTCGTCGTAATATGCCGCGGTGTCGTTATCGTGGGTATGTTTTGCCGACGGCGGCACCTCGAACGGGGGCGGCTCGTCCGGCGCGAGCGCGACGAACGTCGCCTCGATCGCGGAACGATTGTCCTCCGGCGCGTGCTCGGTTACGAAGTCTTCCATCCATTCCGTCACGCGCGCGAGGAAGCCGGGATGGTCCGACTCGACCCGGATATGCGCATGACCGATCTGAAAACGAGCCATAATCACCCTCCCGAAGTATGGATCACGGCGTATTTCGCGACTTCTTCTTCTTCGTCGTATAGAATTCGCCCGTCGCGCGTGAGCCAGCAGTGGCCCGCGAGCGCTCCTTCTCGCTTCGAAATGCCGATATGGATGCGCAGGCCGCTGACGCCGTAACGGAGCAGGAAATAATAAAGGAGTAGGTTTCTACGATAGCAGTTGTTTCGAATGAGAAACAGCTTCCACTTGATCACCTTCCGAATGATCGCGACGCGCCGCTCCAGCGTCTCGCCGTCGACGCGGCGGACGCGTTTCCGCGGCGATTCGACCGCCCGTAAGATGCGGGGCAGCGGCAGCGCCACCGTCGCCGCGCTGACCGCGGCCGACGCCGCGACGACCCGGAGGAGGAACCAGGCCTCTTCGAGCCGTCGTCGTTTACCCAAGCTCGATCAAGCCTTCCTTGCGCATCGTCGCGAGGTATTCAAGAATGTCGTCCCGGATGTCCTCGACGGCTTTGTCCGTCCGTTCGCCGATCGCGGCGACGATCTCTTCGACGGTTCTCGCGCCGTCGCACAGCTCCCACACCGCCGCGCCGATCGGGTTCGTACTGAAGTAATACCCGGTCTGCAGGTTCAAAAGTATCGTATCGGGCGGCATCGATTGGACGGCGATGTCCTTCGCCCGGAGCGGGCGGTCTTGCGGCTGGATCGTTCCCATACGTGGTTTAGCTCCTTCGCGTCATCGTCATGCGTCAATTTTATAGGCAGCCAGTCGGATGTTCAAGAATTTTCGACATCGGCCGTCGGTGCGTTGTCAATCGTTCCCGCTTTACTTTTGGTTTCGAATCCGGTATATTAGTTTTTGTCGCCGCTTTTCCTCGAAGGCGGCGAAACAAGGACACGCGGTCGTGGTGGAACGGCAGACACGCTATCTTGAGGGGGTAGTGCCCACTGGGCGTGAGGGTTCAAATCCCTCCGACCGCATATCGCAGTTCACATAGGAAGCTTCTCGACGGGCGACGTCGATGGGCTTCCTTTTTTGTTTTGCGCAAAATTTGAGCATACGTCCGCGAAATGCGCAAAATTTGAGCATAAGTCCGCGAAAAGCTCAAAATTTGAGCATAACGGGGGCGGCATCGAGGGCGGAGTGTGTCGGGGCAGGCGTAATGGCGGGGCGAAACGGCGAAAAGAGCAAAATTTGAGCCTAAGTCCGCGATAAGCGCAAAATTTGAGCATAACGGTGGGCAGCGGCGAGGAAGGTGGGTGTCAGGGCAGGCGGGACGGCGAGGCGAAGTCGGTGAACGGCGGGGCGAAGGCGGCGGAAAGAGCAAAATTTGAGCCTAAGTCCGCGATAAGCGCAGAATTTGAGCCTAAGTCCGCGATAAGCGCAAAATTTGAGCATAACGGGGGCAACGTCGAGGGCGGAGTGTGTCGGGGCAGGCGGGACGGCGGGTAAGAAAGTTTTGCTAGACACCATGTTCGAAGTGAACTAGAATTATGTTATAAACGAACATAATTAATGTTTCTAAATAACATTTTCTAAGGGAGTGTTGTTCCGGTGTCGCATAAAGCGAGAATGAACCGCATGTTCGGCAAGACCGGCAAGTGCTTCGATGTCGCGGTGGATCACGGCTTTTTCAATGAGTACTCGTTCCTCGCGTCGATCGAAAATATGGAGCAGGCGATCGCCACGATCGTGGGCGCGGGGCCGGACTGCATCCAGCTGAGCGTCGGGCAGGCGAAGCACCTGCAAAACGTGCCGGGCAAGGAGAAGCCGGGGCTCGTGCTGCGGACGGATGCGGCGAACATCTACGGCTCGACGCTGCCGCACTACCTCTTCAGCGAAATCATTGACAACGCGATCGAGCATGCGGTGCGCCTCGACGCGGTTGCGGTGTGCGTGAACCTGCTGCTGCTGCCGAATCAGCCGGAGCTGCATTACCAATGCGTGAAGAACGTGATGAAGCTGAAGTCGGATTGCGAGAAGTACGGCATGGTGCTGATGGTCGAGCCGCTCGTCATGCTGCCGAACGAGGCGAAGGGCGGGTACATGGTCGACGGGGACATTCAGAAAATTATGCCGCTCGTTCGGCAAGCGGTCGAGCTCGGCGCGGACGTCATCAAGGCGGATCCGTGCGATAACGTCGACGAGTATCATCGCGTCGTCGAGGTCGCAGGCGGCGTGCCGGTGCTCGTACGCGGCGGCGGGCGCGCGTCGGACGAGGAGATCGTGCATCGGACGGTGAAGCTGATGGAGCAGGGCGCCGCCGGCATCGTGTACGGGCGCAACGTCATTCAGCACCCGCATCCGGACCGGATGACGAAGGCGCTCATGCGGATCGTGCACGAGGGCGCGTCGGCGGAGACGGCGCTTGCGATTCTTGGGGGTGAGGCGTGATGGGGGCTTCGAATTCGACTTCGAAAACGGTCATCCGCTTCGGCGTCATCGGCTGCGGCCTGATGGGCAAGGAGTTCGCGAGCGCGGCGGCGCGCTGGTGCCATCTGACCGGCGTCGACTTCGAGCCGCGCATCGTCGCGGTGTGCGACGCGAATCCGGCGGCGACGGCGTGGTTTGAGGAGGCGCTGCCGAGCGTGGAGCGCGCATACACCGACTACCGCGAGCTGCTCGCCGACCCGAACGTCGACGCCGTCTACTGCGCGGTGCCGCACAACCTGCACGCGCAGCTGTACGTGGACATTATTCGCGCGGGCAAGCACCTGCTCGGCGAGAAGCCGTTCGGCATCGACGCGGCGGCGAACGCCGAGATTATGGAAGCGCTGGCCGCGAACCCGGACGTCATCGTGCGCTGCTCGTCCGAGTTTCCGTTTTTCCCGGGCGCGATGCAGCTGACGGAGTGGGTGCGCGAAGGGCGGTTCGGCCGGATTATCGAGGTCGAGGCGGGCTTCTGGCATTCTTCCGATCTCGATCCGAACAAGCCGATCAATTGGAAACGCCGCGTCGCGACGAACGGCGAGTACGGCTGCATGGGCGACCTCGGCATGCACGTGCTGCACCTGCCGCTGCGCTACGGCTGGAAGCCGAAGAGCGTGCGCGCGCTCCTGTCGAAGATCGTGGAGGCGCGGCCGGACGGCAAGGGCGGCATGGCGCCGTGCGAGACGTGGGACAACGCGATTCTCGCGTGCGACGTCGAGACGGAGGGGCAGTCGTTCCCGATGGTGCTGTCAACGAAACGCATCGCGCCGGGCCACGCGAATACGTGGTTTATCCGCATTCAGGGCACCGAGCTGTCGGCGGAGTTCTCGACGAAGTATCCGAAGCAGGTCGCGTCGCTGCCGTACGCGCCGGGCGGCTCGCAGGCGTGGCACGTCGCCGACGCGCCGTATAAGTCGGCGTACGGGACGATTACGGGGGGCATTTTCGAATTCGGGTTCTCGGACTCGATTCTTCAAATGTGGGCGGCGTTCTGCGACGAGATCGCGAACGGTCCGGACGGGATGCGGCAGCCGTTCCGCTGCGCGACGCCGGAGGAGGCGGCCGGCAGCCATCGCGTGTTCACGGCGGCTTTGGAGTCGCAGCGCACCGGCTGGACGATCCCGCTGAATTGGGGGGAGTAACGTGGCCGACGCAGACGTGCGATTGACGCTGCCGTACCCGGCGGTCGTCGGCGGGCATATTTGCCTCGACGTCATTCCGACGTTGTACGATCGGCAAAGCGGCGTAGACGCGATTCTCGTACCGGGCAAGCTGATCGACATCGGCCCGGCGACGCTGTCGACCGGCGGCGCCGTGTCGAACACGGGGCTTGCCCTGCATCGGCTCGGCGCGCCCGCGCGGCTGATGGGCAAAATCGGGGACGACCGGTTCGGCGCGGCGATTCTCGACATCGTGCGGGAGCACGGCGGCGAGTCGCTGGCCGAAGGGATGATCGTCGCGGCCGGCGAGGCGAGCTCATATACGATCGTGATTTCGCCGCCGGGCATCGACCGCATCTTCCTGCATTGCACCGGGGCGAACGACACGTTCGAGGCGCCGGACGTCGACGCGGACGCGCTCGCGGACGCGGGGCTGTTCCATTTCGGCTATCCGCCGCTGATGCGCGGGATGTGGGCGGAAGGCGGGGCCGGACTCGAGGCCGTGCTCGCGAAGGCGAAGGCCGCGGGCGTGACCGTCAGCCTCGACCTCGCGAAGCCGGACCCGGACGCGGACGCGGGGCGGGCCGACTGGCGCGCGATTCTCGCGCGGGCGCTGCCGAGCGTCGATCTGTTTCTGCCGAGCTTCGAGGAAATTTTGTTCATGCTGCGGCGGGAGACGTACGACCGGCTGACGCGGGAGAGCGGATCGGCGGATTTGCTGCCGCACGCGAACGAGGCGCTCCTCTCGGAGCTGGCCGACGAGCTGCTTGGGATGGGCGCGGCGGTCGTCGTGTTCAAGCTCGGGGAGTACGGATTATACTTGAAAACGACTTCGTCTCTTGATCGCCTTGCGTCCTGCGGCCGGTATGCGCCGTCCGACGCGGCGGCGTGGGCGGGGCGCGAGCTGTATGCGCCATGCTTTCGCGTGAGCGTCGCGGGCACGACCGGCGCCGGCGACTGCACGATCGCGGGGCTGCTGACCGGGTGGATGCTCGGGTTGCCGCCGGAGGCGGCGCTGCTCGGCGCGGTCGGCACCGGCGCTTGCAACGTGGAGCGGCCGGACGCCGTCAGCGGCGTGAAGCCGTGGGCGGACGTGCAGCGGCGCATCGCGGCCGGCTGGGCGCAGCATCCGCCGAAACTCGCCGAGTTCCGGGAGACGGTCGCGGACGGCGGCGCGCGCGTCTGGCGCGGGCCGGGGGACGCGGGGGAGTGACCATTTTCTAGGGAGGTATGGGTATGGGATCGATCAAACGGAGCGAAGTGCGAGCGGCGCAGGCGCGGACGGCGGAGCTGTTCGCCCGCACGGGCATCGTGCTGACGCCGGAGGAAATCGAGGGCATCGAGGTAGCGTCGTTCGGCTTGGGCGATTTGGAAAAGGAAGGGCTCGAGCTGGTAACGTATATTAACACGGACCGTTATTGCGCGAAGGAGCTCGTGTTGTTCCCGTATCAGACGTGTCCGGAGCATTTGCACCCGCCGGTCGGGGACGATCCGGGCAAGATGGAGACGTTCCGCTGCCGCGCCGGGAAGGTGCTGCTGTACGTGGAAGGGGAGCCGGCGTCTCCGGTACAGGCGCGGATTCCTTCGGGGAGCGAGGCGTACTACACGGTGTTCCACGAGGTGGAGCTGTCGCCGGGGCAGCAGTATACGATTATGCCTGGGATCAAGCATTGGTTTCAGGCCGGACCGGACGGGGCGATCGTGTCGGAGTTTTCGAGCACGAGCCGCGACGAGTTCGATATTTTCACGGATCCGCGCATCGAGCGCATTCCGGTCATTGTAGAAGATTAAACGGATTTCGACGGGAGGCGGCATCGCGGTGGCAGAACTGTACGGAAAGACGTGGACGCGGCGCGAGCTGGAGGCGCGCGTCGGGCGCATCGAGCAGGTGGCGGGCGCGCGGCGGCTCCGGTTGACCGAAGGGGCCGAAGCGGGCGTCGACGTCGTGCGCGTGCGCACGGGCGGCGGGCTGTCGTACGACGTCGTGCCGTCGAAGGGGATGGACGTCTCGCTCGTCGAGTTCGGCGGCGCGCCGTTGTCGTGGCAGTCGCCGAACGGCGACGTCGCGCCGGCGTTGTTCTCGGCGGACGGCGCCGATTGGCTGCGCACCGCGTCGGGGGGGCTGCTCATGACGTGCGGGCTGTCGTCCGTCGGCACGCCGGGGACGTTCGAGGGGCGCGCGTACGGCTTGCACGGACGGTCGCACCACACGCCGGCGCGCGACGTGTGCATCTCTTCGGCGTGGGAGGACGACGAGTACGTCATGCGCGTGACGGGCGTCGTCGAGGAGACGGAAATTTTCGGCAGCTGTTTGCGGCTCCGGCGGGAGATCGTCTCTACGCTTGGGTCGGCGCGGCTGACGCTGCGGGACACGGTGGAAAACGTCGGCTTCGCCTCGGCCCCTCATATGATGCTGTATCATTGGAATTTCGGCTTTCCGCTGCTGACGGAGGCGACGCGGGTGCGGCTGCCGAGCCGGCGCGCGGTTCCGCGCGACGCCGGCGTCCCCGTCGACGGGTACGATTCGTGGACGGCCCCGCAGGCGGGGTTCGCCGAGCAAGTATATTACCACGACGTCGTGGCGGACGCGGACGGGTTTGCGGAGGCGGAGGTGCGGCAGCCGGCGTTCCCGCTGGCCGGCGGCGCGGCTGCGGCGCCGGTAGTCGCGCGGCTGCGCTGGCGGACCGATACGCTGCCGGAGCTCGTGCAATGGCGCATGCTCGGGGCCGGCGCGCACGCGCTCGGCCTCGAGCCGGCGAACTGCCGGGTCGAGGGCTTGGCGGCGGAGGCGGCGCGCGGGACGCTGCGCCGGCTCGAGCCGGGCGAGACGGTCGAGTACGCGTTAGAGTTTAGCGTCGCGGTCGAACGGGAGGCCGAGGAGCGATGAGCGGCGGCGGGGGGATCGGGAACGGTTCGGGTTCGGCGCCGGCGCTGAACGAACGGCAGCAGCAGATGCTCGAGCGCATTACGCTCGGCGGCGAGGCGAAAATTGCGGAGCTGCGGGAGGCGTTCGCGGTTACGGAGATGACGATTCGCCGCGATCTCGAGAAGCTCGAAGCGACGGGACTCGTGCGGCGCACGTTCGGCGGGGCGATCTACGTCGGCCGCGACGTCGCGCTGCAGGAACGCGCCGGGCATATGATCGAGGAGAAGCTGCGCATCGGCCGGGCGGCGGCGGCGCTCGTGCGGCCGGGGGAGTCGATCTTCATCGACGGCGGCACGACGACGATCGAGGTCGCGCGGGCGTTGCCCGCCGGCTTCGACGTCACGGTCGTGACGAACGCGATGAACGTCGCGCTCGAGCTCGTCGCGAAGCAGGTGCCGGTGCTGGTGACGGGCGGCACGCTGCTCGAGTCGACGTCGTCGCTCGTCGGGCCGGTCGCGGCGCAGACGTTGTCCGGCATGGCGTTCGACCGAGCGTTCCTCGGCACGACCGGAGTGTCGGCGCAGCACGGCTTCAGCAACTCGAACATCTACGAGGCCGAGGTGAAGAAGCTGGCGATCCGCCAGGCGGGCGAGACGAACGTCGTGCTCGACCATACGAAGCTAGGCGCAAAGGTGCTCGTCTCGTTCGCGCCGCTCGGCGGCGTGACGCGCATCGTCACCGACCGCGCGCCCGACGCGGCGTGGTCGCGGCTGCTCGCCGAGGGCGGCGTCGAGGTGTTAGTCGGGTAAGCGGGAGAAGGGGCGCAGCCTGCCGGGGCTGCGCCCCTTTATTGTTTGCGGACGGCGGGCGGGTTGGGGAGTGTGCGGCAGCGGGCGAGCGGCGGCGGAAGGCGGGAGAAAAGCGCAAAATTTGATCATAACGGCGAGATAAGCGCAAAATTTGAGCATTTGGCGGCATGTGCGGGATGGCGGGCGGGTCGGGGAGTGTGCGGCAGCGAGCGAGCGGTGGTGGGTGTCGGGGAAAAAGTTCAAAATTTGATCATAACGGCGAGATAAGCGCAAACTTTGAGCATTTCGCGGCATGCGGCGGACGGCGGGCGGGTCGGGGAGTGTGCGGCAGCGGGCGAGCGGCGGTTGGTGGCGGGACGGCGGGCGAGTCTGGGGGGGCGCGGCGGGACGGGGCCGCGCCCCTCGCCGCGGCGCGCTACGGTGCGGACGGCGGGGCCCCGTCGAAGAACGACTTCATGAACTGCGTCGGGGAGACGCCTTCCATCTGCTTGAACGCCTTGCTGAAGGCGAAGACGCTGCCGTAGCCGACCCGCTCGGCGATCGCCGTCATCGACAGCGGGCTGTAGATCATGAATTCTTTCGCCTTCTCGATGCGATGGCGCATCTGGAGCTGGTGCGGCGCCTGCCCGTACTTCAGCTTGAACAGGCGGGAGAAATGGTACACGCTTAGACATGCGATCTTGGCCAGCTCCTCGAGCCGGACGGGCTCGTTGTAATGCTCGATAATGTGGGAGAAGGCGGCTTCGAGCGATTTGTGGCGCAAAGTGACCGACGGATTCGCGTTCGCCTCGAGCCCCTTCAAAACCAAATATATAATGCGCAGCACGAGCGACTTTTGCAGAATCGCGAACTCGGGGTCGCGCCGCTCGTACGCGTGAATGATTTGCAGCAGCAGCTTGTGCACCTCGCCATGATTGCCGATGCGGAGCACGTCGGGAATGCCGAAGACGCGGCCGAGCACGTCGGGGCGGAGGAAGCGGGCTTCCTCGGCGCCTTCCGGCAGCGTCTTGAAATAAATCGGCACCTCCTCGAAATCCTCATAATGCAGGACGTCGAAATGGATGTGCGGCATGACGCACTCGCCGACGGAATGAAGAAACTCGTGTTCCTTGCCGGGCTTGAACAGGACGATGTCGCCGGGCTTCAGCTCGTGCAGCTCGTCCTCGATCGAGACGGTCAGCTCGCCCTTTTCCAAATACAGCAGCTCGTAATCGAAAATGATGCGGGGTTTCATTTTCATATGATCGACCTTGTGGTTCCAGGCCCGCCGAATATTCGGCGAAAGTTGGAGCATGATTCGGGAGCGAGCATCGTACGTCGGTTCCAAGGAAGACACCTCCGGTAGCAAGATCGGATAAATAATAACAAAACTTTGTAAGGAAATAAAGGGTGACATCTGCTATTATCAAAAATGTAATCGCTAACACAAATCGAGTTCAAATTTGTTGAACGCATGATCGGTTAAGCGAGCAAGGATTCGAATTCGGCATGGGGAAGGGGGAAACGGCATGATCGGTTCGTCGCTGAGGGATTTGTGCCGCGTCCGCGACGCGAAGAGAAAAAGAGTTTCCAGCTACGATCGAACGGGCGGAAACAAGGATTTTTATACGATCGGGCCGGGCGAAACGAAACAGCTTTGCAATATTCCGGGAGCGGGGTGCATTACGCATCTGTGGATGACGATGGCGCCGTTGGAGGGCGCGACGGAGCAGTGGCTGCACCGCAAGGTCGTCATTCGTATGTATTGGGACGGGGAAGCGAACCCGAGCGTGCAGGCGCCGATCGGCGACTTCTACGGTCTTGGCCACGGCATCACGAAAAACTATTCGTCCGCGCCGCTGGCGATGAGTCCGGAGGACGGAAGAGCGCTCAACTGCTTCTTCCCGATGCCGTACGCGGAGGGCGCCCGCATCGAGATCGAATCGAACGCGGACCGGGCGATCAAATTTTATTTCTACGTCGATTACGAGGAATACGCGAAGGCGCCGGACAGCCCGCTCCGTTTCCACGCGCTGTGGCGCCGCGAGCTGACGGACGGGATCGAGGACAACATCTCGAACGCGCTGTTCGAATTCGGCGGGAAAAACACGACGGGGGCCGGCAATTACGTGCTGCTCGACGCCGTCGGCCGCGGCCATTACGTCGGTTGCAATTTGAACATCCACAACCTGCGGGCGACGCGGGAGTGGAATTGGTACGGCGAGGGCGACGACATGATTTTCATCGACGGCGAGGCGTGGCCGCCGACGCTGCACGGCACGGGCATGGAGGATTACTTCAATACGGCTTGGTGCCCGCAGCAGGAATATCATTCGCCGTATCACGGCATCCTCCTCGGCGGGGGCCCGAACTGGTCTGGCAAAATTTCTGCGTATCGATTCCACATCGAGGATCCGATCATGTTCGAGACGTCGATCAAGGTCACGATCGAGCATGGGCACAACAATCATCGCAGCGACGATTACAGCAGCACGGCGTACTGGTACCAGACGGAGCCGCATCGCGACCATCCGCTCATTTTGCCGGTCGCGCAGCGTCTGCCGCTGCCGGACATTTTGCCGTTCAACGAAGCGGATTTGGAACGCTGCTTCGGCCACGACTCGGAGAACTAAGCAGGCGCCTTCGGGTTCGCGGGTCCCTCGCCTTTGCGGGCGGGCCCGCCGCCCGGGCGCCCGGTCTCGAACGCGAATAAAAGTAAGCACTTTCAATACCTAAGGAGGAAATCCAATGAAGTCCAGTAAAGTGGTTGTTAGCATCCTGCTGGTATTCGCCCTGCTGCTGGCGGCTTGCTCGTCCGGCGGCGGCGGCTCGACGGCTTCGGAACCGCCCGCGGCGTCGAGCGATTCGAAGGGGGGCGACGCGGCCCAGCCGGCGCCTGCGGCCGATTCCGGCGAGAAGGTCGAAATTCGGTACGCGTTCTGGGGCATGCCGGAGGAAGTGGCCGTTCAGGAAGCGCTCAAGAAGCGGTTCGAAGAGCTGAACCCGAACATTACGGTCAAGCTCGACCTCGTCTCTTCCACGGGCGACTTCTTCGCCGCGCTGCTCACGCAGATCGCCGGC
The DNA here is from genome assembly GCF_035645235.1 of Paenibacillus sp. Taxonomy (GTDB): domain Bacteria; phylum Bacillota; class Bacilli; order Paenibacillales; family YIM-B00363; genus Paenibacillus_AE. The sequence continues at coordinate 34,245 of NZ_DASQMZ010000199.1, forward strand.
GGCAAAGCGCCGGACGTGTTCTACATCGGCGAAGCGCTCGTCAGCAGCTTGGCCAGCAAGGACGTCCTGCTTGACCTGATGCCGTACGCGCAAGCGAGCGGCCTCGACTTCAGCCAATACTTTCCGGCGAATCTCGATCCGATGGGGTATCAGGAAGGCCATCTGTGGGCGTTCCCGAAGGACACGACGCCGTACATGATGTATTACAACAAAGACTTGTTCGATAAGGCGGGCGTGCCGTACCCGACGCCGGACTGGACATGGGACGATTTCGTCGAGAAGGCGAAGGCGCTCACGATCAAGGCCGACAACGGCCGCGTCAGCCAGTACGGCTACGCCGCGGACCTCGGCTGGCCGCCGATGATCACGACGATTTATAAGAACGGCGGCACGGTCATGAACGACGACCGCACGGCGTTCACGCTCGACCAGCCGGAGTCGATCGACGCGATCGAGAAGACGCGCCGGCTCATGTACGAAGACGGCGTCGCGCCGTCGCCGGAAGGCTTGCAAGGGCTCGGCGTAGGCAACATGGACCTGTTTAACTCGCAGAAAGCCGCGATGATTTCCGGCGGACGCTGGGTCGCATTCTTCGCGCAGCCGCTGAAAGCGAATTGGGGCGTCGTGCCGTTCCCGGCCGGCAAGCCGGGCTCGCCGTCGCCGCTCCTGTTCGTGACGCTCGCCGCGCCGAAGACGACGAAATACCCGGAGCAGGCGTGGAAGTTCATCGAGTTCAGCATCTCCGAGGAAGGCCAGAAAATCATCTCCAGCACGGGCCTCGGCCTCCCGGTTCGCAAGTCCGTTTTGGACGAAGGCGGCTGGCTGCTCGGGAACGAGCCGAAGGAGCACATCGGCATCTATCGCGGCGAGCTGGAGAAGGCGGCAAGCCTGCCGTTCCACCCGGAGTGGGCGAAGACGATCGACGAGATCATGTGGCGCGAGACGGATACCGTCTTCCGCAATAAAGCGTCCGCGGCGGATGCCGTCGCCAAGATGGTGACGGAAGCGAACAAAGTATTGGCGGAATCGAAGTAACCCGCCCGGGCTTCGCAGGGATTCGGGACGGATCGGCAGCGCCGGTCCGTCTCGGGTCCCGGTTTTGTCACTTTCTTCCGAAGACGGAGGATCCCCTAGGAGGTGCTGCAGCATGAACCGGCAACGACGATCCGAAATCCTGCACGGCTATCTATTCATCGCGCCGAATATGCTCGCGATGCTCATCTTCGTCATGATCCCCATCGCGGTATCGTTCGGACTGAGCTTTACGAACTGGGATCTTATCAATGCGCCGAAATTTATCGGCTTCTCGAACTTCACGGACACGATGATGAAGGACGCTCAATTTTGGGTATCGCTGAAAAACACGGCGATCTTCTCTCTGCTTTCCATCCCGCTCGGCATGCTGTGCGCGCTCTTCTTCGCGCTGCTGCTGAATCAGGCGCTCCGCGGCGTTACGTTGTATCGGGCGCTCGTCTTCCTGCCGGTCGTCGTCTCGATGATCTCGGTATCGATGGTGTGGCGCTGGGTGTTCAATACGGACGTCGGCATTTTGAACTTCGTGCTCGATTGGTTCGGCGTCGCCCCGATCGGGTGGATTACCGACGAGCGCTTCGCGCTCATCTCCGTCGCGATGGTCGCGATTTGGAAGAGCATCGGCTTCAACATGGTCATCCTGCTCGCGGGACTCAAGAACGTGCCGAGCCACTTATACGAAGCCGCGACGATCGACGGCGCGGGAAGCTTCGGCAAGCTGATGCGCATCACGTTGCCGCTTATTACGCCGTCGGTGTTTTTCGTGGCCGTCATGTCCGTCATCGGCTCGTTCCAGGTGTTCGACGTCGTCTACATGATTACCGGCGGAGGACCGGGCGACGCGACGCGGGTCATTTATTACTGGCTCTGGCAGAACGCCTTTAAATTTTTCCAAATGGGCTACGCGTCGGCGCTCGCTTGGGTCGTGTTCTTGATCCTGTTCGCCATTACGCTGCTGCAGCTGAAATTTTTCGGCAAGCGGGTCAACTATGAGATGGATTAAGGGGGTCGAAGCAGCATGCTAACCGCCGTGAGCAAGAACGGAGCGAGCGCGGTCCGGACAGCCGCCCGGAGAAAGCCGCTGTCGCCGAAGGCCGTGCTTTCGCATCTGATTTTGATCCTGTCCAGCGTCGGCTTTGTCTTTCCGTTTTATTGGATGATCGTCACGTCGCTCAAGGCGCCGGACGAAATTTTCTCGTGGCCGCCGATCTTCGTCCCGCAGACGTGGCAATGGGGAAATTACGCGGAGGTCGCGAACGCGATTCCGATCGTGCGCATGTTCTTTAACTCCCTGTTCGTCTCGGTGACGGTGACGCTCGGCACGGTATTTTTCTGCGCGCTCGCCGCGTACGCGTTCGGCCGCATCCGGTTCCCGGGGCGGGAGGCGATCTTCCGGATGTATTTGGCGACGATGATGGTGCCGGGCATGGTGACGATGATTCCGATGTTCATTATCATGCGGGACTTCGGCTGGATCGACACGTATTGGGCGCTCATCGTGCCGGGCTTCTTCGGCAACGCGTTCGGGACGTTCCTGCTGCGTCAGTTTTTCATGACGCTGCCCGTCCAGCTCGACGAGGCGGCGCGCATCGACGGCGCCTCGTATTTCGGCATTTTCTTCCGAATCCTGTTGCCGCTCGTCAAGCCTGCGCTCGCGTCGCTGTTCATCTTCACGTTCATGGGCGTTTGGAACGACTTCCTGTGGCCGCTCATCATGATCCAATCCGACGACCTGCAGACGCTCAGCCTCGGCTTGTCGTCGTTCCAAGGCATGTATGCGGCAAGGTACAACCTGCTGATGGCGGGCGCGGTCCTGTCTGTCGTGCCGGTGTTGATCGCGTACGTCTTCGGCCAACGCTACTTTATCGAGGGCATCACGCTGACGGGCTTGAAGGGATAAGGCCGGTAGGCGCCGGCGGGGGAGGTCGAGATGGCGCATTATCCAAGGTTCGCCGCGATCGCTGCGGCATTGGCGGCAGGGAGTGTTTTACTGATTTCATGCGAAGGCGGGAATACGACGATGAGCGAACGAGAGCAAGTCGAGGAAAGGAACGACGAAGCGCCGGCGGGGCCGATCGTGCCCGAAGCGAGCACGTTCTTCTCCACCGCGTACGTGGAGCCGAAGTCGACGTACCATACGCCGAGCAACGGCGATTTATGGCCGGTCGCGTGGGGGCCGGACGACGTCATGTATACGGCGAACGGCGACGGCAAAGGCTTCGACGTCTTGTCCGAATGGGCGGACATCGTCGTCAGTAAGTTCACGGGCAACCCGTGGGAACGCAACATTACGGGGGAGCGCATCGCGTCGGGCGACGCGGTCGGCCGCGTATGGAGCGACCCCGAGAAGTACAACAAGAAGCCGACGGGCATGATTTCCGTGAACGGCGAGCTGTATTTGGCGGTGCAAGACCTCAATAAAGAAACAGAGGGCGGGCGCATTTTCAACGACGTGCCGGCGGCCACCATTTTGAAATCGACGGACAAGGGCGTCACATGGACCGGCGCGACGGACGCCCCGATGTTCAAGGACCATACGTTCACGACGATCATGTTTCTCGATTACGGGAAAGACAGCGCCAACAACACGTTCGACGAGTACGTCTACGCGTACGGTATGGATTATAACTGGCGCGATTCGTTCTCGAACACGGTGCCGGATCCGCAGCATCTGTACCTTGCCCGGATGCCGAAGGATGCGATTCAGGACGCTGCTCGGTGGGAGTATTATACCGGCGACCTCAAGGGCAAGGCGTCGTGGAGCGCGCCCGGCGACATCGCGGCGCGGAAGCCCGTGTTAACGGACGAGCGGCGCGTGTACAACGAGCGCGTCATGCCGGGCCTAACGTCGCTGTCCGTTCTGTCGCAAGGCAGCATCGTGTACAACAAGCCGTTGGACCGGTACCTCTATACGTCGTGGACGGAATTTACGTTCGAGTTTTACGAGGCGCCGACGCCGTGGGGGCCGTGGAAGCTGTTCCTGTCGAAGGATTTCGGGGCGTATCCTTGGACGCTCGACCGGCACGGCGGCTACGCGACCGTCATTCCGTCGCGATTCATCAGCGAGGACGGGACGGAAATGTGGCTGAACTCGAACACGTTCGTCGGCGGCGTCGAAAACTACAACTTCTCGCTGCGCAAGCTGAAGGTGACGCCGTACCGGGAGACGAAGCCGGAAAATAAAAAAAGCGACGACAACCTCGCCCGGGTCGGCGAGAACGCGACGCCGATTTCCCGCGCGGCGGAGAACGGCGACTTGTTCCGTATTGCGGACGGCGACCGCAGCCTGCAAGAATCGAGCTTCAACGGCGAAATTAAGGAGGAGGATTTCTGGGGATTCACATGGTCGCGTTCGTACAACCTAAATAAGCTCGTCTATACGGCCGGCGACACGCACGAGCAGCTGGGGGGGTGGTTCGAGGACGTTCGGGTGCAGGTGCGGCAGAAATTCGAATGGAAGGACGTCGAGAAGCTGACCGTATCGCCCGCTTACCCGGGGGACGCGACGAGCGGGCCGAAGAAGACGTACGCGTTCGCGTTCAAGGATACGTGGGGCGACGGCGTTCGGCTGATCGGCAAGCCGGGCGGTTCGGAAACGTACACAACCATCACCGAGCTAGAAGTCTACTACGCGAAATAAACGAACAGGGAGAGAGACAATATGCAAACGAACGGACTCACATTCAACGGATTAGAGATGAGTATCGGCAACCTGGCGCGATTGTCGAACGCGAAGACGCGGTCGATCAGCCCGGAAAACTTCACGGGCGAGAAGGGCAAAGGCGGTATGGCGACCGAAGGCACCGGCGCGAACGCGGCGCGCGATCTCGGTCAAGGCTGGAAGGTGTCGCCGTCGGTCGAAATTCCGGCCGGCGCGACATGGACGATGGCGGACATCGAAGGGCCGGGCGCCATTCAGCACATCTGGCTCACCTGCTTCCCGTCGCATTGGCGAAACATGATCCTGCGCATGTACTGGGACGACGAAGCGAACCCGTCGGTCGAGGTGCCGCTCGGCGACTTCTTCTGCAACGGCTGGCAGGAGCGCTGCAACGTCAACTCGCTGCCGATCGCGGTCAATCCGGCCGGCGGCATGAACAGCTATTGGCTGATGCCGTTCCGCAAAGCCGCGCGCATTACGGTCGAAAACCTCGAAGCGGATAAGGTCGTGCTGTACTATCAGGTCGACTACACCCTTACGGACGTGCCGGACGACATGGCGTACTTCCATGCCGAATGGCGCCGGTCCAACCCGGTGCCGTACAAGGAAGTTCATACGATCCTCGACGGCGTGCGCGGGCGGGGCCATTTCGTAGGCATGTACCTGGCCTGGCAGGTGAACAATCGCAACTGGTGGGGCGAGGGCGAAGTGAAGTTTTACATGGACGGCGACACCGACTTCCCGACGATTTGCGGCACGGGCACGGAGGACTACTTCGGCGGCGCCTGGAACTGGGAGCAGCCGAAAGGGCAATACTGCACGTATTCGACCGCGTATCTCGGCATGCATCAGTTCATCGCGCCGGACGCGCTGTACCGGCCGCAGCCGCGGTTCGGCATGTACCGCTGGCATGTAATGGACCCGATCCGGTTCGAGCAGGACTTGCGCATCACGATTCAAGATCTCGGCTGGCGGTCGGGCCATCGGTACCTCGCGCAGCAGAGCGACATCGCGTCCACGGCGTTCTGGTACCAGACCGAGCCGCATGCGCCGCACCCGAATTTGCCCGGCAACGACGAGCGAGAAGTGATTTAAGGTTCGGAAAACGATCCCCGCGCCGCGCCGCCTTCCGGCGGCCGGCCGCGAGCGGATCGGGAGACATTTTCGGAAAATATTTCGGAAGAGGGGGCTATGTCATGTTGAAAGCGGTAACAATGCGGAGTTGGGTTCGCGTTGTCCTCGCGGGCGCCTTGCTGCTGACGGGGGCGGTGCCGGGCGCGGCGGCGAAGGCGGAGGAGAGCGAGCTGTTCGCGACGGTCGCGATCGAATCCGCCGACTCGATCACGACGGCGTCGGACGGCGACCTGTGGGCGAGCTGCTGGGCGGACGACGGGTATTTATATTCGGCGAACGGGGACGGCCGCGGGTTTTCGCTTGACGGTCCGTTCGCGGACATCGCGGTGAACCGCATCGCGGGCGACGTCGGGGCGCTGACCGGCGAGACGATCTCGACGGACGTCGGACAGGTGTGGACGGAAGGGCCGTACAATCGGAAGCCGACGGGCATGCTCTGTACGGACGGCGCCATGTATATCGCGGTGCAGGACCTGAACCTCGATTTCAACGACGCGCCGGCGGCGACGATCGCGAAGTCGATGGACCGCGGCGTCACCTGGACGTGGGATGCGTCGGCGCCGATGTTCGACGATTACGAATTCACGACGATGATGTTCCTCGACTACGGGCCGAACGGGGCTTGGAACGTGTTCGACGAGTATGTATACGTGTACGGCTTCGACGGCAACTGGCGCGATTCGTTCAACGACGCGGTCGAGGACCCGACGGCGATGTATTTGGCGCGGATGCCGGCCGACGGCGTGCAGGATCGGTCGACGTGGGAGTGGTACGCGGGGGATTTGAACGGGAAGGCGGCGTGGACGAGCGACTTCGACGCCCGCCGGCCGGTGCTCGAGGACGCGCGGCGCGTGTACCCGGCGCTGCTCGACCCGAACGGGCTCGGAAACTTGACGGTGCTGTCGCAGGGCGGCGTCGTGTATAACCGGGCGCTCAATCGGTACCTCTATACGTCTTGGACGGAGTATACGTTCGAGTTTTACGAGTCGCCGACGCCGTGGGGCCCGTGGAAGAAGTTCGTGTCGAAGGATTTCGGCGGGTATCCGTGGTCGGATGCGAAGAACGGCGGCTACGCGGCGAGCATTCCGTCGAAGTTTATTTCCGCCGACGGCAAGACGATGTACATTCAATCGAACACGTTCGCGGGAGGCGCTTGGAACTACAACTTCTCGCTGCGGAAGATGACGGTAGAGCCGTACGTTAAGACGGCGCGCGCGAAGAACGAAATGGACGCCGGCGCGAATTTGGCCGATCCGGCGAACGGAACGGTCCCGGTCGAGAAGGTCGCGCACTTCGGCAATGTCGGCTATTATAACGACGGCGTCATTCGGCAGAGCGAGGACAGCTGGAACGCCGAGGCGAAGACGGAGGATTGGTGGGGCTATACGTGGCCGCGCGCGTACCGCATGAACCAGGTGAAGTTTACGACCGGGAACGTGTTTCCGGACGGCGGCTGGTTCGAGGACGTCCGCGTGCAGGTGCGCGACAAGTTCGAGTGGAAGGACGTCAAGCAGCTGTCCGTGACGCCGGATTACCCGGGCGACGCGTCGGCGGGCGCGAACGTGACGTATACGTTCACGTTCAAGGCCGAGGAGGGCGACGGGGTGCGGATCATCGGCACGCCGGGGGGCTCCGCGCGGTTCACGTCGATCGGCGAGCTGTCGGTGTACTATGCGGACGAATTCGTGCCGGATCCGCCGCTCGAGCCGCTGGCGCTCGTGCGCGACGGCGGCTTCGAGGAGCAGGGGAGCGACGCGATCGGCGCGCCGTGGTACGGGCATGGGCCGAATACGAAGGGCATCGACCGCGGGCTCGGCTTCGCGCGCACGGGCTTTAACAATGCGTGGATTCGCCACGACACGACGAACTGGAACGCGGTAAAGCAGGACATCGCCGTCGAGCCGAACACGGACTACGTGCTTCGCGGCTGGATCCGCGGCTCCTCCAGCATCGTCCACGGCTACTTCGGCGCGGCGACGCTGCAGGGCGCCATTATCGGCGAGCAGCGATATGCCGGCATGCCGGAGTACACCGAGTATGCGGTAACGTTCAACTCCGGCCCGCATACGGCGATCAGCGTCTTCGCGGGCTTCTGGGGCCCCGGCGGCGACGCCTACATCCAAATCGACGACGTGACGGTAGAGAAGGCGACGCCGTAAGACGCGGGGCGGCCGCGGAAGGGGGAGTGGGCCCCTTCCGCGGCCGCTCTTCTGTGCGTTTGGCGCGCCCGGGTCAGGGCATTCGCCGCGTCGAGACGGCGGTTCGAGCGTTTGTTAAGCGATTTGCCATATTTGATAAAATGGTTTTATTCCATATGGAAAGTTGCTTAACAAACCCGGCCGTATCGGCCGAGATCGAATCGACATCCCGTCAAACCTCCGAGATCGTCAGCTTGCTGACGACTTCCGCCGAGGCGCCGGGCTCGAGCGCCTGCAATCCGGTCAGCTCGGCGGGCGCGTTCACGTTCGGCGCGTTCGGCACCCAGGTGAGCGGCTCCGGGCAGAAGAAGCCGCGGTCCGGCTTGCCCTTGCCGTTGTAGAGCACCCACTGCGTGAAATACCGCCGATCGCCCTCGTACCGGATGCGGAGGCCGGCGCCCGCGTCCGTCAGGATCGCCTCGAAGGGCGCGTCCGGGGAAGCGAGGAACACGTCGTCGAGTTCGACGCGGTCGAGCGGCAGCCCCGCCGCCATTGCGTCGCGGTATGGATTGTCGACGAGCTCGCCGCTCGGCAGCAGCTGCTCGTCGAGCGCCCACGTCTTGTCGGCGCGCAGCTGCAGCGTGCAGCGCGACAAGTCGCCGCCGGGGAGCGGGAGGAGGAACGTCGTATGGTAGCCGAGCCCCCACGGCATCGCTTCTTCGTCCCGGCTTTCCAGAACGAAGCGCAGCTCGACCGCATCCGTCGTGAAGCGAAAGCGCTGGCGCACCGTAAACCGATGCGGCAGCGCGGCGTAGACGGCTGGGGTTTCCTCGGCGACGATCGTCGTCTCGACGTATGCCTCTTCGCCGTCGACGGCTGCTTCGGACAGACGCCACGGCTCGCGCATCAGCACCCCATGGATATGATACGGCCTCGCCGGATCCGGCATGGGGAAGCGGTACTCCCGCCCTCGGAACCGGAACGTCCCGCCCGCGATGCGGCTCGGGGGAAACAAAATCGGCATGCCGTGCAGCGTCGTGCGGGCATGGTACGCTTCGGCCGTCGCCGGCGTCCGCAGCAGCGGCTGGCCGGTCGGCCGCCACGTCAACGAAATCAGGTTGCTGCCCCAGGCCGGGACGACGACGCCTTCGAGCTTCTCGGTCGTTACGCGTACGGCGGACTCGCCCAAGAACGTAATATGTTCGATCGTCGGATGCATGCTTCTACCGCCTTTCCCTTCGTCTCGCTAAACAAAGGTAGTATAACATGGTAGAATACAGAAATTAAACGAGTCCGAAGGGGTGCGCGATGGTGACGGCGAACGAATGGGAAAAGGCTCCCGCCGCCGCAGGCAGACGGCCGACGGCCGCGGGGCGTCGGTTCGCGAGGGGGCGTCGGCGGTTCGCCGCCGTCGTCGCCGCGCTCGCGGTCGTCGTCGCGGGCTGCGCGGGGGGCGGCGGGCCGCCCGTCGAACGGCCGACGCTGACGGTATCGGCCGCGGCGAGCCTGATGGAGCCGCTCGAAGAAGTCCGCGCCCGGTACGAGGCGCTGCACCCCGGGGTGACGATCCGCGTCAACTACGGCTCCTCTGGCGGCTTGCAAAAGCAGATCGAGATGGGCCTTCCCGCCGATCTATTTTTCGCCGCCGCCCGGCTGCATATGGATCAGCTGGTCGCGCAGGGGTTTATCGACGAGACGCTTCACGCGACGCTGCTGACGAACGCGCTCGTCGTCGTCGTTCCCGTCGAAGCCGTCGCTTCGCCCGATTCGGTCGCGGCGCTCGCGGACCCGGCGTGGAGCCGCATCGCGATCGGCGTGCCGGAGACGGCGCCGGTCGGCGCGTACGCGAAGGAAGCGCTGGAGCGGGCCGGCGTCTGGGAGCGGGTGCGCGCGAAGGCGGCGTTCGGCGTCGACGCCCGCAAGGTGCTCGCCGCCGTAGAAACCGGCAACGCGGACGCCGGCTTCGTTTATGCGACGGATGCGCGCGCGTCCGGCCGGGTGCGCGTCGCGTTCGAGGTGCCGGCCGAGCAGCATGCGCCGATCGAATACCCGATCGGCGTCGTCGCTACGACCTCGCGGCCGACGGAAGCCGAGGCATTCTACTCCTTCCTGCGAAGCGAGGAGGCGCTGGCCGCCTTCGAAGCGCGCGGCTTCGGAACGGTCCGGCCATGAACGGCGCGTCTTGGTTCGAGCCCGTCCGCCTGTCGCTCGCGACGGCCGCCGTCGCCGGGACGCTCGCCTTCGTCCTCGCGGCGTTCGCCGCTTGGAAGATGACCCGCGTCCGCTTCCCCGGCCAAGCCGCCGTCGAGACGCTGTTTCTGCTGCCGCTCGTCCTGCCGCCGACCGTCGTCGGCTTCGCGCTGCTCGTCGCCTTCGGCCGGCGCAGCTGGGTCGGCGCCGCGTACGAGCGGCTGCTCGGCCAGCCGCTCGTCTTCTCGGCCGTCGTCGCGTTCCCGCTCGCGTATCAGACGGCGAAGGCGGGTTTCGCGGCCGTCGACCGCGACCTGACGGACGCGGCGCGGTCGATCGGCGCGAGCGAGTGGCAGCTGCTGCGCTACGTCGCCGCGCCGCTCGCGGCGAGGGCGCTCGGCGCGGCCTTCGTGCTCGGTTTCGCCCGGGCGCTCGGCGAATTCGGCGCGACGCTCATGGTCGCTGGCGCGATTCCGGGGCGCACGCTAACGCTCCCGACCGCCATTTACCTCGCCGTGGAAACCGGGAACGAGGCGCAGGCGTGGACGTGGTGCGCGGCGATCGCGGCGATCGGCTTCGCGCTGCTGCTGGCGGCGCGGGCGTTCCATGCGAGAGAGGCGTAATCGCCGTAATCGTGTTGCGTGCGTGGATAAAAATGGATATAACTTAACGCTTTACTTTTTATTTCGACCGTGGTAAGATACTACTTGTCTCGTTGAAAAACGCGGTCGTGGTGGAACGGCAGACACGCTGTCTTCAGGCGGCAGTGAGCGCAAGCTCGTGGAGGTTCAAATCCTCTCGACCGCACCATACTTACGAATGAGGGAAGCCGAGAGGCTTCCTTTTTTGTTGCGCGCAAAAATACAGTTATTTCGCGGGATCGGGGCTCTCTCCGGCACGGTACATGCAAAAAATACAGTTATTCCTGACGCGAAAGCGCTGTCATATTGAGATTAACTGCATCTTTGCAGAAGATAAGCGCTTACATGGCTTTAGGAAGTAAAAATAACTGCATTTTTTGCAGTAAAGGCAAACCCCCGCGGACCTTCGCCGACGGGGGTTTCTATGTGCTGGATGGTAACGCTTAAGTTAGAATCGTGCGCCGCCGCGAGCCAACGTCTCTTCGGCGAATTGCACCATGCGGCGAACCATGTGACCGCCGATCGCGCCGGTGTCGCGCGTCGCCATGTAGCCATAGTAGCCGTCCTGCGGGATTTGCACGCCAAGCTCTTGAGCGACTTCGTACTTCAATTGCTCTAACGCTTGGTTCGCTTGAGGAACGATCAAATTGTTGGATGTCTTAGAACCTGTAGCCATTGATGTCACCTCCTGTGGAATGTAAGCATATCATTTGCATTTTCAAATATTCTATGCATGACTTCCGGAAACAAACTTTGCATCCGGGAGGGCGCCGCCTGCGTATAGTAGGAGAAAGAAGGAGTCGATGAGGCATGGAAACTCGAAAAATTTTGGCGGCGCTCTCGTATTTCAGCATTTTCTTTATGGGTTTTATTCTTCCGGCGGTGCTCTATTTCGTCTCGGACGACCGGTACGTGAAGGATCATGCCAAGGCGGCGTTCCTCTCCCACTGCATCCCGCTCGCTGCAGTCGTCGCCGCCTTCGTCGGCATGCTAGCGACGGGCATCGGCGCCTTCGGCATGAACGGCGGCGCCGAGGCGGCCGGCGCCGGCACGCTCGTCGCGATGGTATTGCTGTTCGGCGCCGCCGGCCTTGTCTCCCTGATCGTCACGATCTGGAACGTCGTGAAGGGCGTTCAAGTCTTGATCCGCTAGACGCCTCCGCAAGATTCGCCCGGGTACGGGCGCTCTGCCTTCAATCGCTCGTTCTCGTCCTCGATCAGCTCGTCCTCCGGCCGCGCGGCGACCAGCTTCGCCGGCGGCTGCTCGAACCGAACGTCGCCGCGGGGGCGGGAGGGGGAATCGTTTTCCAAAGTCGTCATTTCCATTACTCTCCCTTCAGGTCCGCCCGGCAGGCGGTCGATTCGTTCTCGTTCGCTTCTTTCTCGTACGCGATCAGCGTAATTTCTTCGCCCAGCTCTTCGTACAACCTGGATTCGAGCCCCTTCAGCTCCCGAATCGCATGCTCCGGCAGCTCCGCGAAGCTATAGTTCTTGCGCCCCATAACGAGCACGCTCCTTTCCGCCTTATTTTGGCTTCGCGACTCCGGGACTATCCGGGAACATTCCGCGACATTTTCCACCGAAATGCCCAATTTTATGGTATGATCGTTACCATCGTTAACAATGGAATGATCCATTGAACTTTCATGGGCGGGGGACGGGAATGAACCGGAAGCTGAAGATTTGGTTGATCGTGGCGAACGCGGCGGTGCTGCTGTTATCGCTGGTGATGTATTCGTTCGGAAGTCTCGAAGTGATCAATCGGACGTTATTCAATTACCACATGCAAAACAACATGACGCACGCGCCGAACGAGCGCATCGTCGTCATCGGGATCGACGACGAATCGCTCGAGGCGATCGGCCGATTCCCTTGGGATCGCCGCGTCTACGCGGAGCTGCTGCACGTGCTGAATCAACCCGGCTACGAGCCGAATTCCATCTCCTTCGATATTTCGTTCGACGAAGCGTCGGACCCGGAAGCGGACGCGGCCTTCGCCGAAGCGCTCTCGATGTACGACAACGTGGTGTTCCCGGTGACGGGCATTACGGAGCAGGTGCGCAGGGAGGTGACGGTCGAGCGCGGCGGGTATCTCGAGGCGTACGACGTCCGCATGCCGTACGGCCCGTTCGCGGAGCATGTCAAGCTCGCCCATATTAACGCGATCATCGATCCGGACGGCGTCATCCGCCGCACTGTGCTCGCGATCCAAGGACCGGACGGCACTGTCTATCCGTCGCTCGGCCTCAACGCGGCGCAGATGGCCGGCGTCGATGTCTCGAAATACATAGAAAACGATTATATGGCCGGCGACAGCATGAAGACCGAGATGTTCATCAATTTCGACGCGACGAGCGACGAGTTCATCACGGTGCCGTTCGTATACGTCCTCTCGGGCGAGATCGATCCGGAGCTGTTCCGCGACGCGATCGTGCTGATCGGCATTAACGCCGTCGGCTTCGAGTTCGACCATCGCTCGACGACGGTCGAGCGCGAGATGAAGCTCGTCTACGCCCATGCGAACATCGTCAACCAGCTGTTGGACGGCTCGGTCACGAAGAAGTCCGAATGGTATATTACGCTGACGCTGATGCTGCTGCTGCTCGGCTTTACGTGGTGGTCGGCGTGGCGCTTGAAGTCGACCTATAGCGGGATCATCTTCGCCGCGATGCTCGGCGGCTTGTTCGGCGGACAATACTTGATTTATCAACAGCTAAGCCTGTACGTCGATATCGTCTACCCTGCACTCATCCTTGTCTTGACGTATATCCTGAACATCGCCGTAAAGTCGTATCTCGAAAACAAACAGAAGAACTTCATTACGAAGCAGTTCGGGCGCTACATCTCGCCGGATCTCGTCAAGGAGATCGCCGCGGCGAACAACGAAATCAAGCTCGGCGGCATCAACAAGGAGCTGTCGATTCTGTTCCTCGACATCCGGGGCTTCACGACGCTGTCGGAGAAGCTGAAGCCGGAGGAGGTCGTCGACTTCCTGAACGAGATGTTCGACCTCATCACGAACAAGGCGCTCGAAAATAAGGGCACGATCGACAAGTTTATCGGCGACGCCGCGATGCTCATTTACAATGCGCCGCTCGACGTCGAGAACCATCCGTACTATGCGGTCAAGACGGCATGGGACATCCAGCAAGGCATGAAGGAAGTGCGCGAGCGCATCCAGGAGCGCCACGGCGTTACCGTCAACTGCGGCATCGGGGTGCACACGGGCGAGGTCGTCGTCGGCAACATCGGGTCGTACCTGCGCGTCGACTACACGTGTATCGGCGACAACGTCAACACGGCGGCGCGCATCGAGTCGCAGACGACGGCGGGGCAAATCCTCGTCTCGGAAGCGACGTACGAGCGGACGAAGGATCAATTCCACTTTAATTACGTCGGCGACCGGATGATGAAGGGCAAGACGGTAGCCGTCAAGCTGTACGAAGTATTGGGGCCGATCGCGTAAGCGGTCTTCTGTCGCCGCCCGACGCGTTCCGCGTCGGGCGGCGTTTTGTTTTTGCCGAATAGAAATCGCAACATTCCACAGTTTGCATCTGATTCGCTCTCCGGTAAAGTAGGGGACGAACCGCGTTGGGCGCAGGGACCCCGAGACGGAAGGAGATATGGAACATGGGTACGAACCGTACGAAGGTGACGATTTGGAATGAATTCGTGCACGAGCGGAAGAACGAGAAGGTCCGGGCGATTTACCCGGAGGGGATTCATCGAGCGTTGGCCGAGGGATTGGCGGCGAGCGGACGCGACATCGCGACGGCGACGCTCGATCAGGAGGAGCACGGCCTGTCGGAGGCGCGGCTGAACGATACCGACGTGCTGCTGTGGTGGGGGCATATCGCGCATAAAGAGGTGTCCGACGTCGTCGTGGAGCGGGTCGCGAACCGCGTGTTGGACGGCATGGGACTGATCGTGCTCCACTCCGGGCATTGCTCGAAAATTTTCAATAAGCTGATGGGGACGCAATCCTGCCGGTTAAAGTGGCGCGAAGCCGACGAGAAAGAACGGCTGTGGGTCGTCGATCCGTCCCACCCGATCGCCGCCGGCCTCGGCGAATATATCGAGCTGGAGCGGGAAGAGATGTACGGGGAGCATTTCGACGTGCCGCCGCCGGAGGAGCTCGTGTTTCTTAGTTGGTTTCCGGGCGGCGAAGTGTTCCGAAGCGGGTTGACGTACCGGCGGGGGCGGGGGAAGGTGTTTTATTTCCGCCCGGGGCACGAGACGTACCCGACGTATTATCATCCCGATATTTTGCGTGTCCTCTCTAATGCGATCGACTGGGCGGCGCCTTCGGCGACGGCGCGGCCGACCTACGGGCACTCGAAACCGCTCGAGCCGCTGAACGCGGGGGAGGCGAAGCCATGACGGGGCCGGCGGGAAAGACGTACGGGTTCGGGTTTATCGGACTCGGCGGCATGGGGCGCGAGCATCTGCGGCGGCTCGGACGATTCCCCGAGGTGCGCGTGGCTGCCGCGTGCGACGAGAACGCGGACGCCGTGCGCGCGTTCGGCGACGCGGTTTCGCTGCCCGAGGGGAAGCGGTATACCGATTATACCGCGTTGATCGCGGATGCCGACGTCGACGCGGTCGTCGTCGTAACGCCGAATCATACGCATGCGGACATCATCAGGGCATGCCTCGACGCGGGCAAGCCGTTCATGGCGGAGAAGCCGTTCACGCGCACGTTCGAGGAGGCGCAGGCGCTTCTGGCGTATTATCGGCGACATCCCGTCGCCAACATGATCGGCTTTTCTTACCGTTACGACCCGCAATTTCGGTATTTGAAGGAGCTCGTCGCCTCCGGGCGCATCGGCAGGGTGCACAGCGCATTCATACAATACTTGCAGGGGTGGGGCGCTGCGGTGTGCGACACGCCGATGGCGTGGCGGTTCGACGCGTCGGTAACCGGCACGGGCACGCTCGGGGATCTTGGATCCCATATGGTCGACATGGCCCGATTTCTGATCGGAGAATTCGACGAGGTGTCGGGGCGGCTCGCCACGTTCGTGCCGGAACGGAGGGATCGCGCGACGGGACGCATGGTGCCTGTAACTGTCGACGATTACGCGTCTTTCCATGCCCGGCTCGAGGGAGGCGTCGTCGCGTCATTCCAAACGTCGCGCAACGCGGTGGGCTCGGGGAATCAGCATGAGGTGTACTTGTACGGCGACGAAGGGACGCTGTTCGCGACGTCGAACGACAAGGGAGCGGTACTGTGGATGCATCTGGACGCGAAGGGCGAACGTATCAAGGAGCCGCTCGCCGTGCCGGACGGACGCGCCGTGGACCAATGGGACGAGTTCCTGAAGGTGCTTCGCGGCGCGGAAAGCTCGATCGTGACGACGGTGGAGGACGGGTTTCGGAATCAGGCGGTCCTCGAGGCGATCGTCGTCTCGCACCGCGAAGGTCGGCACGCCAAGCTTGCGGAATGGATCGGCGGAGAAGGCCCGAACGACGCCTAGCGGGACGCCGCGCCGGCCGTGCGCAGCCGAGGCGGCCGGCATTGGCAGCAGGGAGCGGAAGAGGTAAAATAGAAGGAAAGCTTTCGGAAAATGTGAGGTGCCCGCATGCCAGCCATATCCGTCATTACCCCGACCTATAATCGCCCGCACGCCGTCGCGGAGCTGCTGGAGGCATTGTCCCGGCAGACGTTCGGCGACTTCGAGGTGCTGCTCGTCAACGATGCCGGCGAGCGCGTCGACGACGTCGTGCGCCTGTACCCGGAGCTGCGCGTGCGCACGATCGACCTGCCGGTAAACTCGTACCACGTCTGGGCGAGGAACGCCGCGCTGCCGCATGCGAAGGGCGAGTGGATGATGCCGATCGACGACGACGATCTGATCGTGCCGGATCATATGGAGCGGATGCTTGCCGAGGCGGAGGGGGCGGATCTCGTATACGGGGACGTCGAAATTTTCGACTATGTCGCGAAGGAAGGGGCGCGCGTGCCCAAGGGCCGCTACCTCTTCGCTTACGAGCATGATCTCGCGCTGCTGCGAAAATTCAATACGTACGTCGCATCCGGTTCGCTGTACCGACGTTCTCTGCACGACGCCCTCGGTCCGTTCGACCCGGAGATGCGGAACTACTGGGATTGGGACTGGATACTACGCGTTGCGGAGGCGGGCTTTCGGGTGAAGAAGGTGCCGCGGGCGGGCGTCTTGTATGCCTTCGCTTCGGCGGGCGGAGACAATCAATCGAACAACCAAGACGCCATGCGGCCGTATCTGGATCGGCTTAGCGAGAAGCACGGTCTGGGAAGCCTC
>NZ_DASQMZ010000200.1:0-20289 GCF_035645235.1 Paenibacillus sp.
CGGATCGACGAATTTCCACGCCCGCCCCTCCCCCGAGACGTCGCGCAGCGCGTTGCCGCTGTGCGCGTCCCCATGAACCAGGACGGACGAGGCCGGGTCGTACGCCGCCCGCCGGGACGCCGCGAACGCGAGCGCCCGGTCGAGCGCGCGCCGGCCGCACGGCGGCTGAAGCGCCCCCCACCGCTCGGCGATAAAGCCTGCGTGCCAGTCGGCTATGGCGGCGCCCGTCGGCAGCGGCGCGCCGTCGGGCACCTTCGCCCAAGACGCGCGGAGCGCCGCGCACAGCGCGGACCGCTGTTCCTCCGGCGGCAGGCCCGCTTCGCTCAGCGGCTCCCCGAGCCGCTCCAGCAGCATCGCGCGGCCCGGCGCGTCGCAGGCGATCAATGCCGCATACCCGCGGCCGTCCGCGAGGCGAAGGGCGAGGGCTTCGTTTTCGAACGAACCGTTCCCTTCCATCTCCGGCATGGCGAGCTTCAAGACGACGCTGCGCCCATCTCGGGTCGTCGCCTCCGCCACGAACGCCTCCGAGCCTCCGCTCATGGCGTTCCCCGCCGCGATGCCCCATTCCCGCTCGAGCCGCTCGACGAGGTCGCCGAGTCCGTCGAGCCAAGCCGCTCCCGTCTCTCCCAGCATGCCGCACTTCGCCAGCACCGACGCCGGCACCCGTAACGTCCGCTTTCGCATCCGCTGCCCCTTCCTTCCGCCCGAATCCGCAATTGACCCGCCCCAAAAGTCGTCCCCTGCGCCGAAAGACTCGGACTTTCTATAGTCACTTCTTCCTATAGTCATTATAATGGTAGGCAGAGCCACGGCATACCCAAGGAACGCCCGAAAAAACCGACGACTAGAAGAGGTAGAACTACGATATGAACGATCGACTTCTCAGATGGGCGGGCGTCAAACCGGAGGATCATCGAAAGCTATTCGCGCTCGGGCCGATATTTTTCTTGTGCGGCATCGCGGAGATGCTGACGTTCAACGGTTACGTCACGCTGTTTAACGAGCGACTCGGCAGCGAGTATTTGCCTTACGTGTATATGGCCGAGGCGGTCATCCTGCCCGTCGAAGCTTGGCTGCTGTCCTGGCTGACCGGCAAGCTCACGAAGCCGCAGCTGATGCGCGCGATGTTTCTGATTTTATTCGCCGTCGTCGCGGTCAACGCGGCCGTGCTTCTCTGCTTCCGGCTGACGGGCGCGGAGGTTCGCTGGTATTACCCGTTCCTCTTCCTGTCCTCCAGCTTCGTCGTGAGGCAGCAGACGATTTTGCTTTGGAGCCTCGCCATCGACCTTTGCCCTACGCAGCAATCGAAGCGGCTGATGCCGTTATTCGTCTCCGGCGCGGCGTCTGGCGGCATCGTGGCCGGCCTGCTTGCGCTCGGCGTCAGCCCGCTGCTCGGCCCCGACGCGGTGTATGTGCTCGCGCCGCTGTTTTTGCTGGCCGGCGCGCCGAATTACTGGAAGGCGATTCACCGTTACTTGGTGCCGCTCACCTTGAAGGCGACGGGGTCGGGCGACGGCGAGACGGACATCAACGCGTCTACATACTACTACAAGAAGTCGTTCACTTGGCCGTACATGCTGGTTGCCATGGCCGTCATGACCGCCATGCCTGCGCTGTACTTCCTGATGGAGTACGAATTCTTGAACGTGACGCGCGCCATCTATACGAACGAATCCGAGTTCGGCGCATTCTTCGGCCTGGTCACCGCGCTGCTTTTTACGCTTGCGCTGGCGCTGCAAGCGTTTTCGAATCGGATATCCGCTTGGATCGGGCCTTCGAACATGCTCGTGGCCATCTCCGCGGTGTTCGGAGCCGGCTTTCTCTTGGTCGCGCTGTCGCTGCCGACCCCGGTCATTCTGTACGCGATTTCGCTATCGTACATGTTCTATTATTTATTGCTGTACTATTTCGCGGAGCCGGCGAACCAGATGTATTTCAAGCTGCTCCCGATCTCGCAGCGGGACGGCTTCCGCTACGTCGTGCAGGGGGTGTCCGCGTCGGCCGGCATCGCCCTCGGCGCGCTGCTGCAATGGCTTCATGCCGGCCTCGGCATGGATTTGCGTACGTTGGCTTGGGTCGGCGCGGCCGCGGCCGGAGGACTCGTGCTGCTCGCCCGATACGGAAGGCAGCTATACATGCGCGAGCTCATCCGAAGCGTGCAGTCGATGACGGCGGCGGACGGCGTGTCCGCCGACGCGTTCCGGGAGTTTTCGCGGCACGCCCGCTTCCCCGCGCTGCTGGCGGAGATGCTCGACCATCCGAACGATTACGGACGCGAGGTCGCGTTAGAGCTCATCCGCCGGTATCGGCCCGGCGGCTTCGAGCCGAAGCTGCTGCAGCTGTTGACGCATCCGAGCTCCCGGCTCCGGATGGCCGCCCTTCGCGCATTGGATGCGTCGGCGGCGGGGCCGGAGGCGCTCTCCCGCGTCGCCGCTCTGTTGGACGACCCCGACCATCACGTGCGGGCGGAGGCGATTCGCCTGATGGGCCGGGCGAACGCCGCGGTCGGCGACGCGGCCCGGTGGGTGCGGACGAAGCTGCAGGACGACCATCCGCTCGTCCTGGCCGAAGCGGTGAAAGCCTTGTTCCTGCTGAAAGACGAGGCGAGCTTCGGTGCCTGCTGCGAGCGCATCGAGCGGCTGCTGCAGGAGGGCGGCGAATCGGCCGTCGCGATCGTGAACGCCGTGGGCGAGCTGAAGCTGGATCGGTACCTCCCCGAGGTCGTGCGGCTGCTGCAGGACCCGAGCCCGGCGCTTCGCGCGGCGGCGATCGAAAGCTTGGGCCTGCTCCGCCACACGCCGGCCGTTCCGCTGCTGCTGGAGCATCTGGAGCGGGCGGAACCGATGCTGCAGGAGGCGACGAAGGACGCTTGGATTCGAATGGGCGACGACATCGTCCCGCCGCTGCTGGCGGCGCTGCCCGACGCCCCGCCCCGCGTATGGGCCGTCGCGGTGCGTACGCTCGCGTCGATGCTGAGCGAGGACGGCTGCCGCCAGTCGCTCGTGCCGGAGGCGGTTCGGATGCTCCAATCGCTGTGGAGCAACCGGCCGCTGCCCGCGGCGCTGCGGGCGCGCGCCGACGACGGCTTCGCGGGGATCGCCGAGCTGCGGCTCGAGGAGCTTCGGCGCATCGCGCTCGACGCCGCTTGGGCCGTGATGGCGCGGCTGATGGACGATACCGTCGCGCAGGCGATCCGGGCCGCGACGGAGGACGCGGACGAAGAGGTGCGCGACAGCGGCATCGAGGCGCTCGCCGAAGGCGTCGGGGACGGCCGGCTGACGGCCGCCTTGCTGCGGCAGCTGTCGTCTTGGGACGAGGAGCCGGCACTGCCGGCCGACCCGGCAGCCGATGCGCTGCGGGCGGCGAGGGAAAGCCGCGATCCGTGGCTGGAACGGCTCGCGGCTTATGCATTCGAAGGAGAGGAGGAACGCCGAATGGGCAAGGACAAGGACGAGCGGCAATTGTTCGGTTTACTCGAAAAAGTCGTCTTCTTAAAGCAAGTGCCCTTCTTCTCGCAGCTGTCGCTGGACGAATTGGGGCGCGTGGCGGAGATCGCGGAGGAGCGCTTCCACCCGGAGGGCACCCGCATCTTCACGCAAGGCACGGCCAACAAGACGATGGGCGTCGTCGTCGAAGGACGCGTCGACGTCACCGTGCAGACGCCGGCCGGCGAACAATTCAAAGTGTCCGAGCTCGGCCCGAACGCCGTGTACGGAGAATCTTCGTCGTTATACGGCACGCTGACGACGGCGAGCGGAACGGCCGCCGGCGGGGAGCTTCGCATCCTGTCGCTGAACGGCGATGCGCTGTCGAAGCTCATCCAGCTGTATCCCGGCATCGGGATCGGCGTTCTTCGCGCCGCGTTCGACCGCGTCCGCAAGCTGGAAATGACGATCGCGTCCAGCACGCAATAATAGAACAACCTACATCTTTCATGCGCGCTTCGTTCGTCGAAGCGCGCATGTTTTTTTTGCGTTATCGCGTACGTGCGGCTTGCGCATGCTTTCGCGCCGCAGGGGAATACTTCTCTCGGAAGGAGGGATTTCCCTTGTTTATTTACGGCAAAGACATCCCGTTGGAGGATGCGTTCCTGGAGGGAGGCGCGGAAGCCGGACCGGCCGGTCCCGTCCAGCCGCTGGAGTATGTGTTCGAGTACGGCAAAGACATCTTCCCGGAGCCGTCGGAGGAGTAACATTTTCAAAGAAAGCGGGGTCCCTATGGAGAAGTTGTTGTACATTACCGCCAATCCGAAGGCCGAGGAGCAATCGTACAGCCTCTCGGTCGGGCGAGCGTTCCTTGATGCCTATCGCGGCGAGAAGCCCGACGCCGACATCGTCGAGCTCGATTTGTATCAAACCCATATTCCGCACATCGATACCGACGTGTTCAGCGGATGGGGCAAGCTGCAGCAGGGCAAAGCGTTCGACGAGCTGTCGGAGGACGAGAAAGCGAAGGTCGCCCGCATCAACCAGCTGACCGACCAATTCATCGCCGCGGACAAATACGTATTCGTTACGCCGCTATGGAACTTCAGCTTCCCGCCCCTCGTGAAGGCGTACATCGATACGATCTGCATCGCGGGCAAGACGTTCCGGTATACGGCGGAAGGCCCGGTCGGCTTGCTGACGGACAAGAAGGCGGTCCACATTCAGGCGCGGGGCGGGATCTATTCGGAGGGGCCGGCGAAGGACATGGAGTTCGGGGATCGGTACTTGCGCACGATCTTCGGGTTTATCGGCATCCGCGACGTGGAGACGATCGTCGTCGAAGGGATGGCGCAGCAGCAGGATCAAGCCGAGGCGATCAAATCGCGAGCGATCGCGGCCGCGAAGGAAGCCGCGCGCCGGTTCGCGACGCAGCCGGTACGTGCGTAACGCCCCTAGTCGGCCAGCCCTAGGCGAGTGCGTCTAGGGCTGTTCTTATGCCTGCGAAAGGTACAGCAACCGATCCGTCAGTTCCCTTGCCCACGCTTCGTCCCCTGTGTCCAACGCCAGATCGATCAGGAAACGAAGGCTTTCCTTATAGGGAAGCGTCACGAAATCGAACTCGCTCGGCAGCGCGACGCGGCACCCGTCCGCCGCGCGAAACACATAGACGGGTTGCTGCATGCAGTACTCCAACCGGCGGAATTCGACGACTTCCCCCTGCAAGGGATGATTCTCCCGCGTCACCACGCAAGCATCGCCTTCGCGCAGCCGAACGTATACGCGCAAGTACATTCGTTCGTACGCCTCCCCGGATGAATTCGTTCCTGCTTATTTTCTGCAAGCGCTTCCCAACTCCCTGCACGACCGAACTGGGAATTCCCCCCTCTTGACGAAAGTCAATGCGCGCCCTCCCGCTTCCCGGTACAATAAACCTCAAAATTACATTCGAATTCCGGGAGGAAATTCATATGGATCAACGGATCGCGGCCACGACGGCCGGCGTCTCGCTGCTCGTCATGGCGGCGGCCGCGGCTTTCTCGTACGGCGCCGTTCACGCAAGTTTGATCGTGCCGGGGGATGCCGCCGCCACCTTCGAGCGCCTCGTCTCGGCGGACGCGCTCTTTCGGGCCGGCTTATTCGGTTGGTTTGTCATTTTGCTTTGCGATATCGTCGCGGCATGGGCGTTGTATTGGTATTTGCGCCCCGTCCATGCCGGTTCGGCGTTGTTGGCCGCTTGGATGCGCCTCGCGTATGCAGCCGTTCTGGGCGTCGCGATCTGCTGCCTTGCCGCGGTCTCGCTGCTGACAGGCTCGCCTGCGCCGGGGAATCCGGCATCTTTGCCGACGGAGACGGCGGCGGCGCTCGCGGCGCTCGGCCTCGCGACGTTCGAGCTCGTCTGGTCGATCGGATTGATCGTCTTCGCCGCGCATCTGGCGGTGCTCGGTTGGACGACGCTTCGCACCTCTCGCATCCCGAAGTTCGTCGGCCTTCTTCTCCTGTTCGCTGCGGCCGGCTACGCCGTCGTTCACCTCGGCTCGGCGTTTCTGCCGCAGTACGGCGCAACCGTCTCTCTCCTGGAAAAGGCGTTCAGCCTGCCCATGATCGCGGGCGAGCTGGCGCTTGCGGGATGGCTGCTATTTAGAGGCGGGGAAGCCGTTTCTTGATGCGGCTGAGCGATTCCGGCGTCATGCCGAGATAACTCGCCAACTGATGCTGGGGCACGCGGTCGACGAGCCCCGGCCGCCTCCGCAGCAGCGACGCGAACCGCTCCTCCGGCGACGACGCGACGAAGGCGGCGAACTCCTCCTGCATGCTTGCGAAGTTCAGCTCGATCATCCGCCGCGTCATATGCTCGAGTTGGCCGTGCTTCGCGTACATCGCCTGCTCCGCGCTCAAATCCCCTACCACCAATTCGCAATCCTCCACGCAAGCGTACGTATATTTGGACGTAGCATCGACATGATGCCGGTCGAGCATCATCACGGCTTGCTCCTCCGTGTAAAAATTCGACGTAATTTCTCGCCCCGCTTCGTCGACCGCGTATTGGCGAATACAGCCCTTTATGACGAAAAAGCATTCCCGCGGCGCTTCGCCCTGCCGCAGCAGAACGGTACCTTTCGGGAACGCCGCAACCTTGATTTCGTTTAGGATCGCTGCTTGCTCGGTATCGTCGAGCGTCGTAAAGCGCGTTAAATATTTGCGGAGCGTATCTTTCATTCCGTGTCGTATCCCCTTAATAATGATATGGAACGTATTCGACGGAAACGGCGATACTCCTGTCCGCGAGCGCGGCTCGGGCAGCCCGCGCCGTATTTATTAGACTACCGCAGGTCATTCTACGCCCTGTTCGCTTCTTGCACCTTAAGCAGTTTCCCTTTAACCGTCGTATCCTGCATCATATGAAGCACTAGTCGGCCTTTCCCGTTGAGAATATCCACATAGGAAGCGTTCTCCTCTATCGTGATAATTCCGATGTCTTCCGCCGATACGCCTTCGATCTTGGCGATCGTGCCGACCAAGTCCACGGCTCTGATCTTCTTTTTCTTCCCGCCGTTAAAATACAGCTTCATGACATCTTGACCCGAACGGGAGCCCTTGTCCTTCTTTAGGGCTGTCTGCTTTTGCATCTTCGCTTCGAAAGCGGCCTTCCCCTCCGTCACCGCTTCTTTGGAAGGACTTGTTTTCCTAGGGATCTCGAACCCGATATATTTTTCGATGTTGTTCACGAATTTCTCCTCGTTCGGCGTCGCGAAGGAGATCGCTTTCCCCGTATGGCCGGCCCGGCCCGTTCGGCCCGTCCGGTGCACATAGCTTTCATTTTCCAATGGAAGGTCGTAGTTCAGCACAAGACTGATGCTTTCGATATCGATTCCTCTCGCGGCTACATCCGTCGCGATCAAATAGCGGAATTCCCCTCGCTTGAACGCGTTCATAACGTGCGAGCGTTCGTCCTGCTCCATTCCGCCATGAATTCTGTTACAAGGGTATCCCCGCTTGTCCAATTCTTGAAACACAACCTCGACTCGGGTCTGCGTTCGGCAAAAGATTATACAGCTGTCCGGATTTTCGACCACGGTGACGGCCCGAAGCAGCTGAAGCTTGTTCTCGTCTTTGACCGTATAAAGCGAATGTTCGATTTGGCTCGTCGCTTTCCCCACTGTCTTTACCTCGATGTCCAGCGGCTGATTCATATACCGGTGACATAAATTCTCGACGTCTTTGGGTAGCGTCGCCGAGAACAGCATGGTCATTCGATCCTTGGGCAGTTCGCGGATAATGTTCTCCACCTGCTCGATAAATCCCATGTTCAGCATTTCGTCGGCTTCGTCGATGACAAGGAATTTCACTTGCTCCAGGTCGACGGTTTGTTTCTCGATATGATCCATCACCCGGCCGGGCGTACCGACGACAACGTGGTTTCGGTACGTCAGTTGCATCTTTTGCCTGGCGAAGGGCTGCTTCCCGTAAATCGCGATAGCCTTGATCCGTTTATATTTGCCGATATTCAAGATGTCCTGTGTGACTTGATCGGCAAGCTCGCGCGTCGGCGTCAAAATCAAAGCCTGCGGCCGGCTTTCCTCCCACTCGACCATTTGGCAGATCGGGATGCCGTTAGCCGCGGTTTTTCCGCTGCCCGTACGTGATTTCACGGTCATATCCTTTCTCTCGAGCGCGGGAGGGATCACGCTGCTTTGCACTTCCGTCGGCTTCTCATATCCCAAGTGATCCAAGGCGCGGAGAATCGTCTCGCTTAATTGATATTCCTTAAAGCTTCGCTCATCCATAAACTAACCCCTTTGCGGTTAAACGCCAGTTTGCGCAATTGTACTCCATAACACCTGATTTCCGCTCCTCGGAACGGCAACGAATCCGCCCATAAACAAAAGGAGCGCCGCCCCCAAAAGAAGCAACGCTCCTACCGCACTTACAACGCTTTCTTGCCGATATCCGTCCGGTACTGTTTGCCCTCGTAGCGGATGCGGTCGACGTCGGTGTACGCCTTGCGGCGGGCTTCGTCAATCGTCGCGCCCGTGGCGGTAACGCCGAGCAGGCGGCCGCCGTTCGTGACGACGCGGCCTTCCGCGTCCAGCGACGTGCCCGCGTGGAACACGGTCGACTCCGTCACCGCATCCAACCCCTCGATGACGTCGCCCTTCTTGTAACTGCCCGGGTAGCCCCCGGCGGCGAGCACGACGCATACCGCGGACTCGTCGCTCCACTTCGGCTGCACTTCCGCGAGGCGGCCTTCCACCGTCGCGAGGAACAGCTCGAGCAGATCCGACTCGAGGCGCGACAGCACGACCTGCGTCTCAGGGTCTCCGAAGCGGCAGTTGAACTCGATCGTCTTCGGCTTGCCCTCGGGCGTGATCATGAGGCCCGCGAACAGCACGCCCCGGAACGACCGGCCTTCGGCGACCATCGCCCGCGCCGTCGGCTCGATGATCGTGCGCACCGCCTCGTCGTACACCGACTTCGGCATGTGCGGCACCGGCGAATACGTGCCCATGCCGCCCGTGTTCGGGCCCTTGTCGTTGTCGAAGATCGGCTTATGGTCCTGCGCTTCCGGCATCGGGCGAACCGTCTCGCCGTCGACGAAGCTGAGAATGCTCATTTCTTGTCCGAAAAGGCACTCCTCAATGACGACCTTATCCCCCGCCTGGCCGAACGCCTTATCGAGCATGATCGTTCGGAGCGCCTCTTCGGCTTCCTCCAGCGTTTGCGCGACGGTGACGCCCTTGCCCGCAGCTAAACCGTCTGCCTTAATGACGATCGGCGCGCCCTGCGCCTTCACGTACGCGAGCGCCTCGTCGAACGACGCGAACGTCTCGTACGCCGCCGTCGGGATGCCGTACTTCTTCATGAGGTCCTTCGTGAACGATTTCGACCCTTCGATGATCGCCGCCGCCTTGCTCGGGCCGAACACCCGGATGCCCGCCGCTTCGAACGCGTCCGCGATGCCTTCGAACAGCGGATCCTCGGGGCCGATGACAGCGAGGTCGATGGCATTGTCCTTCGCCCAGGCCGTCAGCTTGTCGAACTCGCCTTCGTTGATCGGCACGTTCGTCGCCACCTCGGCGATGCCGGCGTTGCCCGGCGCGCAGTACAGCTTGCTCACCTTCGGGCTATGGCTCAGCTTCCAGCAAATCGTGTGCTCGCGACCGCCGCGGCCTACTACGAGAATGTTCATGCGCGTGTCGTCCCCTTTTCCCGGAAAAAGATTTAGTGCTTAAAGTGGCGAACGCCCGTGAACACCATCGCGATGCCGGCCGCGTTCGCCGCCGCGATCGATTCCTCGTCCTTGATCGAGCCGCCCGGCTGGATGATCGCCTTCACGCCGTATTTCGCCGCGAGCTCGACCGTGTCGCCCATCGGGAAGAACGCGTCGGACGCGAGCGCCGCGCCTTGCGCTTTCTCGCCCGCCTGCTCGAGCGCGATGCGCGCCGAGCCGACGCGGTTCATCTGACCGGCGCCGATGCCGATCGTCATGTTTCCGTTCGCGAGCGCGATCGCGTTCGACTTCACGTGCTTGACGACTTTCCACGCGAATAGCAGCTGCTTCAGCTCTTCCTCGGTCGGCGCGCGCTCCGTGACGACCTTCAGGTCCGCCGCCGTCAGCTGCTTCTTGTCCGTCTCCTGCAGCAGCATGCCGCCTTCGACGGACGTGACGACGTACTTGTCCTCCGTCGGCACGAACGGAAGCTTGAGGAGTCGGATGTTCTTCTTCTTCGTCAACGTCTCGAGCGCCTCCGGCGCGAAGTCCGGCGCGATGACGATCTCGAGGAAAATTTCGTTTAGCTTCGCTGCGGTCTGCGCGTCCACCGGACGGTTGAGCGCGACGATGCCGCCGAAAATCGACGTCGGATCGGCTTCGTAGGCTTTCGTATAGGCTTCGAAAATGTCGCTCCCGATCCCCACGCCGCACGGATTCATATGCTTGACCGCGACGGCCGCCGGCTCGTCGGTGAACTCGCGCAAAATCTGCAGCGCCGCGTTCGCGTCGTTAATGTTATTGTAGCTTAGCTCCTTGCCGTGCAGCTGCTCCGCGTTCGCGAGGCTGCCCGCGCCGGCGAGCGGCTTCTTGTAGAAGGCAGCCGCTTGATGCGGATTTTCGCCGTAGCGGAGGTCTTGCACCTTTTCGTAGGTAACCGTCACTCGCTCCGGCAGCGTCTCGCCGAGCTTCGTCGTGAGGTAGTCTCCGATAAGCGCATCGTAGGCGGAGGTGTGGCGGAACGTCTTGGCGGCCAGCTTCTTCCGGGTATCGAGCGTCGTATCGCCGTGCGTCCGGAGCTCTTCGAGCACCTGCGGGTAGTCCGCCGCGTCGACGACAACCGTGACGAAGGCATGGTTCTTAGCGGCGCTTCGCAGCATGGATGGACCGCCGATGTCGATATTTTCGATGGCGTCCTCGTAGGATACGTTCGGCTTCGCGATCGTCTGCTGGAACGGATATAGATTCACCGCGACCAGATCGATATAGCCGAGGTTCAGCTCCTGCATCTGCTTTCGGTGCTCCTCGCTGTCCCGCACGGAGAGCAGGCCGCTGTGCACCGCCGGGTGCAGCGTCTTCACGCGTCCGTCGAGAATTTCCGGGAACCCCGTCACGTCGCTGATGCCCGTTACCGGAATGCCTTTGCTCTCGAACAGCGTCTTCGTCCCGCCGGTGCTAATAATTTCGAAGCCCAGCTTTACCAGCTCCGCCGCGAAGGCGTCGATGCCGGTTTTGTCCGAGACGCTGATGAGCGCCCTTTTGTTCGCCACAATAGGTACCTCCTAGATTTGTTTGGATATATGTATGCCCCGCGGTCGGGTTTCGAGCGTTTCGTCTCATTCCTTCGCGGGGTTAACCTTCGATGTCGTTGAGTATTCAGGCCGTCGACCTTTCGCTGCGGCAAACTTCTGTCCCGTCTCGCCGTGCACGTACCCCGGGCTGCGTCGCGACGGCTAGCTAGCTATTACGAACTACGCTCTCCGCGAGCCTTTCCAACTTGTTTCCCTCTGCTCAGTCGAAGCGCAGGCCGCCCTCGATCGTAACGCGCCGGCCGTCGAGGCGGATGCGATTCTCCGCGAACGCGCGGACGACGGCCGGGTACAGCCGGTGCTCGATCGCCTGCACGCGCGGGAACAGCGTCTCCGGCGTATCGTCCGATCGAACCGGGATCGCCTCCTGCGCGATGATCGCGCCGCTGTCCATGCCCCCGTCGACGTAATGCACCGTCACCCCGGCCACCTTCGCGCCGTACGCCAGCGCTTGCTCGACGGCATGCAGCCCCGGGAAAGCAGGCAACAGCGAAGGATGAATGTTAAGAATCCGATTCGGGAACGCGTCGAGCAGCGTAGCGGTGATTAGGCGCATGTAGCCGGCGAGCACGACGAAGTCGATACCGCGCTCGCGCAGCTCGCGAACGACGTCCGCCTCGTACGCCTCTCGCGAGTCGTACTGCTTCGGACGCACCGCGAGCACGGGCACGCCGAGGCGCTCCGCGCGTTCGATCGCGCGGGCGCCCGGCTTGTCGCAGACGAGGAGCGCGACTTCGTAAGGCGAGTCGGCATCCCCGGCGGCAGCCGTCGCCACCGCCTCGAAGTTCGAGCCGGAGCCCGAGGCGAATACGGCGATCCGCTTGCGTTGGGCCATGTTACGCCTCGGCTCCTTCGAAGGTGACGACGCCGGTGCCTTCGGTGATAACCCCTATTTCATACGGCGTCTCGCCCGCGGCGGTCAATGCGTTCATCGCCGCCTCGCGCTCGTCCGCCGGCACGACGATGACGTACCCGATGCCCATGTTGAACGTCCGGTAGCAATCGTCATGCGTCAGCGAGCCCTCGGCGCGAAGCAGGCCGAAGATCGGCGGCATCGGCCACGAGCCGAGACGAATGTGCGCGTTGACGTTCGACGGCAGCACGCGCGGGATGTTTTCGATGAAGCCGCCGCCCGTAATGTGCGCCATGCCGCGCACCGCGACGGACTCGATCAGCTTCAGCACCGGCTTGACGTAGATGCGCGTCGGGGCGAGCAACGCTTCGCCGAGCGAGACGCCTTCGCCTAGTGCCGGCACGACGTCGTTCACGCCGTACTTGCCGCTGTCGAGGAGCAGCTTGCGCACCAAGGAGAAGCCGTTGCTGTGCACGCCGCTCGACGCAAGACCGATGACGGCGTCGCCGGCGCGGATGCCGCTGCCGTCGATCATCTTCGACTTCTCGACGACGCCGACCGTAAAGCCCGCGATGTCGTACTCGCCGTCCTGGTACATGCTCGGCATCTCGGCCGTCTCGCCGCCGATCAGCGCGCAGCCGGCCTGCACGCAGCCTTCCGCGACGCCGGCGACGATGCTCTCGACCTTGCCCGGCTCGAGCGTGCCGACCGCGAGATAGTCGAGGAAGAACAACGGCTCCGCGCCTTGTACGACGATATCGTTGACGCACATCGCGACGGCGTCGATGCCGACCGTGTCGTGCTTGTCCGCCGCGAACGCGACCTTCAGCTTCGTGCCGACGCCGTCGGTGCCGGAGACGAGGATCGGCTCCTTATACTTCTCGCGGTCCATCGCGAACAGCCCGCCGAACCCGCCGAGACCGCCGATTACTTCGGGGCGCGTCGTGCGGGCGACGTGGCGCTTCATCCGCTCCACCGCTTCGTTGCCGGCCGCGATATTGACGCCGGCTTGCTTATATGCTTCTGACACGAGCCTAGTCACCTCATTCGAAAATGAATCTTCCTCCGCCGAGCAGCTCAGTTACCGGAGAACTCCGGTAACTTGGGTCATTCCGGGCCGTTTGCGCCGCATTTACCGGAGAACTCCGGTATCTCGGGCCATTCCGGGCCGTTTGCGCCGCATTTACCGGAGAACTCCGGTAACTCGGGTCATTCCGGGTCATTGGCGCCGCATTTACCGGAAAACTCCGGTAACGACGGCCGCTCCCGCCGAATCCGACGCTGTAGCGCAATAACTTTCGCTGCAGCGACGGCGCGACCCGTTACCGCCGGCGAGCCCGCCGGGGCGAGCCGTCAGCAGCTGCCGCAGACGGCTTGCTCGGCTTCCGCCTCCGACAGCGTCGGGTACTTGTTGTCGAAGCAAGCCATGCACAGGCCGCCTTCGCCGTCCGCGCCGGGGGCGGCGCCGATCGAGTCCATCAGGCCTTCCTTGCTCAAAAAATACAACGAGTCGGCGTTGATGAGCTGCCGGATTTCCTCCACCGAATTCGAGGAGGCGATCAGCTCGCCCCGCGTCGGCGTATCGATGCCGTAAAAGCACGGGTTCGCGAAAGGCGGCGACGTGATGCGCACATGCACCTCGGTCGCGCCCGCCTCGCGCAGCAGGTTCACGATGCGGCGGGACGTCGTTCCGCGAACGATCGAGTCGTCGATCATGACGACGCGCTTGCCCTCGACGACCTTGCGCACGGCGGACAGCTTCATCTTCACGCCCTGCTCGCGCAGCTCCTGCGACGGCTGGATGAACGTCCGGCCGGTGTACCGGTTCTTGATCAGACCCAATTCATAAGGGATGCCCGTCTGCTCCGCGAAGCCGATGGCCGCGGAGATCGACGAGTCCGGCACGCCGGTGACGACGTCCGCGTCGACGAACGAGTCGCGCGCAAGCCGCTTGCCCATCTTCTTGCGCGCCGTATGGATGTTCACCTCGTCGACGTCGCTGTCCGGACGGGCGAAGTAGATGTACTCCATCGAGCACACCGCCCGCCGCGGCGCCGGCTCCGCGAACGTCTCCTCGCGTACGCCCGAAGCGTCGAACACGAGCAGCTCGCCCGGCGCCACGTCCCGCACGTACTCGGCGCCGACCGCGTCGAAGGCGCACGTCTCGGACGAGAACAGCCACGCGTCGCCGAGCCGCCCGAGCACGAACGGCCGCAGGCCGTGCGGGTCGCGCGCCGCGACCATCTTATCGTTCGTGATGAACACGAACGCGAACGCGCCGTTGAGCCGCCGCAGCGATTCGCGTACCGCATCCTCGATCGACGGCGCCTTCGACCGCGCAATCAAATGCGCCACGACCTCGGTGTCCGACGTCGTCTGGAAAATCGAGCCGGCTTCCTCGAGCTCGCGCCGAATGTCCGGCGCGTTCACGATGTTGCCGTTCGTCGCGACGGCGAGATCCCCGTCGCGCCACTTAAAGACAAGAGGCTGCGCGTTCGCCAGCTTGCTCTCGCCTGCCGTCGAATACCGGACGTGGCCGATGCCGACCTTGCCCGGCAGCGACTCGAGCCGCGGCTGGTCGAACACTTCCTTCACGAGCCCCATGCCGCGGTGATAGTGGAACTCCCGGCGATGCACCGTACAGATGCCGCCGCTCTCTTGCCCGCGGTGCTGCAGCGCATGCAAACCGTAGTAGCATAGGGACGCAGCGTCCGGATGGTTCCAGACGCCGAACACGCCGCATTCCTCGCGCAGCTTATCGAAAAACTCGCGGTCGTCGACGCCTTCGTTGAAGTAGTCGCCCGTCCACAGCTGCGGGATAGAGGAGTGAGTGCGCCTTGACGACTGCTCCGGCGAGGCCGGGCGTCGAAGCGGCGCCCGGGACGGAGACGACATTACTTCATCAGACACGGGATCGCGTCCTTCCATGTAGTTTCAAGCTTCTCGACGTCGACGTCGAGTACGGCGGAGCCGTTTACCATGACGTTCAGCTTCGTGCCGCCGACCGTGCCGAGTCGAGTGACGCGCACGCCCGCTTCGACGAGATGCATCTGCAGCGCGTCCGCTTGATCCGGACGGCAAGACAACAGCAGCCGCGATTGGGATTCGCTGAACAGCGCAACGTCGTTGCGCAGGCCGGCGACCGTCCAATCGACGTTCGCGCCGATGCCGCCGGAGATGCAGCTCTCCGCCAAAGCGACGGCCAGCCCGCCCTCGGACAAGTCGTGCGCGGAAGACACCAGCCCCCCTTGGATCGCGGACAGGACCGCCTTCTGCAACCGCTTCTCCACTTCGAGGTCGATCTGCGGCGGACGCCCTTCCGTCACGCCGTGCACGACCAATTGGAACTCGCTGCCGCCAAGCTCCGCGAACGTCTCGCCGAGCAGGAAAATCACGTCGCCAGCCGACTTGAACGCCTGCGTCGTCACGTGCTCGACGTCGTGCACGAGGCCGACCATGCCGATGACCGGCGTCGGGTAAATCGCGCCGCGCGCGTTTTCGTTGTACAAGGACACGTTTCCGCCGATGACCGGCGTATCAAGCACCCGGCACGCTTCGGACATGCCGTCCGTCGCCTTCTCAAGCTGCCAGAAAATTTCCGGCTTGTCCGGCGAACCGAAATTCAAATTATCCGTCAACGCAAGCGGCTCGCCGCCGGAGCAGACGACGTTGCGCGCCGCCTCCGCGACGGCGATGCGTCCGCCCACTTCCGGATCCAAGTACACATACCGACCGTTGCAATCCGTCGTCATCGCGAGACCCTTGCGCGTACCGTCCACGCGAACGACCGCCGCGTCGGAGCCCGGGCGCACGATCGTCGCCGTCCGCACCATATGGTCGTACTGGCCGTACACCCATTCCTTCGACGCGACCGTCGGCGACGCGAGCACCTTCAACAACGCGCCCTCGAGATCAACGACCTCGGGGTACCGAAGCGTATCGACGGAGCCGTTGCGCACGTAATACTCCGGCACGGCGGAAGGCTTGTGGTACATCGGGCAGTCGTCCACCAACGCCGTCACCGGCATATCGCCGACGACTTCGCCGTGATGGATCAGCGTCAACCGCCCCGTGTCCGTCACCTTGCCGACGATTTCGCAGAACAATCCCCAGCGGTGGAACACTTCCTTCACCGCCGCTTCGCGGTCCGGCGTCGTGACGAACAGCATGCGCTCCTGCGATTCGGAGAGCATCATCTCGTACGCCGTCATGCCCGGCTCGCGCTGCGGCACCTTGTCTAGCCACAGCTCCATGCCGTTGCCCGCCTTCGACGCCATCTCGGCCGATGAACAAGTGAGTCCCGCCGCGCCCATATCCTGAATCCCGAGCACCAGCCCGCGGTCGATGACCTCCAAACAGGCCTCCATCACGAGCTTCTCCATGAACGGATCGCCCACCTGGACCGCCGGACGCTTCGCCTCCGACTCCGCCGTCAGCTCCTCCGACGCGAACGTCGCGCCGTGGATGCCGTCGCGGCCCGTCGCCGGACCGACGTAGAACACCGGGTTGCCGATGCCCTGCGCGATGCCGCGCTGGATGTCGTCGTGATCGATGAGCCCGACGCACATCGCGTTGACGAGCGGATTGCCCTCGTACGCCTCGTCGAACATGACCTCGCCGCCGACCGTCGGGATGCCGATGCAGTTGCCGTAGCCCGCGATGCCGCTGACGACATGCTCGAACAAGTAGCGCACGCGCTCGTTCTCGAGCTTGCCGAAGCGCAAAGAATTCATCAAAGCGACCGGACGAGCCCCCATCGAGAAAATGTCCCGAATAATGCCGCCCACGCCCGTCGCCGCGCCCTGGTACGGCTCGATGGCGGACGGGTGATTATGCGATTCGATCTTGAAGACGACGGCTTGCTTATC
The DNA here is from genome assembly GCF_035645235.1 of Paenibacillus sp. GTDB lineage: Bacteria > Bacillota > Bacilli > Paenibacillales > YIM-B00363 > Paenibacillus_AE. Next base: position 16,947 of record NZ_DASQMZ010000200.1, read on the forward strand.
GCCGATGTCGACGATGCCCGCGCCTTCGCCCGGTCCCATTAACACTCGCGGCCCTGTGATCGGGAACTTTTTCAAGACGACTTTCGAATTCTTATAAGAACAATGCTCCGACCACATGACGCTGAACACGCCGATCTCGGTGTAGTTCGGGAGCCGGCCGCCGAGATGCCCGATGACCTTCTCGTATTCCGCGTCCGTCATGCCCATCTGCTTATAGAGCTGCTGATCGCGGATTTGCTCCGCCGTCGGTTCCAGGTTAGCGAGCTGCTGCGCCATGTGCGGACCCCCTCCATGCTTCCAATACGGACGTGAACATACGCGAGCCGTCCTTCGAGCCGAGCAGCTCGTCGACCGCCCGCTCCGGATGCGGCATCATGCCGAGCACGTTGCCTCGTTCGTTGATAATGCCTGCGATGTCGGCGACCGAGCCGTTCGGGTTTTCCCCGGAGTAGCGGAAGACGACTTGGCGGTTCGCCTCAAGGCGCGCCAGCGTCTCGTCGTCGCAGTAATAGTTGCCTTCGCCGTGCGCGATCGGAATCGAAATGTTCTCGCCCGCCGCGTACTCGCGCGTGAACGCCGTATCGTTGTTCGCGACTTCGAGCGTCGTCGGCGCGCACTTGAACTTGAGCGAATTGTTGCGCCGCATCGCGCCCGGGAGCAGCCCGGACTCGAGCAAGATTTGGAAACCGTTGCAGATGCCGAGCACGTACTTGCCCGCCTCCGCCGCCTTGCGCACTTCCTCCATCACCGGAGAGAAACGCGCGATTGCGCCGGAGCGCAGGTAATCGCCGTACGAGAAGCCGCCCGGCACGAGAATGAGGTCGAACTTCGACAGATCCGTCGCCTGGTGCCATACGTACTCCACCGGCTGCTTGATCGTATGCTCGACCGCCTTGTAGCAGTCGATGTCGCAGTTCGAGCCCGGGAAGACGAGCACCGCTACGTTCATCGCGGACATGCCTTACTCCCCTTTCAGCTCGAAGCGGTAGTCTTCGATGACCGTATTCGCGAGCAGCTTCTCGCACATCGTGCGCACGCGCTCCTCCGCGACTTTCGCGTCGTTCGTGTCGAGGTTCAGCTCCATGTACTTGCCGATGCGAACCTCGCCGACCTCGTCGAAGCCCATCGAATGAAGCGCCCCCTGCACCGCCTTGCCTTGCGGGTCGAGCACGTTTTCCTTCACCGTTACGAATACCGTCGCTTTCATGGCTCTCGTCCAGCCTCCTCTAGAAAATGTTATCTCGTGACGCCGGTAATCCGGCGATAGATTTCTCTGTACCGCTTCGTCGTCTCCGCGACGACCGCGTCCGGCAGCGGGCCCGGCTCGCTTTCCTTGTCCCAATCCGAGTTCGCGAGGTACGTACGAACCGGCTCCTTGTCCATCGAGTCGATCTCGATGTCGAGCGCGTAGTTTTCCTCGGCCCAAAAGCGCGAGGAATCCGGCGTAAACAGCTCGTCGATCAGGATGAGCTCGCCGTCTAAGAGCCCGAACTCGAACTTGCAGTCGGCAAGAATAATGCCCCGCTCCTTTAGGCGCCCGTGCGCGTACTCGTACAGCCGGAGGCTGACGTCGCGCAGCTTCCCGGCGAGCTCGGCGCCGACCTGGCGCTGCATCTCCTCGAAGGAGATGTCTTCGTCGTGGCCGACGTCGTTTTTCGCTGCGGGCGTGAAGATCGGCTGCGGCAGCCGCGCGTTCTTGCGCGTGCCGGGGGCGAGCTCGATGCCGTTCACGGCGCCGGTTTTGACGAACTGCCGCCAGCCGCCGCCGGTCAAGTAACCGCGCACGACGCATTCGATGTCGATGCGGCGGGCCTTTTTCGTAACCATGATTCGATCTCGCAAGACTTCCTTGTCGGTCACGTAGCCGCCGAGCTTGTCGACGTCCGCGTGGACGAGATGGTTCGCGACGATCGATTCCGTCTCCTCGAACCAATGCACGCTCATCCGATTGAGTACGTTGCCTTTGTCCGGCACGGCCGGCTTTAGGATGTAGTCGAAGGCGGAGATGCGGTCGGTTACCGCGATGAGAAAATGCTCCCCAAGGTCGTACAGCTCGCGCACCTTTCCTTTATAAACGAGCGGCGCCTGGACGTATGGGACGGCGGTGGAAATCGCTTCGGGCACGTTGTTGGTCACGTCTGCCGCGCCTCCTTAGATCAGCTCGAGCCGACGGAAAATCGTGTCGACGTGCTTCAGATGCCAGCTCGGGTCGAACGCGTCCGCGATCTCTTCCGCGCTCAGCGCGGCCGTAATTTCCGGCGTGTTTTCGATAATCTCGCGGAACTGGCGCTGCGTCTCCCACGCCTGCATCGCGCGCGGCTGCACCGTATCGTACGCCTGCTCGCGGCTCCAGCCCTTGTCGATCAGCTTCGTCATGACGCGGCCGGAGAACGGCACGCCGTATGTGCGCTCCATGTTGCGCTTCATGTTTTCCGGGAATACGGTGAGGTTCTTGATGATGTTGCCGAGACGATTCAGCATGTAATTCAGCAGCTGCGTCGCGTCGGGCAGGATGACGCGCTCCGCCGACGAATGGCTGATGTCGCGCTCGTGCCACAGCGTCACGTTCTCGTACGCGGTGATCATATGGCCGCGGATGACGCGCGAGAGGCCGGAGATGTTTTCGCACCCGATCGGGTTGCGCTTGTGCGGCATCGCCGACGAGCCCTTCTGGCCCTTGGCGAACGGCTCCTCGACTTCGCGGAATTCGGACTTCTGCAGCGCCCGAATCTCCGTCGCGAACTTGTCGAGCGATGTAGCCACGAGCGCCAGCGTCGCCATGTACTCGGCGTGGCGGTCGCGCTGCAGCGTCTGCGTCGAGATCGGCGCCGGCTTGATGCCGAGCTTCTTGCACACGGACGCCTCGACGTGCGGGTCGATGTTCGCGTACGTGCCGACTGCGCCGGAAATTTTGCCGAATTGCACGCCGTCGGCCGCGTGGCGGAACCGCTCGAGGTTGCGCTTCATCTCTTCGTACCAGAGCGCGAGCTTCAGGCCGAACGTCGTCGGCTCCGCGTGCACGCCGTGCGTGCGGCCCATCATCGCGGTGTCCTTGTAGCGAACGGCTTGCTCCTTCAAAATATCGATGAATCGGATGATGTCGGCTTCGAGGATCTCGTTCGCTTGCTTGAGGAGATAGCCGAGCGCCGTATCGACGACGTCCGTCGAGGTAAGGCCGTAGTGCACCCACTTCCGCTCCGGTCCGACCGTCTCGGACACCGCGCGCGTGAACGCGATGACGTCGTGGCGCGTCTCCAGCTCGATCTCGGAGATGCGGTCGATATCGAAGCTCGCCTTGGCGCGCAGCGCTTCTACGTCCTCCTTCGGAATGACGCCGAGCTCG
>NZ_DASQMZ010000201.1:0-6344 GCF_035645235.1 Paenibacillus sp.
GCGCAGGCGAAGCTCGTCGTCATCGAGCTGTTCGTGCAGCTCGCCCGCATCGCGCGCGAGCTCGGCGCGAGCCGCGACCGGCTGTTCGACCCCGCGTTCGGCGATTACGAGTCGGTCATGCGGGTGAAGACGATCGAGGAGCTGCGGCGGCTCGCCGAGCGCAAATGCGAGGCCGTGCTCGACGCCTTGGGGTCGCTGCAAGAGGTACGGCCGAATAAGGTGATCGAAGAGCTCAAGCGCATCGTGCAGGAACGCTACATGGATAACGTCAGTCTGCGAGGCGTCGCCCAAGAAATCTACATGAATCCGAATTACCTTGGCAAGCTGTTCAAATCGAACGCGGGCATGTCGTTCAACGATTATTTGCTGCAGGTCCGGATGGAGAAGGCGAAGGAGCTGCTGCTGCACAGCGACATGAAGGTATACGAAATTTCCCAAGCCGTCGGCTACGGGGAGCTCGATTGGTTTTATAAGCGGTTCAAGGCTTATACGGGCATCAGCGCCAGCGAATATCGCGGCGGGCGATAAGGAGGAATTGCGCACATGGAAGATAATCGAAAATGGCGGGCGTCCTGGATTTGGGCCGCTTCCGGGGCCGAGACGCAGGAGGATGTCGAGCTCGTGCGGTTCCGCCGAACGTTCCGCCTGCCGGAAGACGGGACGTACGAGCTGCGCGCGCACGTGTCGGCCGACAGCCGGTACCGGCTGTACGTGAACGGGACGCCGGTATCTTTCGGACCGGCCAAGGGAGACGCGCATTCGCATTATTACGATCCTGTCGATCTCACGCCGTGGCTTCGGCCGGGGCGCAACGTCGTCGCGGCGCTCGTCGTCCATTACGCGGAAGGGAAAGGCCCGTTGTCCGTGTGGCGCTCGCATCGGGGAGCGTTCCTGTTCGAGGGCGACATCCGGGACGGGAACGGCCAGCCGGTCGGCTCGCTCGATTCCGATGCGGCATGGCTCGCGCTCCGGGACGCGCGGGGGGCGTTCGCGCTGCAAAAGGAGACGTTCACGCTGTTCATCGGCGGCGGCGAGTCGGTCGACGGCCGGCTGCTGCCCCACGGCTGGGAGCGTCCGGATTACGACGACGCCGATTGGCCGGAGGCGGTCCGGGTGTCCGGTACCCACGATCGGACGTACGGCCAGCTGACGCCTTGGCAGCTGAAGGAACGCCCCATCCCGCCGATGCGCGACGAGGAAGCGGCGTTCGCGCGCATCGTGCGCGGCTACCGCCGGCCGTCCGACGCGGGCGCCGCCGGCATCGCGGAGCCGATCGAGGCGGCCGACCTCAGGGGACCGCTCGAGTCCGTCGCCGTCGCGTCACGGGAAACCGTGCGCCTTGAGCTCGACGCCGGCGAGCTCATGTCGGGCACGCTGCGGCTCGAGCTGGAAGGCGGCGTCGGCGCGGTCGCGCGGCTGCTCTACTCGGAGTGTTACGAGTACCCGCCGGGCCCGAACGGCGAACGCAATAAAGGCGTTCGCGACGACCCCGAAGGGAAGGCGTTATACGGTTTCGAAGACGTCTATGTCGCCGGCGGCGTCGGCGAGCCGGGTCGGCCGGAGGCGTATGAATCGTTCCACCGCCGCGCGTTCCGCTTCGTCGCGTTGACCGTCGAAGCGGGAGAAGCGCCGCTCGTCGTGAGGCGGCTGTCCATCCGCCGCACCGGATACCCGCTCGACGTGAAGGCGTCGTTCTCCTCCTCCGACGCGTCGCTGCGGCCGTTGTGGGAGATCAGCTTGAATACGCTGCGGAACTGCATGCACGAGACGTACGAGGACACGCCGTACTACGAGCAGATGCAATACGAGCTGGACACAAGACTGCAGGCGTTGTTTACGTATTACGTCAGCGCCGACGACCGGCTCGCGCGCAAGGCGCTGTACGACTTCCACAGCTCGCTCCTGCCTTCCGGCATGCTGCAAAGCCGCTATCCGTCCGTCAGCCCCCAGGTCATTCCGGGCTTTGCCTTGTTCTGGCTCATGATGGTGCATGATCATTACCGATTTTTCGGCGACCTCGACCTCGTGCGGTTTTACCGCCCGACCATGGATGCGGTGCTCGGCTGGTTCGAAAACCGCCGCGGGGCGAACGGACTTGTCGGGGTCGTGCCGGAGGCGTATTGGTCTTTCGTCGATTGGACGTTCGAATGGAAGGATAACGCCGGCGCGCCGCCGGCGGGCCGCGTCGGGCCGAACGCGATTTATAACCTGATGTATGCGGCTTCGCTCGATCTGGCGGCGGAGCTGAACGAACGGACGGGACGCCGGGATACGGGCGCCGAATACCGGGAGCGCGCCGCTTCGGTTCGCGCGGCGGTACGGGCGCATTGCTATTCCGCGGAGCGCGGCTTGTTCCGCGACGGGCCCGGCGTCGAACAATACAGCCAGCACGCCCAAATTTGGGCGGTGCTGAGCGGCGCGGCCCAAGGGTCGGAAGCGGCCGAGCTGCTGCGCCGAACGCTTGCCGACGGGTCGCTGGCGAAAGCGTCTTTCGCAAACACTTACTACACCTTCCGCGCGCTGTCGGCCGTCGGCGCATACGAAGCGTCGTTTCCGATGTGGGAGGAGTGGCGGGCGCAGGTCGACCTGCACCTGACCGCTTGGGTCGAAGACCCGGTGTCGGTGCGGAGCGATTGCCATGCGTGGGGGGCCATGCCGCTGCACGAGTTTCCCGCCGAGCTGCTCGGCGTGAAGCCGAGAGAGCCGGGCTTCGCGGCGATCGAAATATCGCCGAAGCCCGGACCGCTGACGTCGGCCGAAGGCGTCGCGGCGACGGCGCGGGGGCAGGTAGCGGTCGAATGGCGCATCGAAGACGGGGAGTTCATCTTGCGCGCCGACGGACCGGCGGACGTGCCGGCGGTCGTAATATTGCCGAACGGAGAGACGTATTCGTTCGCGAGCGCGGCCGGCATCGCCGTCCGAGGCTCGGTTCCGGCCCTGCCGACGGGGAGGGAGCGTCCATAAGGGTGGGCGTCGCTTCCTACCCGGAGCGCGAGGCGCCGGTCGCGCGGCCGATCGGGGACGAAGTGACGCAAAAGAAGAACCCCAAGGGCTTGACCGCCCTTGGGGTTCTTCGCGTCGGTTTTACAGCTCGGGGATAAACACGTCGACTTCGCGCTTCGCCTTCGCGGAGCGGAGGATGCCGTCGATGACGGCTTGATTGCGCACGATTTGCTCGCCGGGAATCGGCGCCGGACGCCCGTCGCGCACCGCTTCGACGAAATCGCGCACCTTCTCGTGGAATAAGTTTTTCTTGTGCTCGATCGTCGGAATCGGACTCTCCGTATGGTGCCCGCCGATATCATGAAACATCGTGATCGAACCGACGCTTCCGTCCCACACCCCGCTCCACGGGCCTTTGCCCGCCGGGGTCACCTTCAGGCCGGCGTCCGTGCCTAGGAACATCGTCGCGCCGAGCGTGTCCATATGCATCGCCCACGAAATTTTGAAATTGAGCACCGTGCCGTCCTCGAAACGAACGAGCGCCGCGCCGAAATCTTCGACCTGGAATCGGTCCGCTTCCTTATGGTACGTCGGGTTCGTTCCGAAGTGGTTCGACGTGTACGCCGACACCGTCACCGGTTTCGGATAACCGAGCGTGTTCATCGCCATATCGAGTGAGTAGCAGCCGATGTCGGCGATCGCGCCGGCGCCGGCCAGCTCCTCGCGAATGAACGTCCCGCCCGGCATGCCGCGCCGCCGTCCGCCGCCGGTTTCTACGTAATACACCTTGCCGAGCTTGCCCGACTGCACGAACTCCTTGAGCAGCGCCATATTAGGGTCGTACCGCGGCTGGAAGCCGACGTTCAGCATCCTGCCCGTCTTCTTCGCCGTCTGCGCCATCTCGACCGCCTGCTCGAGCGTCACCGACATCGGCTTCTCGAGCATGACCTGCTTTCCCGCTTGTAGCGAATCGATCGTCGTCTCGTAATGCGCTACGTTCGGCGTGCAAATGCTGACGCCGTCCAAATCGAGCTCGAGCAACCGCTTGTGGTCGTCGAACGCCGCCGCGCCGGCGAGCTCCCACTTCGCGATAAATTGTTCCGCGCGCCCCGGCACGACGTCCGCCACCGCGACGATATCGACGTAGTCCAATTCCTTGTACGCCTTCACATGGGCGCCGGCGATGCCGCCGCTTCCGATGATGCCTATTTTTATTCTTCGTTCCATCCGATGTACCTCCTCGAACTCTTCAACGCTCGGCTACAATGTAACATAGAAGCTCCCGCCGACGAAATGCGCAAAAGCGACAGCCGTTGTATAAGATCGCGACATAGCGGAGCCGCCGATTACCGAAGCGACGACAGATCGAACGCGGGTACGAGGCCTTCCCTCGCGGCGCGCCCAAGCAGAGCTTCGACAGCCGCGTAACCTTCCTCGCCGAGCTCGGCGGTGTAGCGGTTTACGTAAAGCTCGATGTGCGACTTCGCGACGCTCGGGTCCATCTCTTGGGCGTGCTCAAGCACATAGGCCCGGGAAGCCTCGGGATGCGCCCATGCGTATTCGACCGAGGCGCGCGCCCAAGCGGCGATTCGATCGCGGTCGAGCGACCTGCGGGCGACGATGGCGCCGAGCGGAATCGGGAGCCCGGTGTCCGCTTCCCACCATTCGCCCATATCCGCCAGCTTGCGCAGTCCATAGGAAGGGTACGTGAAGCGTGCCTCGTGAATAACGAGCCCCGCGTCCACGTCGCCGTCCCGCACGGCCGGCATAATCGCGTCGAAAGGCATCACAACGACGTCCACGCCGCCGGGTACCCGCTGGGCCGCCCATAAGCGGAACAGCAAGTACGCGGTCGAGCGGTCGCTCGGTACGGCGATGCGCTTGCCGGTCAGCGCGCCGGGTTCGCCGCCGAAGCTCTCCTTCGCGAGCACGAGCGGGCCGTTGCCTCGTCCAAGCGCTCCCCCGCAAGGGACAAGCGCGTACTCCTTCAACGCCCACGGCAGCGCGGCATACGAAATTTTCATTACGTCGAGTCCGCCCGGGCCTGCCGCCAGCTTATTCGTGACGTCGATGTCCGCGTACGTAACGTCGAGCGCCGGCGCCCCGGGCACCAGCCCGTGCACCCACGCGTGAAAGACGAATGTATCGTTGGGGCATGGGGAAAATGCGATCTTCATCGCTTCGAAATCACCTCCGTGAAAATGACGAACGCGGCTTCGAGCGCCTGCAGCGCTTCGCCGATCCGCCAGGCGGCCCGGTCGCGAGGCCCGACCGCGTTCGAAACCGCGCGCACCTCGAGCACGGCTGCGCCCGCGACGACCGCCGCCGCCGCGACGCCGGCGCCCTCCATCGCTTCCGCGGCGACGCCGGGCACCCGTGCCCGGAGCGCCTCGGCGGTCGCCGCGGTCCCGGTCGCCGTCGACACGGTCGCGATCGGTCCGCGCGTCGCTTCGCGGCCCGCCGCCCGAATCGCGTCGGTCCACCGCTCGGCCAGAGCGCCATCGACAGCGAACCGCGCCGTACCGAAACCGAGCGCTTCGACGCCGAGGAAGCCGTCCGCCGTCTCGGCCCCGAGATCCGCGGCATGAATCGAGTCGGCGACGACGATTCCGCCGATCCCGGCTCGTCCAGGGAAACCGCCGCCGATGCCGGCGCTCACGACCAGCTTGTAGTCGCCTTGCGCGAGCGCGAAGGCGGCGCCGGCCGCCGCGAAAGCAGGTCCGACGCCCGCCGCGACGACGCGAAATCGGGCGTCGCCGCGCAGCCCGCGCAGCACCGCCTCCCGTTCCGCCTCTACGGCCGTCACGACCAAAATGCTCGCTTCGGCTACATCGTTCATCGAGCTCCCAGCTCCTTTTATTACGAAAGAATACTATTGCTAGACTAACTATATCGAAGCCGGTTCCGGAAAACAAACGCCGAGGCGCCGGCAGGAATGGGGAGGGGGCGGGCGCGCATTTCCCGCCTATGCCCCTCTGCTCAGAACGATGACGGCACGAAGACGGCGGGCGCCTGGGGAAACAAGCCCTTAATTGTTCACGGACCTCGCCGCTTTGCATCGTCGCGATGATCCGTACTGGGAAAACCGGCAGACCAGAATCCTTCAGCCGACTCGAGGTATGCCGGCCGTACAGAGCGCAAACCACTCCTCCCGAGCCGATGCGCTTCGCGCGACCAAGTTCCAACGAAAGCAATATTCGTGGAGATAGCTTTGCAAATATTTCGTTCGAAGCCCATGGAACGTAAGGTTTAGCCACCGGCGAGCGCCTCGGAAACCTTCGTTTAGCGCTTCGGGACATTTCTTCCAGCCGCTGAGCCACGTCGCGGCCGCTCCGGCGCGGGCAGCCCTCGCCAGCATTCTTCGGATGCCGTCCGTCGTCGCTTCCTTCGTGCCCGGCTTC
>NZ_DASQMZ010000202.1:0-37395 GCF_035645235.1 Paenibacillus sp.
GCCGCGCTTGAGGAAGTCGATCATCCAGCGGACGGCGACGTAGCCGAAGACGGCGGAGGCGAGCGCGCCGACGAGCAGCGGGCCGAGCCCGATGCCCTCGCCCGCGCCGCCCTCGAGCAGATGCATCGCCTGCAGCAGGACGCCGCCCGCGATGGCGGGAATCGACAGCAGGAACGAGAAGTAGGCCGCGGTTTCGCGGTCGAGCCCCCGCAGCAGCCCGCCGACGATGGTGAGGCCCGAGCGGGAAATCGCCGGGAGAATGGCGCCGGCTTGGAACGAGCCGATGACCAGCGCGTCCGCGTAGGTCAGGTGCTGCAGCTTCTTCCGGCCGTTCCGAATGCGATCCGCGAACCAAAGGAAGACGCCGGTCGCGAGAAACTCCCAGCCGATCGTCGCGCCGCTGACCGAAATCGCCTCGAAAAAATCCTCGAAGAAAAATCCGACGAGCACCGCGGGAATCGTGCCGACGGCGAGCAGCAGGCTGACTTTGCCGAACGGGTTCTTCATTACCCCGTACAGTTCTTCGCGATAATAGTACACGACCGCGGCGAGCGTGCCGACGTGCAGCATCGTATCAAGGAACAACCCGGCCTCTCGAAGGCCGAACGCGTGGCGGCCGAGCGCGAGATGGCCGGTGCTGCTGATCGGCAAAAACTCCGTCAACCCTTGTATCAACCCGAGGAAAAAGGCTTCGATCCAGGACATGCTCCACCCCGTTTGTCCGTAGTGGTACTAGGGTATTCGCAGTCCCTCCGAAACATGTCTCAGTTTGTCCGGGTTGCGGACGATGTAGATGCCCCGGATCGAGCCGTCCGCGGCGAGCCGGAACGCCATTACGCTCCGGACCGCCCGCTCGGGACCTTCGAGCGCGACGAGCGCCGGCTCGCCGTTGACGACCGCCGGCACGAGCATGTCGTCCGGCGACATCTTCCTCGCCAGCCCGCCAAGGAAGGCCGCGACGCGCGCCTGCGAATGAATCGGCACCGTCGCCGCGAACGTCTTGCCGCCGCCGTCCGACAGGAGCACGACGTCCGGGGCGAGCCGGCGAAACAGCGGTTCGAGGTCGCCCGTGCTCGTCGCTCGGCGGAAGGCGAGCAGGAGCTCCTCTGCAAAGCCGGCGTCGGGCGGGGCGATGTCCGCGCGCTCGCCGTCCAGCTTGGCGCGCACGCGGCTCATGATTTTCCGCACGTTCGCGGGCGTCTTCTCGAGCATGGCGGCGACTTCGTCATACCCGAAGCCGAATGCTTCCCGCAGCACGAAGACGGCGCGCTCGACGGGGGAGAGGCGCTCCATCAGCAGCAACATGGCGATCGACAGCGTCTCGTCGCGCTCGAATGCCGCGGCCGGGTCGCCTTCGGCGGCCGGCGCCCCGAGCAGCGGCTCCGGCAGCCACGGCCCGACGTACGTCTCCCGCCGCGCCCGGGCGGAACGGGCGAGATCGGTGCACCGATTGACGGCCATCCGGCACAAATACGCCTTCGGGTGCTCGAGCTCGCGCTCCGCCGCCGGACGCCGCGCCCATTGCAGGAACACCTCCTGCACGACGTCCTCCGCCTCCGCGCGCGAGCCGGTCATCCGATACGCGAGCGAAAACAATAACGGCTTGTATTTCACGTACAACGCGTCCGTCGATACGGCCATTCCTATCACGCTCCTCATTTCCGGGGCCGCGCCCCCGCATCCCTATTACTTCATAAAGCTGGCGTAATTCCAGGTGTACTCGCGGACCTTGCCGCCCAAGGCGCCGCCGATCGTAAAGTCGACGCCCCAATGGCGAATCCAAGCGAAGCCTTCGCCCTCGCCGAGGCCGACGCAGTATTGCTGCCGCGTGTCGGCCCGATGCGGCTCCGCCGGCGCGCCGGTCAGGTCGGCGAGCAGGACGCGGCCGAGCCGCCCTGCCTGCGCGATCGCTTCCCGGCAGGTCATGCCGTCCTCGATACCGGTGTCGGCGTCGACGACCCGCGCGTTATCCCCGATGGCATATATCGTATCATGCCCGCCTCGCACGCGATACGAGGAATCCGTCAGCAGCCGTCCGCTGTCGTCGAGCGGGAATCCGAAGCTGCGTAAGGCCGGATTCGGATCGACGCCGATCGTCCACACGACAAGGCCTGCCGGGAGGCGCCGCCCGTCCGACAGCGTCGCGCCGCTCTCGACGTCGTGACGGACGACGCGTACGCCGCGGACGACGCGCACCCCGATCGAGCGAAGCCTCGACTCGAGCCGGCGGGACGCCGCGTCCGACATGAGCGGGACGAGCCGGTCGGCGCCGGCGACGATCGTGACGCGGGGCAGCGCCGCAGGCAGACCGAGCGCCGCGGCGCGCCGCTTCATCGCCTTGGCGAGGGCGGCGGCGGTTTCGACGCCGCTGATGCCGCCGCCGGCGACGACGACCGCGCACAGCGCCGCTCGCCGGGCGGGGTCGGTCTCGGCGGCGGCGGCCGCCAAATTCGCCTCCGCCGTCAGGCGAATGCGCTCCGCCTGCGCTTCGTCCCGCAGCGCGATGCCGCCCGCGCCCGCCGGGGCGTCGCGCACGACGCTGCCGAGCGCGAGCACGAGGCGGTCGTAGGCGAGCGCCTGCGGTTCCCCGCCGCCGGGCGCCCCGGGGTCGACGTAGCGGACGAGGCGCGCCGCGCCGTCGACCCCGACCATTCGGCCATGTACGAACTCGACGTCCCCCTCGGGAAACAAGGTCTCCCAGGGAACGCGCAGCGAAGCGGGAGCGGCCGCGGCCTGGACGAGGCGAACCTTTTTCAAATGAGTCCGTTCCTGATCCAGTAATACGACGCGGACAGGTACGCCGCGCCGGATGCTTTCCGCCTTCGCCGCCTTCGCGGTATGGATGCCTGCGTAGCCGCCGCCTACAATGACAATGGTGTGCATATCGATTCGCTCCTTCTTGTGGGTATGAATTTATAAATGGAACGAGAAGGCGGCGGTTTTTGTGACAAATCGCGAACCCCGCGTCAAGGAGGCGGATCCGTTCAAGGGCGTATGCCGAAAGTCGGCGGGTAGGCGGGAAGGGAAAATGTCAGGAGGGCGGTGTCCGTCCGACGGGCCTGTGATAAAATAGAAACCATAATTCCAGTTGGGATTTCTTCGAATAAGCTGGATGAAGCAGCTTTATAGAATAGAGGAGCGGGGAGGGAGCGGCGATGAAGGTTTTGCAGCTGGTGGTCCGGCGGACTCGCCGGCCCGCCGCAAGCCGATCGACCGGCCGTTGCGGGCGCGTCCGTCCGCGGGGCGGACGATTCGGCGAGACGGGCGGTGGCGCGTAATATGGAGCGCTTCGCCGAATTGATTTATGAAGAGCTGCTCCCGGGGATCCGCGTCGAAAGTCCGGACCCGCACGACCCCGTCGTCGTCTCGGAGCTGCCGAAGCCGTGGAAGGTGCTCGGCCGCGGCAATTACGCCGCCGTCGTCGTCCACCCCGATTACCCGGACCGCGTCGTAAAGCTATACGCGCCGGGCCGCGAAGGCTGGGACGAAGAGGTCGAGGTGTATCGACGGCTGGGCGAGCACGAGGCGTACTCCAGATGCCTGCATGCCGACGAGACGCACCGCTTCCTCGTCATGAAGCGGCTGTACGGGAAGACGCTGTACGAATGCGTCTTGCAGGGGGTGCGCATCCCGAAGCGGGTCGTCGACGACATCGACGCGGCGCTCGCGTACGCGCGCGAGCGGGGCCTGAATCCGCACGACGTCCACGGGAAGAACGTGATGGTCACCAAAGACGGACGCGGCGTCGTCGTAGACGTATCCGATTTTCTGAAAGCCGAGCCTTGCGGGATGTGGGACGATCTGAAGAAGGCGTATTACCGCATTTATCTTCCGTTCCTTCACGACCGCCCCGTCGCGATCCCGAGCTCCCTCATGAACGGGGTGCGCAAGGGATACCGGTTTCTACGCAAAGGCCGCAGCCTGTGGGGGAGCGACTCGTGAACGAAGGCTTTTCTCTTGAAAACGTTTCCATCGGCCTAGCCGGCTGGGGCGGCCACGATACGGTCTATCCGGCGGCGACGCCCGCCGCGCGCAAGCTCGCGATGTACGCGCGGCAGTTCCCCGTCGTCGAAGTGGACAACTCCTTCTACGCGATCCCGACGCCGGAAGCCGTGCAGCGCTGGGTCGACGACACGCCGGACGACTTCGGCTTCGTCGTTAAGGCGTTCCAGGGCATGACGGGACATGACCGGGATACGGGCCGCCGCGCGCTGGCCAAGCTGCTGACGGGCGAGGCGGCGCCGTCCGTCGACGCCCTCGCCGATGTTTCGGAGGCGCAGGAAGCGGCGATGTTCGCCGCGTTCCGCGCCGCCTTCGAGCCGATGGCGCGCGCGGGCAAGCTTCGGGCGATCCTGTTCCAATATCCGCCTTGGTTCGATTGTACCCGGGACAACGTTGCGACGCTGCGGCGGGCGAAGGCGCTTATGGCGGATGCGCCCGTCGCGCTGGAATTCCGCCATCAAAGCTGGTTCGCGCCCGAATTTCGCGCGAAAACCTTGTCGTTCATGGAGCGCGAAGGGTGGATGCATAGCGTCTGCGACGAACCGCAGGCCGGGCTCGGGTCGATCCCGATCGTACCCGTTCCGACGCATCCGGAACGGACGATCGTACGGTTCCACGGACGCAACGTCGCGGGCTGGCACGCAAGCGGCAGTCCCGATTGGCGGGCGGTACGCTACTTATACGATTACAGCGACGCCGAGCTGCGCGACTGGGTGGGCATTCTTCAGCGGATGCTGGCGCATACGGCGGCGATCGACGTCATTTTCAACAACAATTCCGGGGGTCACGGCGCCGGCAACGCGAAGCGGTTGATGACGATGCTCGGGCAGTCGCGCGGCGAGCCGCCGCCGGAGCAAATTTCATTGTTTTAGGACGTCCGAATGTCTCGTCGAACGAAGAGCCGAACAAGAGCGTAACCCCCTCCGCCGAGCAGTCGGGCAATTCCGCGAACAGGCTGACGGACGGCGATCCCGGCACGCGTTGGTCGGCGAAGTCGTATTCGCAAAGAGTCCCGCGGTCGCGTACGGCGGCGCCTGGACGCACAGCGCCGACGCCGGTTACTTATATAGTCATTCGGGCATTCGAAGAGCCGGCCGACGTGGCGGCTCGTCCTTTTGGCTTGCGTCGCGCGCCGTGATATCATTAGGGGAAAGCGACGCCGATCCATTTGCGCATTTCATATGGATTCGGAACGGGGAGGGAACGAATACGATAACGGTATATCCAAAACATACGCGAATCAGCCACGACCATGGGTGGCTGCAGTCGAACTTCAGCTTCTCGTTCGGGGAGGACTTCGACGAGAGGAACGCAAAGTTCGGACCGATGCGGGTGTGCAACGACGATACGGTCGCCCCGCGGCGCGGCTTCGGCGCGCATCCGCACGCGGACATGGAGATCGTCTCCGTCGTGCTGAGCGGAAAGCTGCGCCATGAAGACAGCCTCGGCAACGTCGCGGTGACGGGCTTCGGCGAGGTGCAGCGCATGTCGGCCGGCACCGGGGTCATTCATACGGAGGCGAATCCGTCCGACGACGAGCCGGTGAACTTGCTGCAGATGTGGTTCGAGCCGTCGCGTCCGGGCTTGCCGCCGTCCTACGAGACGTCGTCGTTCGATCCGTCCGCGCTGACGGGAAGGCTCGTGCCGATCGTGTCGCCCGAAGGCGGACCGTCGGCCGCGAAAATTCATCAGGACACGACCATCTACCTGTCCCGCTTGCCGGCGGGCGAGGCGATCGAATTTTTGCAGGGGATGGATCGCCGCTCGTTCCTGTTCGTCATCGAGGGCTCGCTTTATGCCGCGAACGCGGGCGATCCGACCGAGACGGCGACGCTGCGGACGCGAGACACGGCCCGCATCACGGAGACGCCGCATCTGAAATTTACGACGGCGGGCGAGGAAGAAGCGTTCTTCCTCCTGATCGATCTGCCGTAAGGCGCGAAGGGAGCGAAGAAGATGGAAGGAAGACTGCTGATCAAGCACGCGGTGGGCGGCCGCACGTTCCTCGATTCGGCGAAGACGCCCGTTCCGTTCGTCGTGCGCGAGCGCACCGAGGGCGGTTGGTCGTTCGAAGTGCAGGTGCCGAGCGGCCCGGCGATCGCGGAGTTGCTGAAGTGGAAGCGGGAGCTGAACCTGTTCGTGTTCGAAGAGCAGCTGCAGCCGGTCGTGAAGCATTGGTTTTACGTCGAGCCGGACCGCGTCATGTACGACGAGGCGTCGGGGACGCTGCGGCTCGCGGCGGGGTCGAAGCTCGACTACGTGCCGGACGAATATACATGGTAACGTAAGCAAGGCCGGTCGCGGTTGCGACCGGCCTTCTTTGCCGTGTGCCGAAAAGATTATTCTCTGGCGAACAGGATATAATCGACCGGCGTCGGCTCCAGCCCGGCGCCCCGCAGCCTCGCGTTGATTTGTCCCCGATGATAACTGCCGTGCAGGAAAACATGCGTGAGAATATCGGCGACCGACGTGCGGAATTCCGCGCCGGTGCTCGTGCGGTAGACGACGAGCCGTTCGAAGTCGTCGCATGCGGCGATAAATGTTTCGAATTTCGGCAGCAGCTCCTCGGAGCGCGCGCTCGCCTCCGCGACGTTCCAAGCCGGGAAGATCGGCGCCACGAAGCTGTCGCCCCCGGTCAATCGGGACAACCAATTGGCTTCCGCGCCTACGACGTGCGCGTACAGCTTCGCCGCCTCCAGAGGTAAGCCGGCCTGTTCGGCGTCCTCCGTATCCGCCGCGGATCGTTCCGCTTTCCCCAGCGTCGCCCCGATGCGCCGGTCCGCCCAGGCCATATGACGCAGCATGCGTTCGAACGCTTCCTTCATGATTTATGCCTCCCCCTCATTAAAGAGATCATTACCCAAACTTTACCACAACGGATCGAAGGCGTGTGATCGGTTTTCTTTTGCATGCCGCTAATGATTTCGAATGGGCGGGGGCATTTTCCAATGTTGTATAAGGTTTGGTAAAATCATCTCGAGGCGAAAACCAAACATGGCCTCGAGACGAAAGGAGATTACGCATGACGGCGACGGCAAGAGGATTGACGGATACGACCACGCTCAATAACGGCGTGAAGATGCCGTGGATCGGATTAGGCGTGTGGAAGGTAGAGGAAGGCCAACAGGTGGAGGACTCGGTCGCCGCGGCGATCGCGAACGGATATCGGAGCATCGATACGGCGGCGGTGTACGGCAACGAGGTCGGCGTCGGGAAGGCGGTGCGAGAGTGCGGCGTGAAGCGGGAGGAGCTGTTCGTGACCACGAAGGTGTGGAACGCGGATCAAGGCTTCGACAGCACGCTGCGCGCGCACGAGGCGAGCCTGGAGCGGCTCGGTTTGGACTACGTCGATTTGTATCTCGTTCATTGGCCGGTGAAGGACAAATACCGGGAGACGTGGAAGGCGCTCGTGCGGCTGTACGAGGAGAAGCGGGTGCGCGCGATCGGCGTGAGCAACCACCAGATCCATCACCTGGAGGAGATCATTCAAGATACAGGCGTCGTTCCGGCGGTCAATCAGGTGGAATATCATCCGCTTCTGTCGCAGGTTGAGCTGCTGTCGTATTGCAAAACGAAGGGGATTCAGATGGAGGCGTGGAGCCCGCTCATGCAGGGCAACAATCTCGATCACCCGGCGCTGCGGACAATCGCGACCAAGCACGGCAAATCGACCGCGCAGATCGTGCTTCGTTGGGATTTGCAGCACGGGGTCGTGACGATCCCGAAATCGACGAAGGTCGCGCGCATGAAGGAAAACGCGGACATCTTCGACTTCGAATTGAGCGCGGAGGAGATGGGCGCCATCGACGCAATGAACGAAAACCGCCGCTTCGGCGCGGACCCGGACAACTTTAACTTCTAAACGTTCGAAGACGGCGCGCCGTCGGCCGAAGCGGGATTTTTCGCGGGGGCCGGCGGCGCGCTTTCTTTCGTGCGCAGGCGTCGCGCCGTGCCCGCATGGGAGGCGAAGGCGGCCGCGACCATCGCGACCAAGAACGCCGCGCCCCAGCCGAACATCGCCCTGGGCGGCCAGTCGCCGACGCCGAGCGCTCCGATCGCGGAGGAGCCGATGCAGAACGCGGTGAAGCTTAGGGCGTTGACGGAGTAGATCTTCCCGGTGTGGCACGGTTCGGCCATCGTCTGGATCGCCGTCAGCAGCGGAATGCCGATGACGGGGCCGCCGATGCCGCCGATCGCCGCGCCGAGGCAGACGACCCAAGGCGTCGAGGCGCCCGCGGCGATGACGGCATAGCCGGCAGCGAGGAACAGCCACCCGAGGAGGACGGCGCGGAACGGCTTGGCGACGGGAAGCCGCGTCATGAAGAGGCTGCCGAGCAGATTGCCGGCGCCGTAACAGCCCACGATGACGCCGAGCCAGCCGCCGCCCGCGCCTTCGGCGCCGCCGGAGCCGACCGCGCCGCCGCTCAGGTCGGCCGCCAATACGGGGAAGCCGACCGTCCACAACGTCTGCCAAGCGAGAAAACCCATATTGCCGAAGAGGATCGTAAACAGTAACGTTCGGTTCGCCCGCAGCGCCCGGCCCGCCTCGACAATGTCGCGAGCGTAGCGCGCAGGCGTCATCCGTTCCGAAGGCGTCGTCCGAGGCGGCGTCGCCTGGCCCGCGCTCCAGACGAAGGCGGCGGAGAGGGCGTACGCGCAGGCGTTGACGAACACGAGCCACGGGAGCGGGACGAACGGCGAGAGCGCCGCGACGGCCATCGGCGCCGCGATTCGGATGGCGCGGAAGGTGGTATCTTGCAGCGCGTTGGCTTGGTTCATCAGCTCGGGCGGAACGACCGCTCGGACGGCGACGGTGCGGGCCGGAGCGAACAAGGCGACGAACAAACCGATGCCGAACTGGACGCCCATGAACAGCCCGAGATGGTCGACCCCGCCGAGCATCATCGCGAAGACGGCGAGCGCCAGCAGGAAGCGCGCCAAGTCGGAGCAGATCATCAGCGCGCGGGGCGAGGACCGATCCGCGATCGCGCCGAACAGCAGCGTGAACAGGAGCCCCGCGATCATCTCGGGGATCGACAAGAGGCTGAGCGCGGAAGGCGAATCGACGCGCTCCAGCAAATACCAGACGAGCGCGATCGCGTAGCATTGGTCGCCGACGTTGGAAGCGATCTGGGCGAACCACAATCGAACGAACGGCCGGTTGCGGCGGAGAGTAGGATGCATGCGAACCTCATTTCCCAGAAAACGATGACATTAGTTCGATAATCATCAAACCACTAGTTCAGTATACCGCAACGGACTAATGCTGGGAATGGGGAAATCGCAAGGCTAGGGGGATTTGCGGAGGAAGCCGTCTTGCGAAGAAAACATTTTTTTTTGGCGGGAAGCGCGCGGCGAGCATGCGACGCGCTTTGCTGTTTATCGGGGCGTTCCCTTAATTAAAACGTCGGGAAGAGACGACGGGCGGGGTATGAGGATCATGGAGCTCGGCATCTTCGGGAAGACGTTCGTTGCGAGGACGGTAGGGCGTCTCACGCGCGTCGTCATAGCGGAGAGCTCCGCCAAGCGCCGGGCGCCGCGCCCGTGATACGCTTGAACGCCTTCGAGAAATGATGAACGTCCGCGAACCCGCAATACGCGGCGATCTCCTCCTGCGACAGCGACGTCGACCGCAGCAGCTCGCCCGCGTGCGCCACCCGCATCTCGAGCAAATACCGGTGCGGCGGCATGCCGTACGTCGCCTTGAATCGCGCGGCGAAGCGGGACGGGGATAGACCGGCCCGGGCGGCCATCGTCTCCACGGGAAGCGGCTCGTGCAGGTGCAGCGAGAAATACGAAGGGATCCAGCGGAGCTCATCGAGCGGCTCGCGCTTCGACGTCCCGTCGCGGTCCGGGGGCGCGTGGTCCGCAAGGACCATGGCGATCAGCTCCGTCGCCGCGGCCTGGACGCTTAGCGGCGCGAACGAGTCTCCCCCCAGCCACGTGTCGACAAGGCGGAGCAGGGCATCCCGCATTCGCTTCGGGTCCCGGGGCCGCAGCCGAACCGGGACGGCGAATCCGAAGACGTCGTCCATTCGGGGCTGCAGCAGGTCGAGGTATGCCGTCAGATCGGTCTGCCCCGGGCGGGTAGGGAAGCTCCGTTCCCGATCGGAGGAGAAGAACACATCGAAATGCGCGAAAGGCGTCTCCGTGTCCGTCAGCCCTTCCAGCTCGCAGAGGCTGCCCGGTTGGATGAGCGCGAATTCGCCGTCCCGGAACTCGTGCCGACACCCGTCGACCGTAAAGACGCAGCGGCCGCGCCGCACGAACACCAGTAAATAATCGAGCAACCGCCTCTCCGGTACGCGCCAAGGCCGTCGCACCGCGCGGTCGCTCTCCCGGACGTAAGGCACGATCGGCCCTGCGGCCGCCTGCGACGTCGTTGTAAGCCGATGCATCGCGTCGGCGCCTCCTTTGCCTCTTCCGCAAAACAGTCGTTTTTGACAAACGGGGAAGATGATTTAGACAATGCCTCCCCTAGCGGTTATGGATTACTATGAATGTACCATAACGATTGCGACCGAGGAAGACAAAAGGGAGGCGCCTCTTCATGAACGAAATCGAACGATCGCTGCCGGAACTGAGCGGGACGTACGAGCTCGCCCCGGAATATATCGAGAGGTATCGCCGCGACGGGCATACGCTGCTGCGCGGCGTCGCGAGCGGGGAGGAGATCGCCGCCTACGAACCCGTGCTGTCCGAGATGGTGCGCGAGCGGAACAACCATGACAAGCCGGTGCATGAGCGGGATACGTACGGCAAGGCGTTCATTCAGGTCGGTAATTTGTGGGAATACAGCGAGGCGGCGGCTCGGTTTACGCTGGCGAAGCGGTTCGCGCGCATCGCGGCGGAGCTGATGGGCGTCGAGGGCGTTCGCATTTACCATGACCAGGCGCTTTATAAGGAGCCCGGCGGCGGCCACACGCCGTGGCACCAGGATCAAATCTACTGGCCGCTCGAAACCGACCATACGATTACGATGTGGATGCCGCTCGTCCCGATCTCCGAGGAGGTCGGCTCCATGATGTTCGCTTCGGGCTCCCATCGGAACGGGCTGATCGACAAGACCGTCATTTCCGACGAATCGCATCGGACGCTGGCGCAATATATCGAGGGCAAAGGGTTCGAAAAGGTCACGTACGGCGCGATGAACGCCGGCGACGCGACGTTCCATGCCGGCTGGACGGTGCACAGCGCGCCGGGCAACCCGACCGAGACGATGCGCAAGGTCATGACCGTCATCTACATGGCCGACGGCGTGCGCATCGCGGAGCCGGACACGGCCGCGCGCCGCAACGATCTGGCGCGGTGGCTGCCGGGCCTCGGCCCGGGCGATATCGCCGCCTCGAGGCTGAATCCGATCGTTTACGCGCGTAACGAATCCTAAAAAGAAAATGCCGCCGCGGCGCAAGCCGGGCGGCATTCTTCGTATATAAACGCCTAACGACGAAAGACCGCGGCCGCATCCGAAACGAACGGATATGGCCGCGGTCTTCGCCGCATAGAGTAGAATTATAGCGCCGCATGCGCTGCGTTAACCGTTTGTTACTTCATGAATAATTGACAACGGTTCTCAATATAATTAGAACCATACCTATATTAGAATTATTATAATATAGTAATAAACAAAACTTAAAGAGGTGATGGGATTTATGAGCGAGCAGCATCGAAACTACCTGACGACGAATCAAGGCGTCCCCGTCGGCGATAACCAAAATTCCCGCACGGCCGGGCAGCGGGGCCCTACGTTATTGGAAGACTATCACCTCATCGAGAAGCTGGCCCATTTCGACCGGGAGCGCATTCCGGAGCGGGTCGTCCATGCCCGGGGCGCCGGCGCCCATGGCGTGTTCGTGCTCGAACACAGCATGAAGCGGTACACGAAAGCGAAATTTCTGCAGGAGCCGGGGACGGAAACGCCGGTGTTCGTTCGCTTCTCGACGGTCATTCACGGGCAAGGCTCGCCGGAGACGGCTCGCGATCCCCGCGGCTTCGCTACGAAGTTTTATACGGAAGAAGGCAACTACGACCTGGTCGGCAACAATTTGCCGGTGTTTTTTATTCGCGACGCGATCAAGTTCCCGGACATGGTGCATTCGCTCAAGCCCGCGCCGGACACCAACATTCAATCGGGCGACCGGTACTGGGACTTCATGAGCTTGACGCCGGAATCGACGCATATGTTGACGTGGGTCATGTCCGATTACGGGACGCCGGCGAATTATCGCGAGATGGAAGGCAACGGCGTTCACGCTTTCAAATGGATCAACGCGCACGGGAACTACGTGTACGTGAAATACAAATGGATGCCGCATCAGGGCGTCCGAAATTTGACGCGGGCGCAGGCGAAAGCGGTGCAGGGCGAGGACTTCAACCATGCGACGCGGGATCTCTACGAAAATATTAAAACGGGCAACTTCCCGAAGTGGGATTTGTTCGTGCAGATCGTCGCGCCGGAGGACGTCGACGGCTTCGACTTCGACCCGCTCGACCCGACGAAGCTGTGGCCGGAGGAGCTCGTGCCGCTGCAGAAGGTCGGCACGATGACGCTGAACCGCAACCCGGACAATTTTTTCGCGGAGGTCGAGCAGGTCGCGTTCGCGCCGAGCGCGCTCGTGCCGGGCATCGAAGCGTCGGAGGATAAGCTGCTTCAAGGCCGATTGTTCTCGTATCCGGATACGCAGCGGTATCGTCTAGGCGCCAATTATTTGAACCTGCCGATCAATTGCCCGTACGCGACGGTGCGCAACAATCAGCGCGACGGCTCGATGCAGACGAAGCAAAATCCGTCGCCGATCAACTACGAGCCGAACCGCCACGCGGATACGCCGAAGGAGGCGCCGGAATACCGCGACAGCAGCATGCCGCTCTCCGGGAACGCCGGGCGGGAGAAGATCGCCAAGACGAACGATTTCGCGCAGGTGAAATATACGTATCGGAAATTCACGAAAGAAGAGCAAGACAACTTGGTCGCGAACTTGATCGACGAGCTCGGCGCGGTGCATGAACGCACTCGGCTGCTCGCCATTTGCAACTTCTACCGGGGAGACGCGGAGCTCGGGCAGCGGGTCGCCGACGGGCTCGGTATCGATATTTCGGGTTACCTCTCGCAGGCGGCCGCGGGCAAGCATCAATAACAGGGGAACGAGCTTCCCAAAAAAAGAAGTTGACACCGATGCGGAGAGCATGGTAATTTACCACTTGTAAACAAATGGATGTCAATAAGAGCACGAACGGGAAAGGAGCGACACGAGCGATGCGTAACGTCCACATGGGAATGACGGCAATGGTTGGATTCGGCTGGAATGGAACGGTTCGCAACGCATTCGTGACCTCCGAGGCTCCGCTTTCGCGCTCCGGTACGCGCGCCGCTACGGCGTAACGCGTCGCCGCACGTCGATACGGATATTCAGAGCGCAGGTCACGGATGGATCGTGGCTTGCGCTTTTTCGTTTTCCCCATACAAGGGGAAGACGGAGGAAGCACACCGCGCAGAGCGAATCGAAGCGGTGTGCTTCTTTTTTTTCGCGAAACGAAAGGGGAGTTGGATTACATGTTGTCCGTATTGGGGAAGCTCGGCTGGTTTTTTCGCTTGGAGTGGAAGCGGTATGCCATCGCCGTCCCGTTATTGATTTTCGTAGGCATTCTGGAGATTATCCCCCCGAAGCTGGTCGGAGACGCGATCGACGCGATTCAGCAAGGCGCCTTGACGGCATCGAAATTAACCGAGACGCTCCTGCTCTTCGGGGGGATCGCGGTCGCCGTGTACGCGGTCACGTACATATGGATGTCGAAGCTGTTCGGCGGCGCCTTCGTCGTGGAGCGGCTGCTCCGGTCGCGGCTGATGCGGCATCTGCTGAAGATGACGCCTACGTTTTACGAAAAAAACCGAACCGGCGACTTGATGGCGCGCGCGACGAACGACCTCAAAGACGTCTCGATGACGGCCGGATTAGGCATCCTTACGCTCGTCGACTCGACGGTGTGGATGCTGACGCTGATCGTCGTGATGACGACGCTCGTCTCGTGGAAGCTGACGCTCGCGGCGATTTTGCCGCTGCCCGTGCTGGCGGTTTGCATTCAGGTGTACGGAAAATGGATTCATACCCGCTTCAAGGCGGCGCAGGACGCTTTCGGCGATATGAACGACGGCGTGCTCGAGACGATCTCCGGGGTCCGCGTCATCCGCGCGTTCGTGCAGGAGCGCGCCGCCGAACGCCGGTTCGGGGACGTTACGGGAGACGTGCTCGAAAAAAATATCGCCGTCGCGCGCATCGACGCCCTGTTCGAACCGACGATCAAAATCGTGGTCGGCGCAAGCTACCTGATCGGCATCGGGTACGGCGCGTATCTCGTGTTCCATAACGAATTGACGGTAGGCGCCCTCGTCACGTTCAACGTCTACCTCGGCATGCTGATTTGGCCGATGTTCGCGATCGGCGAGCTGATCAACATTATGCAGCGAGGGAACGCTTCGCTCGACCGCGTCAACGAGACGCTGTCGTACGCGCCCGACGTCGAGGAGCCGGCGGAGCCGATCCGTGCGGCGCGGGCGGGCGCGATTCGATTCCGCGACGTGACGTTCCGCTACCCGACGTCGGAGACGGTCAACCTCGATCGGGTGAACGTCGAGGTCCAGCCCGGCCGGACGCTCGGCATCGTCGGGCGGACCGGCAGCGGCAAGACGACGCTCGTCAAGCAGCTGCTGCGGGAATACCCGGTCGGCGAGGGAGAAATTACGATCGGCGGCGTGCCGATCGACAAGCTGGCGTACGACGATTTGAAGCGTTGGATCGGCTACGTGCCGCAGAGCCCGTTCCTGTTCTCCCGCACGGTGCGCGAAAACATCCTGTACTCCAAGGGAGAGGACGGCGTCGACCGGCTGGAGGAAGCGATCGAGCTCTCCGCGTTCAAGAAGGATTTGGAGTTTTTGCCGAACAAGATCGCGACGCTCGTCGGAGAGAAGGGGGTCGCGCTGTCCGGGGGTCAGAAGCAGCGGGTATCGATCGCGCGGGCGCTGCTCGCCGATCCGCAAATTTTGATTCTCGACGATGCGCTGTCGGCCGTCGACGCGAAGACGGAAGCCGAAATCATCGGCAACGTGCGGCGCTCCCGCGAGGGCAAGACGACGCTCATCGTGACGCATCGCATCTCGGCGGTGCAGCACGCCGATCATATTATCGTGCTGGACGACGGGCGCATCGTCGAGGAAGGCACCCACGAGCAGCTGCTCGCGAAGGGCGGCTGGTATAAAGAACAATTCGAACGGCAGCAGGCGCAGTCGACGGACGCGATCGTCTAACGTCGGAGCGCCGGGGCCGGGACGGGATAAACTTAAGGAAAGCGGGAGGGATCCGCGATCATGCAAGAAGAAGATTTCGAGTGGGAGCAGCTCGACCGGGAAGCGGTGAAGCGCGCGAAACCGGGCAAGCGGCTTTGGCAATACGCAATGATCTATAAGAAAACGATTCTCTTCGCCCTCGCGATGCTCCTCGTCGCGATCGGCACCGAGCTCGTCGGCCCGTTCATCGCCAAGCGAATGATCGACGTGCACATCGCGGGCATCGAGCAGCCGTGGTACCGCGCGGCGGCGGCCGACGACGCGACCGTATCGTTCGGCGGGGCGCTGTGGAAGCGCGCCGATCGGTTCGCGGCGGGCGAGGCGCGCGGGGAAGAGGCCCGCGTCCTGCAGGTCGGGCGCGGCTTCGTCTTCGTGCCGGGCGCGGTCGACGCGGACGGCGAGCGCAGGCTGACGCCGGAAGGCTGGCTGGAGGTCAGAGAGGGCGACACGCGGCGGGTGTACGTCGATTCGGTCGCGCTGACGAACGAGCAAATCTTCGCGTTCTACCGGCCCGAAATCGCGGGCATTTTGGAGCTGAGCTGGCTGTATTTAGCGCTGTTGCTCGTCTCGGCGGGCTTTAGCTGGGGCCAGCGGTATTATTTGCAGGCGTCGGCCAACCGGATCATCCGCAAGATGCGCGACGACGTGTTCGCGCATATTAACCGGCTGCCGATCCGGTACTTCGACAATTTACCGGCCGGCAAGGTCGTCTCGCGCATTACGAACGACACCGAAGCGATTAAGGAGCTTTACGTGACGGTGCTCGCGAATTTCTTCTCCGGGACGCTGTACATTCTCGCCATCCTCGGCGCGATGTTTTTCCTCGATGCGCGGCTGGCGCTCGCATGTACGCTGGTGCTTCCGCTGCTCGTGCTTTGGATCATCGTCTATCGGAGGTACGCCGCCGGATACAACCGGATTATTCGCTCGACGCTCAGCGAGATGAACGGCATGATCAACGAGTCGATTCAGGGCATGCCGATCATACAGGCGTTCCGCCGCGAGAAGCGAACGGAAGAAGAGTTCGAGGCGATGAACACGCGGTATTTCGACTACCGCAACAAGATGCTGCGGCTGAACTCCCTGACCTCGCATAACTTGGTCAGCGTGTTCCGGAACGTCGCGTTCATCGCGATGATTTGGTATTTCGGCGGCATCTCCGTGAGCGGCATCGAGGGCGTCGTCTCGGTTGGCGTGCTCTACGCGTTCGTCGATTACCTGAAC
This sequence comes from Paenibacillus sp., assembly GCF_035645235.1. Lineage (GTDB taxonomy): Bacteria > Bacillota > Bacilli > Paenibacillales > YIM-B00363 > Paenibacillus_AE. The sequence goes on from NZ_DASQMZ010000202.1 coordinate 16,568, forward strand.
CGCATGTTCCAGCCGGTCGTCAACATCGTCAATCAGCTGCCGAACCTCGAGCAGGCGCTCGTCAGCGCGGAGCGGGTGTTCGTGCTGCTCGACGAAGCCGGCGAGGACGTCGCGGACGAAGCGATGCCGCGTTACCGCGGCGACGTGCGCTTCGAAGACGTCTGGTTCTCGTATAAGGAAGGCGAGCCGGTTCTGAAAGGCATCACCTTCGAGGCGAAGCAAGGGCAGACGGTCGCGCTCGTCGGCCATACCGGCTCGGGCAAGAGCTCGATCTTGAATTTGCTGTTTCGATTCTACGACGTCGACGCCGGACGCATTACGGTCGACGGCGTCGACATCGGCACGCTGCCGCGGCAGACGATCCGCCGCCACATGGGCATCGTGCTGCAGGACCCGTTCCTGTTTACGGGTACGATCGCGACGAACGTCTCGCTCGGCGACCCGTCGATCCCCCGCGAGCGCATCGAGAAGGCGCTGAAGGACGTCGGCGGCGAGCGGATGCTGGCGGCGCTCGCGAAAGGCGTCGACGAGCCCGTTATCGAGAAGGGGAGCACGCTCTCCGCCGGGCAGCGACAGCTTATCTCGTTCGCCAGAGCGCTGGCCTTCGATCCGGCGATTCTTATTTTGGACGAAGCGACGTCCAATATCGATACCGAGACGGAAGCGGTCATTCAGGACGCGCTCGACGTCGTGAAGCAAGGGCGAACGACGTTCGTCATCGCGCACCGGCTGTCCACGATCAAGAGCGCCGATCTGATCCTCGTGCTCGATCGGGGCGAGGTCGTCGAGCGCGGCTCGCACGACGAGCTGATGGCGCTGGGCGGCAAGTACTGGCAGATGTACCAGCTGCAGCAGGGCGGGGCGGCGCCGATCATAGGCACCGCGGCTCCGTCCGCGACCGCGGCGCCGGCGTAACGGCGCGCGCGGGCTGGCGCAATTGTGAAGGTTCCGTTACAACGGCCTCCAGCGTTTGCGTTGTTCGGTTCGTTTTCATTATGATGGGGGTAGCAGGCTATTCCAGAACGAAGGACGGGATCCGTCGTGACGCCGACCAAAGAACGGAATTTTACTCCCTTGATCGTAACGCTGTCGATCGCGATTAACGCGCTCGTGGCAATCTTGTTTTTTTTGCCGGAGGCCGAAGGGCTCGATCATGTCGATTGGACGATCTTGCCGCTGCTGAACGCGGTATTTAACAGCTTCACCTTCGTGTTTCTGACGGCGGCGCTCATTTTCATCAAGCAACGCAACGTCAAGCTGCATCGAAACTTTATCTTCGCGGCCTTCGTTTCGACGACGCTGTTTCTGCTGTCGTACGTGACGTACCACTGGGCGACCGAGTCGACGGCGTACGGCGGCGAAGGCGTCATCCGATACGTCTATTTTTTCATCTTGATCACGCACATCCTGCTTGCGATCGCCATCGTGCCGCTCGCGCTCGTGACCACCGCGCGCGGCCTCAACAACCAAACGGCGAAGCATCGGAAAATCGCCCGTTGGACGATGCCGATCTGGCTGTACGTCAGCCTCACCGGCGTGATCGTGTACCTGATGATTTCCCCGTACTACGCCTGATCGCGCCGTCCCGCCGAAGCCGTCCCGCAGCATGCATCTCCGCTGCAGGGCGGCTTCTTTGCATTGGGTGAATTGCAGGTAATTGGGTATCGTATAAGGAGGGACGTCGGGGGAAAGGCGGAGAGACGCATGGAAATTCGTCTAGGGTACGTCTCGACGGCGCTCGCGATTTACGGCAATACGCCGAGCTCGAGCTTTACGTATAAGCGGTTCCGGGAGCTGCCGCGGGACGAGGCGATGCAGCGGATGATCGAGGTGGGCCGAGGCAACCTGGAGGCGACGCGGCGCATTTTGTACTATAACGCCGCCCACGGCGTGCGGCTGTTCCGGCTCAGCTCGGCGCTGGTGCCGCTGTCGACGCATCCGGACGTCGGGCTTGACGTGCGGGAGACGTACGGCAGCCTTCTCGCGGAGCTCGGGGCGTTCGCCCGCGCGCACGACATGCGCCTGTCGATGCACCCGAATCAATTTACGCTGCTGAACGGCAGCGAGACGATCGCGGAAGCGGCGATTCGCGATTTGGAGTATCATACCGACATTCTCGAAGGCATGGGACTCGGGCCCGAACATCCGGTGAATATTCACATCGGCGGGGTTTACGGGGACAAGGAGTCCGCGATCGAGCGGCTCCACGAGCGGCTGCCGCTCGTGCCGGAGCGCGTACGGGCGCGGCTCACGTTCGAGAACGACGATAAGACGTATACGCTAGAGGAGACGCTCGCGGTGTGCGAGCGGGCGGGGCTGCCGATGATGTGCGATTTGCATCACGATCGCTGCAATCCGTCCTCTTCGCCGCCGCTCGAGCTGTTGCCGCGCATCTCGGCGACATGGGGGGAACGGCCGATGAAGATTCACGTCTCGTCGCCGAAATCCGAGAAGGAGTTTCGCGCGCATGCCGACGACGTCGAAGCGGGGCCCGTAGCGGCATTCCTGAAAGGCTGCAGGGACGCGGGGCTGCCGCGCATCGACGTCATGGTCGAGGCGAAGCGCAAAGACTTGGCTTGCTTCCGACTGGCGGAAGAACTGGCCGCGATCCGGGGCGTCAAGAGAATCGAAGGGGCGGTATTGCGATGGTGAGACGCAAAAGATTTTCGCCGGCGCGGGGCCGATCCGGCGACCGCGGCTTCCCCGATTCGGAGAAGTATGGTAAACTGAATATGATTGGCGTCATGGAAGTCGCTGATTCTACCGATGATGGATCAAACCAACAGGATTCGGTGACGCGAACAGACATGATGATACAAGAAGAATTAAAGAAAATTAGCAGTTACGCGAGCAAGCTGCTGCGGCAGAAGTTCGGGCGCGGGCCCGAATCTTGCTTCGCCTCGGCTGCGAGCCGGTTTTTGGTCATTACGATCAAGGGTTTTTTGTCGCCGATGGAAGAAGTGCTGCTGCAGCACGATAAGGAAGACAGCGTAGACCGGACCCGGTCGATTATCGTATCCTCCATGCTTCCCGAGTTGCGCGGGGTAATCAGCGTGTCTCTTGGGGTAGAGGTGGAACGATTTTACCACGACTGGAACTACGCGAACAACGCCGGCGTCATCGTTGCGATGTTCGAGCAGGAGCTGCCGTTCGTACGAACGCATCCGGCCGCCATTCCGCAGAAGATCGACATAGACGCTTTCCGGGAAGAGATCAATCGGATCAGCGCCTATGTACAACGAGTGCCCGATCATCTGGACATTCATCAAATTTCTCCGAAGCTTATCGTCGTCATGAAGCTGGGCATCTTGATTCCTATCGAGAAGGCGCTGCTAGGACGGGGATTCGATCGGGAGCTGCGGCTCGCGAAGGACGAACTGGAGAAGCAACATTTTCAACAAAGTCCGATGTTTTCCAGGGTGCTTGGCGGGCCGCTCGACAATGTGTTTATCGATTGGAACTTCCTTGAAGACGAAAGTATGGTCTGCTTTCAGCTCAAATAGCGTTCGGTAAATGGGGGAAGCATCTACGGATGATGTCTCTCCATGACCTGGCTTTTCCGCAAAACACGGGAGAGTTGGGTCTTTTTTCATGTTCGGGGCTAAATACGGGAGCGGGTGAGGCATAATGAAACCAGCGGGTATCGCGTTCGCGATCGCAGCCGTCGTCGCCATCGCGATCGACGGCTGGATGAGCGAGGCGTTAACAGGACACCCCCTTCAAGTATGGATATGGGCATCGAACGCTGCGATTTTCTTGGCGCTCGGGCTGCAAATCAGGAAACTGCGCCGGGACAAGCGATCGGCCGAGCGCGGAATGATGCGATTTACTCGGGAGGCCGTGAGTTTATACTCGCTTCAAGGCTTGCAGACGGACATGAACGAAGCGCAAGAGCGGCTTACCGGGTATGCCCGGCACGAAGCGCACGGCGCTACGTACCTGTTGTGGTTCCCGACGGATATGCGCGCGACGGCGCAAGCGGCGTTCGCGCTGGCGGTCGAGGGGAGGCCGCAGCACTTCGACGCGGTCTGCGTGCGCAAGGACGGCGCGCGGGTCGACGTCGAGGTGTCCTACGTACCGGTGCTGTCCGGCAGTCGGATCGTAGGCGTGTACGGCATTCTAAAGGACATCTCGGAGACGAAACGGAACCAGGAGCTGCTCCAGCAGTCGGACAAGCTGGCCGTCGTCGGCGAACTCGCCGCCGGCATCGCGCACGAAATTCGGAATCCGCTAACCAGCCTGAGAGGCTTCGTGCAGCTTGCGCATGAACAGAAGCCGTCGGCCTACACGGAAATTATGCTCTCCGAGCTGGACCGCATCCACGTCATCGCAAGCGAGCTGCTGCTGCTCGGCAAGCCCCAGGCGCTCGACGTCACCGACAAGAACGTAGCGACGCTGCTGGAAAGCATCTTGACGCTCGTGAATACGCAAGCGATTCTTCACAACGTGGAGATCGCGTTCGAACGGGAGCCGGACACCGAGGGGATCGCGGTGCGCTGCGAAGAGACGAAAATGAAGCAGGTGTTCCTTAACGTATTGAAAAATGCAGTGGAAGCGATGCCGAACGGGGGCGTCGTCACGATTCGGCTCGAACGGACGGGAGGGGACGTACATATCCGCATTTCCGATCAAGGCATCGGCATCCCTCGGGAGGAGTTGACGCGCCTTGGACAAGCGTTCTATACGACGAAAGAGAACGGCACCGGCCTCGGTCTCATGATCAGTTATAATATTATCGAGCAGCATGGCGGGCGCATGACGATCGAAAGCGAGGAGTCCGTCGGGACGACCGTGGACATTCGGCTTCCGATCGCCGACTGACGCCGGCTGACGCCTGCTGCGCAAACGGCGGCACAGGAGGAATTCGATGGGTACGGAGCAGGAACGATTTATGGAAGAGGCGATTCGGCTCGCGCTGCGCAACGTCGAGACCGGCAACGGCGGCCCGTTCGGTGCGGTTATCGTCAAGGACGGCCGCATCGTGGCATCCGGCGTGAACGAGGTGACGAAGAAGTCGGATCCGACGGCGCACGCGGAAGTGCAGGCGATCCGGGCAGCGTGCCGAACGCTGGGCACGTTCCAATTGTCGGATTGCGATTTGTATACGAGCTGCGAGCCGTGCCCGATGTGCATCGGCGCGATCTACTGGGCGCGGCCGAGGGCGGTATACTTCGCTTGTACGAAGGAGGAAGCGGCGGCGATCGCCTTCGACGATCAATTCATCTACGAGGAGCTCGCGAAGCCGCTGGAGGGGCGCCGGCTGCCGATGACGCGCATCACGCCGAACGAGTACCGTGCGCCTTTCGACGCATGGGCGGAGGCTGTGGACAAGATCGAGTATTAGTGGTTGGTACTTCTAAGATATGTAAGTAATTATATGACTCGCGACGCACGAAACGGCGGCGGCGAAGGGAAACGTCGGACGAGTAGGCTCTAGGGCCCACCTCGATTCGACTAGCCTTCGCCGCCGTCTTCGTTCCGGCGTAGTTCGTTCCGCTTGTTGCGCTTCGTTGGAAAAATAAACATTCAGGCATATAGCGGGCGAAGAAGAGTCCCGGCTATGATGAGGATGTCGCCAGATTCAGACAAGTTTCGCTGAATCTCGATAAAGGCAAAGCTGATGAAAATCAGCGGCGCAAAGCTACAGGGGCTAAGGCGCGCGGGACGAACCACGTTCTCGCCGTTATGCCAGCCAGTTACCGAAAGATCAGGGAGATTTGTTGCGGAAGCGCGTCGATACGCGCATAGCACAACCCTCCTTTCGGTACGGAAAGGCAGGGTTATTTTCATTGCCGGAGGTGAACGGTTTGCTGGAATTGCGGGATCGGGACACGGGAACGTTAATCGCCGGGCGCGTGGACGAAGCTTCGACCTTCTTCGCGAGGCTCCGGGGTTGGATGTTCACGGCGTCGCCGAAGGCCGATCGCGCGCTCCATATTACGCCCTGCCGTTCGGTGCACACGTTTTTCATGAAGTACCCGATCGACGTCCTCTACTTGGACGCGGCGGGAACCGTCGTCGGCATCGACGAGGCGCTGCGGCCGAACCGGCTCGGCAGCGTCGTCAAACAAGCCCGCTCGGTCGTCGAGCTGCCGGCGGGGCGCGTCCGCGAGACGCGGATCGCGCAAGGTCACCGGCTTGAATTCCAATTTACAGCCCATCGAGGCGAAGGAGACGATCCACATGATGAACAAATTTAAGGCGTTGCTTACGGACGAGCAGGGGCAAGGGTTGACGGAGTACGGTCTCGTGCTCGGCATCATCGCGGTGGCGGTCGTCGGGCTGATCGCGGCGTTCCGGAACGAAATTACGGCGATCTTCAATCAGGCGCTTACCGATATCCGCAGCCGCGGGACGCCGACGGAGCCGACGACGTAAAGCAGAGCGCTATTATATTGGTTCAGGAGCGGGGTCGGCGTATGAGGCGCGGGCCCTGTTTTTTCGCTAAGGGGGATGCGGGATGGAATGGAATTGGACGGATTTCGTCTTGATCGGCGTTCTTCTCGTATGCGCCGCGACGGACGCGGCCCGGAGGAAAATCTATAACGTCGTCGTGTTTCCCGCCCTGGCGCTGGCGGTCGCGGGGCATCTCGCGACGGGCGGGTGGGCGGCCGCGGGGCTGTCGATGCTCGGCCTGTTCGCCGGCCTGTCGCTTTTGCTTATCCCGTACCTGATGGGCGGTATGGGGGCGGGCGACGTGAAGCTGCTGGCCGTCGTCGGCGCGCTGAAGGGGGCGGCCTTCGCGGCGGACGCAGCGATTTATATGGCGCTGACGGGCTTTCTGCTCTCCGTCGTCTTCCTCTTGCCGCGGCCGGCGTTCAGGCGATTTCTCCTCTATGCGGCGTATACCGTCATCTCTTGGCGGCCCGGATCGAATCTCCGCGTGCCGCGGCACGGCGGCGCGCTGCATGCGACGATGCCGTACGGCATCGCCATCGCTTGCGGGGCGCTGGCGGCGTTGTTTTGGAGAGGGGTCGTGCAAGGATGAGGACGCATCTGCGCTGGCTGCGCGACGAGCGCGGGCAGTCGCTTACGGAATTCGCCTTAGTCGCGCCGCTCTTGCTGCTGCTCGTCTTCGGCATTTTGGATTTGGGGCGATACTTTTACGCGCATCTCTCGCTGCAGCTAACGGCGCAGGAGACGGTGCGGCTCGGCGGACTCGGCCGATCCGACGAGGAGCTTCGAACGTTCGCGGCCGCCCACTTCGGCACCGGCGGCGCTTCGGCGCTGACCGTGACGATCGAGCCGGGCGACGCGTCGCGCGACTCGGGCGATTACGTCACCGTTACGCTGGAGCAGCCGTTCGCGTTCGTAACGCCGCTGGCGAACGAGCTGCTGTCGACGGTCGCGAACGTCAGCGCAACGTCCACCATTCGAGTGGAATGAGGCGGGGAGTAAGCCCGCGGGAGGAGAGTTCGCATGGAACGGAATGACGGTTGGCGCCAGCGGCTGCCCGCGTTGGCGCGGGACGAACGGGGCAATGTCATCGCCCTGGTGTCCCTGTCGATGGTCGCGCTGCTCGCCTTCGCCGGCCTCGTGATCGACGGGGGCCTGCTCATGGCGACGCGGGCGCAGATGCAGAAGGCGGCGAATGCCGCCGCGCTGTCCGCGGCGCAAGAGCTTACGACGAGCGAGGCGGCGGTCGAGGCGGTCGCCGAGACGGTGTTGCATCGGCACGGGGAGCACGCGCACATGGATCGGCTGGAGGTGTCGATGCAGGACCGCGTGTACGTCGGCTTAACGGCCGAGGTGCCGCTCGGCTTCGCGGGCATCTTCGGCTTCGATGCCGCGCCCGTGTCGGTAGCCGCGATCGCGGAGCTCGGCCGGATGGGGTCGGCGATCGGGGCGGCGCCGCTCGGCATCGACGAGAGCATCCCGCTCGCGTACGGCGTGGAATACCGATTGAAGGTGGATAACACGATGTCGGAGACGGGTTATTTCGGCGTCTTGGCGCTCGGCGGTCCGGGGGCGGCGACCTATGAAGATAATTTGCGGTACGGGTATCAAGGCTGGCTCGGATTGAACGACGTCCTCGAAACTCAAACCGGCAACATCGCCGGGAAAACCCGCAGCAGCATCGCGGAGCGGCTGACGAACTGCCCGTATCCGGAGGGCGAGATGTTTCATCGCGATTGCCCGCGTATCCTGCTCGTGCCCGTCTACCGCCCTCATAGTTATGAATCGAAGCAATTGAAGGCCGTCGAAATTACCGGCTTCGCTTACTTTTACGTCACGAAGCCGATGGACCCGCACGACACGTACATCACCGGAAAATTCATTCAACGCGCCGGCACCGGCTTCGCCCGGCAAGAGGCGGCGGACAAAGGCGCGTTCGCGATCAGACTGACGGAGTAGGTGAAGGCAAGCATGCGAACGAAACTCGTATTGGCGCTCGCGATCGTGATGGGCATGGCGACCACGGTGCTGTTTTACAAATACATGAGCCGGTTTCAAGCGGAGGCCGCCGTCACCGAGGCGCTCGTCGACGTCGTCGTCGCCGCGGAGCCGATCGCGCGCAACGAGCGCATCGGCCGGGAGCAGCTGACGACGGCTCGCGTGCCGCAGCTCGGGCTGCACGAGAGCGCCTTGACGGATCCGGCCCTCGCGCAAGGGAAGCTGGCGGACGCGAACATCGCGGCCGGCGAGCCCATCCTCTCGCACCGGCTGAAGGACGAGAAGGACGAAGCGCTGTTCGTCTCCCGCAAGGTGGCGGAAGGCAAACGGGCGGTATCCGTAGGGGTGAACTTCGTGCAGACGGTATCCAACCTGATCGAGCCGGAGGACGTCGTGGACGTGCTTGCCAGCCGTCCCGGTCCGGACAACAAGATGACGACGGAGTTGTTGTACGAGGGCATCCGCGTGCTCGCCGTCGGGCGGCGCATGATCGAGAGCGACGAGGGCGATCTGTATGTCGAGTACAGCTCGGTGACGCTCGAGCTCGACCGGGATCAGGCAGTGCGGCTCGTCAACGCGGACGAGAACGGCAACATTCAGTTTACGCTGCATAGCCGGGTGAACCGCGAAGCTTCGGCTTCGGACGGGGCCGCGCCGGCGGCGGAATAGCGAGCGGAGAGGAGGAGCGCAGATGGGAGCGGAACCGATCAAGGGCACGGGCTTTCGCGGGGAGATGATCGCCGTCTGCAGCGCGAAGGGCGGCGTCGGACGAACGGTCGTGACGACGAATTTGGCGGTCGCCTTATCAAAAAGCAACATTAAGGTCGGCGTCATCGACGGAAGCTTGCAATTCGGGGACGTCTGCCTTGCGCTCGACCTGCATCCGACGTTTACGATGAAGGATGTCGTCGAGTCGATGGACACGCTCGACGCGTTCGGGTTAAGCAGCTTTCTCATGCATCATCCGAGCGGCGTGCGGGTGCTGGCGGGCCCGGAGCGTCCGGAATACGCGGATTTGGTAACGCCGGAGGCGCTTCAGACGATTTGCGACCTGATGCTGGCGCAGCACGATTACGTGCTTGTCGATACCGGCGTCGGATTGCAGGAGAAAAACCTGCATCTCGTCGAGAAGGCGGATCAGGTGATCGTGCTGACGAATTTGGAAATGGCGACGATGAAAAACACGAAGCTGCTGCTGGAGACGCTCGACCTGCTCGGCATGCGCGAGAAGGCGCAGCTCGTCGTGAACCGGGCGAACATGGAAAGCGTCATCTCGGCGAGCGACGTGCCGGACATTCTCGGGGCGGAGGTCGGCATGTATATTCCGAACCAGTTCCAGATCGTCTCGCAATCGCTCAATGTCGGCATTCCGTTCGTCGTCGGCCAAGGGAAGACGGACGTCGCGAAGGCGGTGTTCCGGATGGCGGACCAGCTTGTGTCGCGGCGGGAAATTTCGCTGTTCAAGCCGAAGACGCCGTCCTTGTTTCAGTCGTTGTTTTCGAAGCCGAAGCTCCAATAACGCTTGAGCGCATGCGAGCTTCGTACGGGAGGAGGAGAACGCTGCATGAGCCTGCTTGACCGCATTCAAGCGAGGCGCGCGGACGGGCCGCCGACGGCGGACGCCCCGGAAGCGGCCGAGACGGCGGAAAACGCGCGCGCGCCGAAGAAGGATTTGGTGGCGACGTTCCGCGAGCTGCGCGGCGCCGACGCTTCGGCTCGGCTTCCCCGGGGGAAGGAGGCGCAGCCGAAGGTAAATAAGCACCAGGAGCTGAAGAACCGGCTGCATAAGCAAATTCTCGAGGAGCTCCAGCAGGCTACCGTCGAGGAGCTGCTTCCGAAGCTGGACGCGATGGCGATCGAAATTATTAAAGACGACGAGACGTTCCGCGGCTCGATCGACCGGAAGAAGGTCGTCGACGAGCTGGCCAACGACTTGACGGGCTACGGGCCGATCAACCCGCTCCTGCTCGATCCCGACGTGAGCGAGGTCATGGTGAACGGGCCGGAGCAGGTGTACGTCGAGCGGAACGGCAAGCTGGAGCTGACCGGCGTCGCCTTCCGCGACAACGAGCACGTCATGAGCGTCGTGGAGCGCATCGTGGCGCCGATCGGCCGCCGCATCGACGAGTCGAGTCCGATGGTCGACGCGCGCTTGCCCGACGGCTCCCGCGTGAACGTCATCATTCCGCCGCTGGCGCTGAACGGGCCGACGATTACGATCCGTAAGTTTTCGCAGGATCCGTTCACCATGGAGGACTTGGTCGGCTTCGGCACGTTATCCGCGGAGATGGCTTCGTTCTTGGACGCCTGCGTGAAGGCGCGGCTGAACATCTTCGTCAGCGGGGGCACCGGCTCCGGGAAGACGACGACGCTGAACGTGCTGTCCGCCTGCATTCCGAGCGACGAACGCATCGTGACGATCGAGGACGCCGCGGAGCTGAAGCTTTGGCAGGAGCATGTCGTCTCGCTGGAGTCGAGGCCGCCGAACATCGAAGGCAAGGGCGCGATAACGATCCGCGACCTCGTCCGCAATTCGCTGCGGATGCGCCCCGAACGAATCGTTATCGGCGAGGTGCGAGGCGGGGAAGCGCTCGATATGCTGCAGGCGATGAATACGGGCCACGACGGCTCGCTCGCCACCGGCCACTCGAACAGCCCTCGGGACATGCTGTCGCGTCTGGAAACGATGGTGCTGATGGCGGGCATCGAGCTGCCGGTGAAGGCGATCCGCGAGCAGATCGCCGGCGCGATCGACCTCATCATACAGCAGTCGCGCCTGAAGGACGGATCCCGGAAAATTACCCACATCACCGAGGTGCAGGGGATGGAAGGCGATACGATCGTGCTGCAGGACATCTTCGTCTACGAGCAGCAGGGCATGGACGCGAGCGGGCGCATGATCGGGAAGCTGACGCCGACCGGCGTGCGGCCGAAGTTTTACGAGCGGCTGGAGACGTCCGGCATCTATATTCCGCCGACCGTCTTTATCGACCGAGAGGAGTGGGGCGCATGACGTTCGTCTTCGGCGCGACGGTGCTGCTGTTTTCGCTGACGGCCTTCTTCTTGTTTCTGTTTCTGTTTCAGTCGGTGCTGCTATCGGACCGCCGGCTGCAAAAGCGTATGAAGGCGTATTTGCAGACGGCTTCCGACGCGAAGAAGCCGCTCGACCGGCGGCGTTTCGATCTCTTCGTGCGTCTCCAAAGCTACAAACGCGCGGTGCGCGAGCGGGTGCTGACGAAGCAAAACAACGCGCGGCTCGAACGGGCGCTGCTCCGCGCGGGCTTGCCGCTGCGGCCCGAGGAGTTCGTGATGTTTCATTGGATCATCGCCGCCTTGACCGCCGGGCTCGGCGCGGCGCTGTTGTCGCATTGGGTGTTCGCCGTCATCGGCGGCGCGCTCGGCTATGCGCTGCCGCCGTGGTGGCTTCGCAAGAAGCAGGGCGACCGGCTGCGCGCGTTCAACGACGAGCTGCCGGATATGCTGTCCACGATGATCGGCAGCCTGCGGGCGGGCTTCAGCTTGGCGCAATCGCTCAAGACCGTCGTCGACGAGATGGACGAGCCGATTCGCTCCGAGATGGATACGGTGCTGAAGGAGATGCAATACGGGCATTCGATGGAGACGGCGTTCCAGTCGCTGAAGGAGCGGATGCCGAGCGAGGATTTGGAGCTGATGATTCAGGCGATCTTGATTCAAAAGCAGGTCGGCGGCAACTTGGCCGTCATCCTGGAAACGATCGTCGGCACGATCCGCGACCGCAATAAAATTCAGCGGCAGCTGAAGACGTTGACCGCGCAAGGCAAGCTGTCCGGGCTCGTCATCGGCTCGCTGCCGTTCGGACTCGGGGTGTTGATTTATTTGATGGAGCCCAAGCACATCGAAACGCTGTTCCATCATCCGGTCGGCATCGCGTTGCTGGCGGCCGGTTTCTTGTCCGGTACGATCGGCTTCGTATTAATTCGTAAGGTGACTACGATCGAGGTGTAGAGCGATGGCGATGTTGTGCGCGGCGTTATTCGTGACGGTGACGTTGACGATATACGGACTGTATTTGGTGCCTCATGAGCGGAAACAACGCGTGAAGCAGCGGCTGTCGCGCCTCTCGCTCGACGGGCCGGCCGCCGAGCCCGCGCCGGCGGACGAAGCGCGCGGCCCCGGGCCGATCCGCCGGCTGCTGCACGGAGCGGGCTTGCGGCTTCGGCGCCGGTTCCGCAGGCGGATGGACGAGCGAAAGCAGGAGCGGCTCGAGACGCTGCTATTGCGGGCGGGACGACCGATGCAGATGACGCCGGTCGAATTCCGGCTGCTGCAGCTCGCGGCGATGGTCGCGGTGCCGGGACTGACCGGCGCCTATGCGTGGTTTTTACTGCGAGGCGGGTTCGGAACGACGGCGCTGCTGACGATGCTCGGCGCGCTTGCCGCTTGGCGGCTGCCCTACCTGTACCTCGGGGGAAAGGCGAAGAAGCGCGCGAAGCAGGCGCTTCGCGAGCTGCCGGACGTCTTGGATTTATTGACGGTCAGCCTCGAGGCCGGGCTCGGCTTCGATGCGGCGCTCGGCAAGCTCGTCTCCAAGAAGAGCGGGGTGCTCGCCGACGAGTTTTACCGTTGCCTCGAGGAAATTCGACTCGGACGCACGCGCCGGGAAGCGCTGCTCGGGCTGCGGGAGCGGGTGGGGCTCGACGAGATGCGTACGCTGGTCAGCAGCATTCTGCAGGCAGAGAAGCTCGGCATCGGCCTCGTACAGGTGCTCCGCGTCCAATCGGCCGAGCTGCGCGACCGCCGAAAGCAGCGGGCGGAGGAAGCGGCGATGAAAGCGCCGATCAAGATGCTGTTCCCGCTTGTCTTATTCGTATTCCCATGCCTGTTCATCGTGCTGCTCGGCCCGGTGCTCATTCAATTCATGGATACGTTCGGCGCCTCCGGCGGCGGGATGCCGTAACGCCGGCTCGGCCGAACCGTCCGACGGACGGGCGGTCAGGCGGTCAGGTTGGCGGCTACCAGCCATAGACGGCAGCGCCGGTCGCGGCCGCGATCGCGACGAGCGCCCAGGGCGGCAGCTTCCAAAAGACGATGAAGACGAACAACGAAGATGCGACCGCGAAGTCGACCGGCGTCCGAACCGCGCCCAGGAAGAGCGGGTCGAACAGCGCCGCGAGCAGCAGGCCGACGACTGCGGCGTTAATGCCGTAAGCGGCTTGCGCGACCGCCTTCGTACGGCGGAGCGATTGCCAGAACGGCAGCGCGCCGAGCACGAGCAGATAGCCCGGCAGGAACACCGCGGCCGTCGCGATCGCCGCGCCGAGCCAGCCGTAAGCGGACGCGCCGAGGTACGAGGCGAACGTGAAGAGCGGTCCGGGCATCGCCTGCGTAGCCGCGTAGCCGGCGGCGAACGCGTCGGGCGTCGCCCAGCCGTTCGGCACGACTTCGCGTTCGAGGAGCGGCATGACGACATGGCCGCCGCCGAAGACGAGCGCGCCGGCGCGGTAGAAGCTCTCGAAGAGCGAGAAGAGCGGGGATAGCGCGCCGGCTTCGCGAGCGAGCGGCAGCCCGATCAGCAGGGCGCCGAATCCGACAAGGAGCGCCGCTCCCGTCTTGCGGCCGGTCGGCGCAATCGGCGACGGGGTCGCGGCGGATTCGTTCGCTTGCGCGTGCTCCGCCGCCGTGCTCCGGCGTTGCAACGCCCATCCGACCGCGCCGGCCGCGACGATCGCGGCCGCTTGCACCCAGGCGTAAGGGAGCAGCAGGACGGCGGCCGCCGTCGCGACGAGCAGCGTCGCCCGCGGCCTATCCGGGGCGAGCGTGCGCGCCATGCCGAGCACCGCCGACGCGACGATCGCCGTCGCGGCCAGCTCGAGCCCCTGCATCCAGCCCGCCGAAGCGAGACCCGGCACCGATCTGTACGCGTACGCGAACGCCGCCATGATCGCCGCCGACGGCAGCGTAAAGCCGAGCCATGCGGCGATCGAACCGAGCCAGCCGGCGCGGAGCCAGCCGATCGCGATGCCGACCTGGCTGCTGGCCGGCCCCGGCAGCAGCTGGCACAGCGCCACCAAATCGGCGAAGCTCTCTTCGTCCAGCCATTTCTTCTTCTTCACGTATTCCTCTCGGAAATAACCGATATGCGCCGTCGGTCCGCCGAACGACAGAAGCCCCAGCTTCAAGGCGGTCCAGAACGACGGCCACCATCCCGATCTCGTTTTCACCGATACGATCCCTTCCTCTCGGAAGCATTCTATCACAACCTCGCGACGGAAACGTCAACGCGGTGTAAAATCCCGCGCGCCCTGCGAAACGCGAAAACGGGGCTGCGACAAGAGGCGTACAGCCTCTCGAAGCAACCCCGTCCCGTCAGTTCGCGCGGGACGCTTGCAGCGCCGCGTCCTTCTCTTCGCACGCTTCGGAGCAATAGCCGGATTTGGCCTCCTCGCATGCGTCGCACACAATGTGATGGTGATGGCAGAAATCGTACGTACAGTTAATATATTTCTCCGACGGCGTTCCGCAGTGGAGACATTTGCCGACGACCGTTTGCTCTTCCGTCTGATTGACCGGCACGGTGATCCGCTCGTCGAACACGTACAGCTTGCCGTCCCACAGCCGACCCTTCACTTCGGGGTCTTTCCCGTACGTCACGACGCCGCCTTCCAACTGGCTCACGTCTTGGAACCCTTCCCGCAGCAGGAAGCCGGAAAGCTTCTCGCAGCGAATGCCGCCCGTGCAATACGTCAGGATCTTCTTATCCTTGTATTGCGACAGGTTGTTCCGAATCCACTCCGGAAACTCGCGGAACGACTCCACCTCGGGGCGGATCGCGCCGCGGAAATGCCCGACGTCGTATTCGTAGTCGTTGCGGCCGTCGAGGACGATAACGTCCTCCTGCTGCAGCGCCTCCATAAATTCTTTCGGCTTCAGTTTCCGTCCGGTCAGCTCGTTCGGGTTAATATCGTCCTCGAGCCGGAACGTGACGAGCTCCGAACGCGGCCGAACGAACATCTTCTTGAACGCGTGCCCGTCCGCTTCGTCGACCTTGAACACCATATCGGAAAACCGCGGGTCGGCATGCATATGCTCCATGTACGCCTGCGTTTGCTCCACGGTGCCGGAGACGGTGCCGTTAATCCCTTCCCTCGCGACGAGAATGCGCCCCTTCAGCTCGAGCGCTTTGCAAAAGGCGAGGTGCTCCTTCGCGTACTCCTCGGGATTTTCGATCGTAACGTATTTATAGTAAAGCAGCACGCGATACGGTTTATTCGATTGATTCGCTTGATCCATGCGGATTTCACACCTTTTTCAGAAAAAGTTTGCATCGCTCCTATGATACCACAGCCGCGTCCGCCGACACAAAAGCCCCGCTCGCGCGGGGCTCGGGGCGACGCTATTGGATGTTTCGGACGATCGACACCTCGACTCGTCGGTTTTCCGCTCGGCCCTCCGCCGTATCGTTCGTGGCGACCGGCTTATGCTCGCCGTACCCGACGCTCGAAAACCGTTCTTCCCCGACGTTCGGATTTTCCAGCAGCACCGCCATGAACGAGAGCGCTCGCTCAGCGCTGAGGTGAAAGTTGGACGGGAATTGCGACGTGTTGATCGGGACATTGTCGGTATGCCCCGCCACGACTACCTCGTAGTCTCGATATTGCTCGAGCAGCTGGGAGATCGTCGCCGCAAGCGCCCTAGATTCGGGCTTCAGCTGAGCGCTGCCGGAGGCGAACAGCGTGTTGTCGCTGATCGTAATTTTCAGCTGCTGGTTATCGAGCTTCGTCTCGAGCTGCGTCGTCAGGCCGTTCTCTTCGATGAAGCGGTCGATCTTGCGCTTGAGCTCCATGAGCTGCTCGGTTTCGCGCTGCTGCTGCTCCAGCTCCTGCTGGCTCTGCTCGTCTTGCTCTTCTTTGCCTTTGTTGTCGACGCCGACGCTGTCGTTGCTCGGCACCGGGGAGACGTTCTCCATGAAGCTCGGGCCGCCGGCCAGCGCCGCCTGGAACGACATCTTGATCTGCTCGAATTTCTTCTGGTCGATCTGGCTGGACGCGAACAAGACGATGAACAACGCGAGAAGTAGCGTGAGCAAGTCGGCGTACGGGATCAGCCACGATTCGTCGATATGCTCTTCGTGATCATGCTTGCGCTGTTTTTTGCTCACCGGCCGCTTCTCCCTTCTGCTCCGCCGCCCGCTCCGTCGGAGTGAGGTAGACGGATAGCTTCTGGCTGATGGCTACGGTGGAGACGCCGGATTGGATCGAGAGGAGCCCCTCGACCATCATCGTCTTCAGCTCGATTTCCTGCTTGGAGAAGCGCTTGAGCTTATTGGCCATCGGGTGCCACAGCACGTAGCCGGTGAAAATACCGAGCAGCGTCGCGATGAACGCCGCGGCGATCGAGTGGCCGAGCTTCTCGATATCGGACAAGTTGCCGAGCGCCGCGACGAGCCCGACGACGGCCCCGAGCACGCCGAGCGTCGGCGCGTAGGTGCCGGCTTGCGTAAAGATCAGCGCGCCCGACTTATGGCGTTCCTCGATCGCATGCACTTCTTCCATCAGGACGTCGTGCACGAAATCCTGATCGTTGCCGTCGATAATCATCCGCATGCCGTTGCGGAGGAACGGCTCTTCGATTTCGTCGACTTTGCCTTCGAGCGCGAGCAGCCCTTCGCGGCGCGTGATCGTCGCCCACTCCATGAACATCCGAATGATTTCCGTCTTGCCGATTTGCTTCTGACCCAGGAACGCGATCTTGAACAGCTTCGGCACGCGCTTGAGCTCGGACATCGGGAACGCGATGATGATCGTCGACGCCGTCCCGCCGAATATGATCAAATATGCCGGGATATTGACCAGGTTGGAAAGCGGCGCGCCCTTGAGCGCCATCCCGACGAATACCGAGACGATCGCCAATAGCAGGCCTATAAACGTTGACTTCTCCATGTCAAGACACGCTCCTCTACCATATGTACAGCTATTCTCTTATATTATCGTAACTTCCGACACGATGAAAGAATCTACGTTAAATATCGGCAGCATTCGACGAATCTTGTAGAGTCGGCCTTCGCCGGCGGCATGGTAGATTTAGGGTGCGCCGCCTTCGCCGCGCCAGGTCATGCTGCAGACCGGAAGGAGCTCTTGCCCGCGCACGGGCAGCGCGTATTCGTCCGTTACGGCAAAACCGGCGCGCTCGTACGCCTTCCGCGCGCGCACGTTGCCCGCCGCGACCTCGAGTTCGATCCGGGCGCCGGGATGAAGGCGCGCGGTTTCGCGCGCGAGGAACGCCGCGAAGCCGGCGCCCCGACCGGCGCCGCACAAGTCCGGGCGCAAGCCGAGCCCGAGGCGGATGACGGCCCCGCCGGCCTCGTCGACCATCGGCAGCCATTGCACAAAGCCGACGAAGTCCCCCTCCCGCCGGACGGCCCGATAATGTTTGGCGCGCAATGCCGGATCGGCGAAGTCGCGCCCTTCGGCGACGGCTCGCTCCCAATCGGGCCATTGATAGATGTCATAGGGGGCGGGATACCGCCAGCCGCAAATCGCGGCGGCGTCCGCTTCGCGCAACGGCTCGAGCGCGTAATTCGGGTCAGGGGGAGGGGGCATGGCGGGCAGCGCTCCTTCATTATCAGAATATTACAGTTTTATTATAATCCGCGGACGACTCTTCTCATGGCGGCAGCCTATCTGTTACTATAGCAGAAAGCGCTTGACGAAAGGGTGTAGTGGATGCGACATGTCGTTAGCCCCGCGAAGGGGTACGCGAAGTGGGAAGGACGCGAGGCGACGTTCGTCGATTGCCGTTTCGCTTTGGGACAGCCGCAATCGGGATTCGACGCTTATGCGACGGAACACATCCCGGGCGCCTACTACTTAGATTTGGAAAAGGATCTCTCCGCGCCGAAGCGCGAGGACGGCGCCGGCGGCCGGCATCCGCTGCCGGAGGTCGACGCGCTCGCTCGGGTCTTGGAGCGCATCGGCGTCTCGAACGGCCGCTGCGTCGTCGCGTACGACGATCAAGGCGGCGCGATGGCGTCCCGGCTGTGGTGGCTGCTCGCCTATCTGGGTCATGACGAGGCGTATGTGCTCGACGGCGGCTTCGCCGCGTGGAAGCGGGCCGGGTATCCGACCGCGAGCGGCGTCGAGCCGCTGCCCGAAGAAGCCGGGCGATTCGAACCGCGGGTGCGCGCCGATTGGGTCGTCACGGCGGACGACATCGCCGCGAGGCGCGACGCGATCTCCGCCGGCCGCGTCGTGCTGCTCGATTCCCGGGAGGAGTCTCGTTACCGGGGCCTCTCGGAGCCGATCGACAAGGTGGCGGGCCACATTCCGGGCGCGCGTCATTCGTTCTGGAAGGCGAATCTCGACGCCGAAGGCCGCTTTCGTACGGTGAAGGAGCAGATGCAGCGCTTCGAGCCGCTGCAGGGCGCGGAGGAGATTATCGTGTATTGCGGTTCCGGCGTGACGGCTTGCCCGAACGTGCTGGCGCTGCGGGAAGTCGGCTTTACGAACGTAAAACTGTACGCGGGCAGCTGGAGCGATTGGATAAGCGATGACTCGCGCCCGATCGCGACGGGAAACGGGTGAAAGCCGAAAGACGAATATAGTATTTGATTATGGATACAGAGCACGGTGAACTCAAACCCGTCGCTCTGTATTTTTTTTATGGCCCGAAGTCAACGCGGGGCCGACATACAGCTGAGAGGAGAGACCGCCGCAGTTTGAGAGCCGCCCGAAAAGAATGCGCTCCTAGGGTTTTATTTATAACGGCTATGAAGTGTAAGATTTTTGTAAGGAGCCCATGGTTTGATAGAAGTATAGGAAATCGGGAGGGACGTGATCTGACATGAACATGGGGCAAAGGCTTCTATTCGTCAAGGTTTTGACGGCGGGCGTTCTGCTTTATGCTACAGGCGCGCACGCCGCCGAGCAGTGGTCGACGGATTTGTGGACGGAGGAGGACGAGGCGCCGGGCGGCGAGAGTTCAACCTCGGATTGGGATTGGTGGCAAGACGACGGGGCGTCCGACGGGGGCGCTCAGCAGGGAGGGGGCTCCGGATCGGGATTGTGGTCGGAGGAGCTATGGAGCGACCCTAAGCCGGGGACTCCCCAGCCTGCGGAACCCAAGCCTGCGGAGCCGGAGCCGACAACGCCGCCTCCGGCCGGGCCTATTCCCGACCCGAAGCATACGATTACGATGCAGATCGGCAGCTCGAAGGCGGTCGTGCGCGGCGCGGAGACGGAGCTGAGCGTTCCGCCCTTCACGATCAACGGCCGGGCGATGATTCCGCTGCGCTTCATCGGCGAGGCGCTGCAGACGGAGGTCTCGTGGTCCGACAAGGAGCAGAAGGTGACGCTTGAGGGGAATGGAAAGAAAGCGGAGCTGTGGGTGGGCCGGAACGAGGCGGTATGGAACGGCGGACGGATGCAGCTCGACTTCCCGCCCATGGTACTCAACGGCACGACGCTCGTTCCGCTGCGGTTCGTCGGCGAGTTCTTCGGGTATCAAGTGAACTTCGAGAGCGCAACCCAGGCGATTACGATCGTGGGGGCGGGGGAGCCGAAGTCGCCGCAGCCGAGTGATCCGCCGCCGGAGGAGCCGGAGGAGCCGCAGCCGGAGCAGCCGGAGACGCCGGAAGTGCCGGAGGCGCTCGCCCCCTTCCTCGGTCGATGGGAGCTGCGGATGGACGGTTTGCAGGGCGGGATGCTCATGGGACGGCTCATCGTCGACGCGGACGGCACCTACGCCATCGCCACTGCCGGAAACCCGGTCGTCGCGGGCACATGGCGGCCCGCCGAGAAGGACGAAGTGATCGGCCAGTCCCGAGCGCTCATTCTGCAGGGAGGTCCGAACGACGTAGATTGGGTCATGATTCCGAAGAAGGACGGCATCGTCAGCGTTCGGTACCAGCAAGGCTACACGGGACAAACGAAAATTTGGTTCGAATATTCGCTCGGCGTCCGAGCGGCGGAATGAGGATCGGGAGGGCGAGACGGATGGGGAAGCATTTCCAGAAGAAGAAGTGGATGTTTGCGGTGCCGGCGCTGACGTTGGCGTTCGCGGCTCCGGCCGGGGCAGCCGAGCCGTGGTCGTCTGCGGACTACACGGAAGCGTGGTCAACCCCGACCTATACGGAGCAGTGGAGCGTCGAACCGGAGAAGCAGGACGCGCAATCGCCGGCGGCGCTTCCCCAGACGGAGCCGAGCGGGTGGATCGACCCCTCCGCGCTAGAGGGGCCGCCGACGGTGCCGTCGGTATATATTAAGCTGCAAATCGATAGCAAGAGAGCGGTGATCGGCGGCGAGGAGCGAACGCTCGACGCGGCGCCGACGGTCACGGGAGGACGGACGATGGTGCCGTTTCGCTTCCTTGGCGAGGCGCTGCAGGCATCGGTCGAGTGGGACCCCGCGGCGCGGCGCATTACCTTGTCCCTGGGAGACGAGTCGATCGTGCTTACG
>NZ_DASQMZ010000203.1:0-17780 GCF_035645235.1 Paenibacillus sp.
GGCGCCGCCTTCTCCGTCTCGCCTTGGGAATCGGCGCCGCTCGTCTCGGCGAGCTCCTTCTTGCCCTCCGCCGCAGCAGCGGCATCGCGCGCCTGTTCCTTGTCGACCTCGTCGCCCTTCGCTTGCCGTTCGACGGCCTTCGCTACGGTCGCGTCCGTCGGCGTCGCGTGGCCGTCCACGACCTTGACGACTTCCCCGACGTTGTCGGTATGAATGGCTCCGTCCTTGTCGGGCTCGGGCTTAAACTTTTCGACTTCGGCTTCGTTTTGCGGCATGGACACGTCGGTGCCCTCCGGCGCCGGCTCCGGCGGGTTTCCACCGGATGCCTTCGCCAGCTCCTCCGCGGCTTTCTTGATTTTATCCTCTTCCGTCACTGACTCGTCACCCGCTTCCCGGTCTTCGCCTCGTACCGGATTTTCTCCTGTAGCTTGTTAATGCCATAGATGAGCGCGGCCGGATTCGGCGGGCAGCCTGGGATATAGACGTCTACAGGAACGATCTGGTCGACGCCCTTCACGACGGAATACGACTTTACGTACGGTCCGCCCGCGGTCGCGCAGGATCCCATCGCGATGACCCACTTCGGCTCCGGCATCTGGTCGTACAGCTTTCGGAGCAGCGGCCCCATCTTTTTCGTTACGGTGCCCGCTACGATCATGACGTCCGACTGACGCGGCGACGTCCGGAAGATGACCCCGAACCGGTCGAGATCGTAGTGCGAGCCGCCCGTCCCCATCATCTCGATGGCGCAGCAGGCGAGGCCGAACGTCATCGGCCAGAGCGAATTGCTTCGCGCCCATGCCTTCAGCTGCTCGAGCGTCGTCATGAACACGTTGCGCTGCATCTCTTCATGTTCTTCCGGCGAAATTTTGCTTAAATCGAGGTCCATTTCAACACCTTCTTCTTCCAAGCGTAGATGAGTCCGATCACGAGCAATAAGACGAAGATGAGCATCTCGACGACGGCGAACAGCCCGAGCTTATCGTAAGCGACCGCCCACGGATACAGAAACACGGCTTCCACGTCAAAAATGACGAACATCAACGCGAACAAGTAATACCGGATGTTAAACCGCACTTGCCCGGAGCCGACGGGTTCGTTGCCGCTCTCGTACGTCGTTTGCTTCTGCGGGGTCGGCTTGTGAGGCCTCAGGAAGCGGCCCAGCGTCAACGCGGCCACCGGGAGGAAGATCCCCAACGCCACGAAAATGGCCACCAACACGTAGTTGTTCATGTAATGTTCCAAGCTTTCGAATCCTCCTTGTCGCGTCGCATAAGGCGTGTTTATGGAAATAGTAATGTTTGCCTATAAAACCGTTCTCATTATAACAAAAACTCCCTTCGGAGTACATGCAAAGAAGCAGGCCCGGCAAGTGCGGCAGTTTTTGTTGCGAAAGCGGATCGGCAGGCACCCGATTCGCGCTTTCTAACACAAAAACTCCCTTCGGAGTACATGCAAAGAAGCAGGCCCGGCAAGAGCGGCAGTTTTTGTTGCGAAAGCGGATCGGAAGGCACCCGATTCGCGCCGACCTCCCGGCGCTACGGCGCCCGGCCGCTCCCGCGGCTCTCCTTTTTCCGCTGTTGGTACCTCCGCATCTTCTCCCGGTTGCCGCAATCCTGCATGCTGCACCAACGGCGGCTTCGGTTCTTCGACGCGTCGAGAAACAGCCACCCGCAGCCGGGCGGGCCTTCGCAGCGACGAATGTGCCGCGCCTGCGGAGAGAGCAGCAATTCGACGGCGGCGCGCGCGACGGCGTAAAGCGGCTGCCGCAATGCCGCCGTCGCCGCTTCCCGGATTTCGTCGCGCCACTTCCAAGCATAGCCGTCTTCGGTATAGGTCAATACCAGCTGCGAGCTCGCGTCGGTCCACGCCGCGTTCAGCGCCGCAACGTCCGCAGGCGCCGGCGCCTTCCCGTGCGCTTCGGCGGTAAAGAGGCGAAAGGCCGTCTCCCGAAGCGAGCGCGCCTCCGCGAAAACCGCCTCCGCCTCTGCCGGCGACGACCGAGCGGCCCATATCATTGCATTCCCGGCATCTTCGGACGCGACGCCGGCGGCGACGGCCCAGAGGACGACGTCCTCATACCCTCGCAGCCGGTCCGTCGGCGCGTCGCTGGAATGCCAGTCGACCGTATTGCAAAAATCAAGCGGCATCGCGCCGCCAAGAAAACTAAAACGCGGCGCGACTTGTTTCCCGTCGTCCTTCACGTGCCGATCCCCGCCGATCCCTTCGTTTTGTATTGACCGTACCATTTCGGTTTGACAATGGCAACCCTTCCAAGCTACTATATAACCATCATAGTTTATTATGGAGGTTAGTGCTATGCCGACTACGCTGTACCCCGGCGCGTCCATCGCCCGTCAGATGGATATGATTTACCACGGGAACCATTGGCACGCATCCTTGAAGGATTTACTCGGCGCCGTGTCCGCGGACGAGGCGATCCGGCGCCCGCCGCAAGGCGGACACACTATTTACGAGATCGTGCAGCACCTCGCCTATAGCGCGGAAGAAGTGACGGAGCGGCTGCGCGGTCGGGAAGGACGCTGGGACGAGAGCCGAAGCTGGGTGGAAACGCCGACAACTTTGGCGGAGGACGCTTGGCGCCAAACCATCGAGGCGCTGGAGCAAGCGCGAAACGCCTTCAGAGACCAAGCGCTGGCGCTCGGCGACGAAGCGCTGCTGGACGCGCAGCCGGGGGCGCCGTCCAAATACGAACTCGTGCAGCAATTAATCCATCACGAAGCGTTCCATGCCGGTCAAATCGCGTACTTGCGTCGCATGCACGGCAAAGTGGCAATATTGTAACGCAATAAAAGACAGGAGGACCTCCGCGGGCGCGGGAGTCCTCCTGTTTCCTTTTCCGAAATGTTTAGCTGTTTTAATCCAAAAACCGAATCCATTGCTCGGCGTCCGGGTTTACCCGCGTGTACTCGTGCGTGCGCGACGCTTCTTCCACGTGGCCGTACGCCCAATGGCTCTTCGGTACGTCGGGCCAAGAAGGCGAGAAGTCGCCGATCAGCTCGCCGCGGCCGATCGCCCGGTTGATCGCGGTTACGGCTTCGGCGCGGGACAAGTTGCGGCGGGGGTAGAACTTCCCGTCCTCCCCGAGCATGATGCCCGCGTCGTTCAGCGCCACGATCAGATCCTTCGCCCAGTGGTCCGCGATATCCGGAAACGCATAAGCGGTGCCCGGCGCAGCCGCGGCGACGTCGGCCCGCCCGAGGAACCGGAGCAAGACGGCCGCGAATTCCCCGCGGGTGATCGGCCGATCGGGCTTGAACTCCCCGTCGTCGTATCCTTCCATAATGCCGGTTTCGGTCATGACTTCGATGCTGGACGATGCCCAGTGCGACGACGCGACGTCAGGGTACGAGACGGCCTGCCGCCGCTCACCGCCGCGGCCCAGCAGCCTGGTCAGGATCGCCGCGACCTCCGCCCGCGTAATGTCGTTCGCCGGCTTGAACGTGCGGTCCGGGTACCCGTTAATGTACTTCTCGTGCTTATCCGCATTCGTCCATTCGAGCTCGAAGGAAGCCAATGCGCCGGCCGCCCCCTCGACCCGGTAAACGACCACGACCTGGTAGCCCGGCGGAATCGGTTCAGCCGTATGGAGGATGAGCTTCTCCCCGACGACCTCGACCTTCTCCACCGCGACCGGCTTGCCGCCGACCGTAACCGTGAACGCCTCGTCGACCACGTCGCCCGGAGGGCGGGTCAACGTGATTTCGATGACGCCCGCTTCCGGAGACGCGACGTTCACGTTCGTCGAGACGACCTCGACCGCGGGCAGGGCCGGAGGAATGAACACAACCGGCGCCGGCGCCGCGTCCGCAACGCGGAACATGGTGAACGTACTGAATTTCGTAATCGTGAACGCAATGCCGACCGGCGTCCCGCCTTCATAAACGATCGTGCCGGGAATGTCGCCCGGGTTCGACCCGCCCACGACCCGCTTCGTTCCGTCAGAATGCTGAATATACACCCGGAGCGAATCCAGAAAACGTTGCCTCGCCACCGGTTCCGCTGGTATGGTCAGACGCGTCAGCGGCAGGACGACTTCCGTCGCTAAGCCGGTATAATTCGTCTCGATCTGGCGCGGAATGTCGAGGAATTCGGCCTCGCCCGTACCGATCGCGGCCTGGACTGCCGCCTGCTGCTTCGCCTCGTCGGCGATATCCGTGAGCTTCGCCGCGTCCCGAACCGGAACGATCCGGAAGAAGACGTCGGTGCCCATGTCTTGGATGGCCGTCAGCGTCGCGCCCGGGAGCTTCACCGAGCCTTCCGGCGTAGCGACGTGCAGCGCGTTCGCCGCGGTCAGCTTATCGATCGCGCCGATCGGCACCTCGACGGCCAGCTCGTCGGCCCGGGAGGCGACGCCCGCCTCCGACATGTCGCCGAACTCGAGCTTCAGCTCCGGCGAGCCTTCGTTCGCGTCGAGCAAATCGTCCATCGCCCCCGTAGACACGATCAGTTTATCGATCTTGTTTCCGTTGGACAACACCGTACGGTTAATATCGACGGCGACGTCTTTGCCGTTCACGGTAACCTTGCTCTCCTCGCGCGGCTTCGTCTCCTTTGCTTCCTCGACGGCCGTGCTCTTGACGATTAAGAGGAAGGTTCGGCTGAGCGGCGTTCCGCTTCCTTTGCTGACCGTCGCCGTCAAGATGACGCTCGTGTCGGTCGACTTCCGGTTGACGGACGCGACGAACTCCATCGCGCCGTTCTCGTCGTCGTCGTATACCGCCTCCGCCGAAACCTTGATCACTTCTTCGTTGCTGGACGTCCACCCGACGACGGTTTGGTGCGTGCCGTCCTTCACCAGGAACAACGGGAGCGTGATGCTCTCCCAAATGTCTCCGGGCGCATATTGCACCTTCAGCTTCTTCAAAGCGTCCTTGATGTCCTCGTTAATTTCGTCTAAGGACTGGATGCGGACTTCCGCCGGGTTGGACTTCGGCGACGAGCCGACGACGTTCCTTGCGACGACCTCGTATACATACGTCGTCCCGAGGGATAAACCTTCGTCTTCGTAGGTCGTTCCCGTCAAACCGCCCGCCAGCAAGATGCCGTCGCGGTACAGGTCATATACGATCGCCCCCGGACCGCCAACCGGATTCCAGATCAATACGGCGCTCGTCTCGGTCACGTCCTCGGCGCGCAGCTCCGTCGGCGCCGCGGGGGCCGTAAGGATCGGATCCATCGAGAAGTCGTACTCCACGATCGTCTCCCCGACGTGAATAATGCCGTCCCGAATCCAGCTATCGTCTAAGTCGACCTCGCGGTCGTCCTCCCGGCTGTCGAAGACGAGATATCCGTCCTTCTCGCCGATCAGATAATAATCTCCGTCGGCGAACACCATCCATGCATATTCCCCGGCGGCCGTCGTCGATTGCGGATTGCGGTTCTCGTTCGGCGCGAAATCGCCGAGCACCGGCAGCGGCACAAGCGTGTGAGGCGTACGCCCGTAGCTGGCGTTGAGCTCCGTATCCGCCCAATACAGCCTCATATCTACGCCCTCGACCGGCTCGTTCGTTACCGCGTTCCGTACGATGCCGTACGGATCGATCAAGCCCGGCTCGATGACGATTTCCCCGTCTTCCCCGATGGTGACCGTCTTTCGAATGCCCGCCAGCCGTTCGCCGGTCGGCGCGTTAATTTGGAACAACAGCGAGTACGTGCCTTTCGGCAATTGATCGAACTGATATTTGCCGTCCGGCCCGATCGTCAACGACTTCCCGAGCAGCTCCTCGCCGTCGGCCGTAAAGATTCTGCCGATGATCGGCTCCGAGTGGGTCAAGACGTCGCCGATCGTGAGCGGCCCGTCGGCGCCCGCGGCGCCGGCGATGAATAAGTGGCCGGCAATCTTATTGGTTGCGGCGACCGTCTCGCCCGGCGCCGTGTCCTCGCCGACCGTCGTCGATTGCTCGAACTCGACGAGGACCGTCTTGCCTTCGACGACGATCGGCGCCTTCACCTGAATGATATACGTAAAGTCGACCTTCGGAATGACCAGCGTATACCGCCCATCCGGGCCCGTCACGGCCGACACCGTGAACGGTACGCCGTCGATGACCATGTCGATCGTCACGACCGCGTTCGCGACCGGCTTTCCGCCCGACATGACGATGCCTTGGATCGAAGCCGGAAGCAGCGTAATCGTAATTTCCTCTTCCGCGAAGACGCCCCGTTCCAGGTCGCGGACCACGACGAGCAGCGTTTCTTCGCGAGGCTCGACGCCGGACAGCTGCGGCGCGGTCAACGTCGCCGCGGCGCGTCCTTCGGCGTCCGTCACCGCCTCGTCGACGCTGACGACGCCCGCCGAAGCGTCATATCGCACCGTCGCCCCTTCGATCGCCGCGCCCTCCAGGTCGAGCAGCGTCGCCGTCAAGGCGCTGGTCGACTTCCCGTCGCCCACGATGTTCGCCGGGTCCGCATCCAACGTCAACGTCGCCCGCGACGGCAGCGTCAAATCTTGCTCGACCACGTCCTCCGCCGGAATGGCGACGTCCGCGGACACCAACGTCTCCGTCGAATTTCGTACGGCGACGGTCATCGGCCCCGCCGGCAGCTCCTCGATGAGGTATACGCCCGTATCGTCCGTCGTCGAGCTGCCGATCACGTCGCCGTTCCCGTTCAGCGCGACGACGGCGATGCCGCTGACGACGCCTCCGGTCGAGCTGCGAAGCACGCCGGTCACGCCGCCCTTCGCCGTCGGCGTCGCCGCGATCGTCAGCTCCTCCGCGGTCGCGTCCGTCGCGGCGTTACCGGCTTCGTCCGAAGCCGTCGCCGTGACGTCATAGGTCCCGAGCGCTAATGCATTCGGTACGGTCAATGCCCATGCGCCCGCGCCGAACGTCAGGTGCGCGCCGACCTCGTACGAGACGCCGTCGACTTCGACGGTCAACGACTCGCCCGCTCCGAGCGCTGCGGCGCCCTCGATCGTCGGCGTCGTGTCGTCCGTCTCGAGCGGTACAACCGTTGGCGCCGTCGGCGCCGTCGTATCGATTTCGAACGTGCCGACCGTCCCTTCGTTGCCGGCGTCGTCCGTAACCTTCAGGGTGTACGTGCCGTCGCCGACGTTCGCATCGTTCCCGGTCGGCATTCCGGCCGCATACGTCCCGAACGGGTCGTCGGACTCGCCCGCCCCCGGCGCCGCGTCCAACAGCTTCACCGTGTACGTTCCTCCGTCATACGCGACGTCATAATGCGCATACACGTCCAGCGTAACGCTCGACGGGCCTTCCAGGACGATTGTCAACCCCGGTTCGCCTTCGAACGTCAATACGGGCAGTCCGTGATTCGTCAGCTCGTCGTCCGCGGACGTACCGGTGTCCGTCCCATCCGTCATGTCGATCGGTCCGATCTCGAGCCCCGTCTTGACGGTCAACTCCTCGCTCGTCGCGTCGGTCGACGCGTTGCCGGCGGCGTCGACCGACGTCGCCGTCACGTCGTAGGTGCCGGCCGCGAGCTCGGACGGGATTTGCAGCGTCCAATTCGTTCCGGCCAGCGTCAAATGCTCCCCGACGCCGTATACAGCACCCGAAACCGTCACCGTCAATGTTCCGCCCGGCTCGACGATTGCCGTCCCGTGGATCGCAGGCGTCGTATCGTTCGTCGTCTGCGTCGTCACCGTCGGCCTTGTCGGCGCCGTCGTATCGACGACCGCGGCGTCGGTCGCCTCGTCGGAGGTGAGCGCATGCTCGTCGGTAATCGTCGCGACGACCTCGAAGGTGGCGCCGTCGAGCGCCGCCGGGAAGGCGACGCTCGACTCCCCCGCATCTACCATATCGGCGTTCAATGTAACCTCTCTCGTCGTCGCTCCGGCGACGAGCAGGAGCACATCGCCCGCCTTCGCGGCGTCCGGCAGTCCGGCGACGACATCGATGTCGCCCGACAGCTCCGCAAGATTGATATATCCGTCGTCGTTCGCATCTTCCGAGATGCGCACGGTCGGCGCAGCCGGCTTCGTTCCCCACTTCGCGTACAGCGTCATGTTGGCCGTTACGGCCGCATCGAAATCGTACGCGTCCGTCAAGCCCTCCGTATACCAGCCTAGGAAGATGAATCCGTCCTTCGCCGGATCCGCCGGAGCGGTCAACTTCGCGTTCGCGAGCACGGATACGGCATTGACCGCGGTCCCGCCATCCGAATCGAATGTAACGGTATAATTCGTTACCGTTCCGTTCAGATGAAGCGTCGTTGAAGCGGACGCCGTATTGCCGACGAAATCCGATGCGGTCGCGGCAATCTGGTGCGTTTCCGTCCATACGAACCCCGCGTAAGACCAGTCGCCGTTCTCATCGGCTTTCGTCTCGGCCGCGGACGTCCCGTCTACGATCAAGGCAATATCGGCCTCAGGGTCCGCCTTCCCTGACAGCGCCTGATTGGCGCCCACCACGCTGTCCGGCGCAGGCAGGATCGTGATATACGTAGAAACCTTCACGCGAGCAAGCAAGACGGCCGTCTTCGTCGGGTCTTGCACGGAGCTGACCGTGATCAGATAATCATGTCCGTCCTCGAGCGCGCGTCCGCTGCCCGCCACGTCGACGGACCATTTATTGTTGATTACAGTCACATTAGAAAAGGAGATCGGCTCCGCATCACCGGTCTGATCCTCGATCGTCACGTTCACGGTCGTGTCGGTCGATTTCCCGCGGAAGGTCGGTTCGACGTTATTGATGTAGTAATCGCCCTCTTCGCCCTCCACGAGCTCGTTTTCGATACTTACATCATAGGAAAGTACGCGATAGCCGACCGTCTTTTCGACCGCCGTCGACTCGTCCCCGCCGGCGAACACTTTCGCCGTGAAGGCGTAGTAGCTTCCGGGATTCGGCGCCAACGGCTTATCGATCGTCGTAGTCCAATCTCCGTTCTCGTCCGCGACAACGTTGCGGAAAAATACGTTGTCAATATAGAGCGCTACAGTTTCATTCGCGCTCGCGGTACCCGCGATCGTCGGCATCGGGTTCACGGATTGCACTTGCGTTCCCGCGAGGCCAGGAGCGGACAAGGTCAAGTTGTTAGCGACATAATGAATGATTTGAACGTCGTTCACGCTCGGGACCGCCGTGTCGTAAGCGACAACTTTGTAGGTAGAGCCAGGCGTCAGCGTCCCCGGGTAGGAAGCGAACGTTCCGGTCCACGGTCCGGAGCCGTTCACTTTGAACGTCGTTTCCGCAATAACCGTCGACTCGTTCGGCAGTTTATAAATTTTCAGGCCGACATTCGGCTGCCCGCCGCCGCTTCGCGCGTACGTGCCCGAGAAGCTTAACGGAAATTCGAACGTCGAGTAGCTTTCCGGATCGTTAATCGTTACGTTCGACTCGGTGCTCGTCACCGTATACATTTGGCTGGTCGTCGCAGTATCCTCGTACTCGTTCGTCACCGTGGCGACGATCTCGTACGTTCCCGGATTTTGCGCGGGGAGCGAACCCGCAGTCCACCCGTTGGAGGCGACCGGAACCCCTTCCTTCGTATGGACGACAACGCCCGAAGACATCGACGTAATCGTCAATGTAACCGTCTCACCGTCCTGCACCTGCGTGGTCGTCCCGGAAATCGTAGAAGGGAACGCAGCGCCGGAAGCGGCCATCCCCGTAATCGCGATCGTAGGCAAATAAATTTCCAAGGCGCCGGCCGCCTCCGCGTATGCGCCAGCGCCGGAAGCCTCTTCCTTATTGATGACCGACAAATTGGCAGACTTCGACGTCGCGAAAGAAAACTGGAAGAGTCCCGCGTAGTCAACGCTAGGCGCGATCGTCGCAATGCCGCTCTTGGCGATGCGAAAATCGAGAAAGTAATCGCCGTTCGTATCCTCGCTGACCGCGGTGCCGGGCACGGCCCTTCCCGATGAATCCGTCTGCTCAAGCTTCAAAACGGAGGAACCGGATGGGTTCGCGACATAGGTATAGTCGATATGCGGCGATTTCCCGTCCAAGCCGACCGTGGCAATCTGCGAACCGTTCTGGTACAGCTGCACCATCCACACCGATGATAGAAATCCGCCCTTCGTATCTCGGGGGTCGCCGAGCAGCCGCATTCGGAAATACAAATATTCCGCATCGCTGCCGACATAGAAGGAAGGACGATCCCCGATCCCCTTCATCGCGCCGCTCGTAAAGTCGACGTCGTCCGGGCTGATGCCGGGCTCGTTCGACGGATCGAAATAGGCCGTGCCCGAGCGGTCGACATACGTTACGAATGCCGGCCAAACTACGTCCCCCTCATCGGCATACACCGTCCCGGCACTCGGCGCGAGCGACATGAATGCCAAGATCCAAGCCATTAGGAGCGGCAGTCCGCGTTTTCGTTCCCACCTATTCAAAATAAACATATATAAAAAACTCCTCCTCTTCGGATAAACCTATTCGGATAAACGCAACTTTAGTCCCAAAACGAGAAGGACCTTTAACTCATAGTCCTTTCAAATTTTCCCACCGTTTGTGACTTTCGTCTAATCCTTTTCGCGTGTTTATCTTTCTGTTGACAGAGGAGGACAGGGCGTCTTTCGGAAAAACAAAAAAGGCATTGCCTTCAAGTAGTTTCCTACTTGTTGACAATGCCTTTGGCTTCGACCTCTTACAGGTCCCGGTTCTTTACGTTCATCCGCAGCATCGCGCGCGCCAACGCTTGCTCCGCGCGGTGGAAGTCGATCTTCTCCTTCTTCGCCTCGCGAAGGCGCGCTTCCGCGCGCTCCCTCGCACGAGCGGCGCGGTCGGCGTCGATCTCCTCCGGGAGCTCGGCGCTTTCCGCCAGGATGACGACCTTGTCCTTCCGCACTTCCATGAACCCGCCGTGAACGGCGATGACATGGTCCTTCTGGCCCTGCACCTTCGCGGTCACCGCGGCGATGCGCAGCGGCGTCACCATCGGGATGTGGTTCGGCAGGATGCCGAGCTCCCCTTCGATGCCCTTGGCCACGATCAGGTTCACTTCTTGGCCGTAAATTTTCCGCTCCGGCGTTACGATCTCCAACAACATTGAGCTCATGGTCTACTGACCCCCGATCACAATGTTTTTGCTTTCTCTACCGCTTCTTCGATCGTGCCCACGTAGAGGAAAGCAGCTTCTGGAAGATCGTCGTATCCGCCGTCGAGGATCGCTTTGAAGCTGCGAACCGTCTCTTTAACAGGAACGTATTTACCCGGTTGGTTCGTGAATTGCTCGGCGACGTGGAAGTTCTGCGACAAGAAACGTTGTACGCGGCGAGCGCGAGCGACCGTCACCTTGTCTTCGTCGGACAATTCGTCCATACCGAGAATCGCGATGATATCTTGCAATTCTTTATAGCGGGCGAGCAGACGCTTTACGCCCTGCGCGACATCGTAATGCTCTTGGCCTACGACGGCGGGCGTCAGAATCCGGGAGCTCGAAGCGAGCGGATCGACGGCCGGGTAGATGCCGAGCTCGGAAATTTTTCGCTCGAGGTTCGTCGTCGCGTCGAGATGCGCGAACGTCGTCGCCGGAGCCGGGTCGGTATAGTCGTCCGCAGGAACGTAGATCGCTTGAATCGACGTGACGGAACCCTTCTTCGTGGACGTGATACGCTCTTGCAGCTGCCCCATCTCCGTCGCGAGCGTCGGCTGGTAGCCTACGGCCGAAGGCATCCGGCCGAGAAGGGCGGAAACTTCGGAACCCGCCTGCGTGAAGCGGAAGATGTTGTCGACGAACAACAACACGTCGCGGCCTTCCTGATCCCGGAAGAACTCGGCCATCGTCAGACCCGTCAGCGCGACGCGAAGGCGCGCGCCTGGCGGCTCATTCATCTGACCGAACACCATCGCGGTCTTGCTGATAACGCCGGAGTCGCTCATCTCGTGGTATAAGTCGTTCCCTTCGCGGGTACGCTCGCCCACGCCTGCGAATACGGAGATACCGCCGTGCTCTTGCGCGATGTTGTTGATGAGCTCCTGGATCAAGACCGTCTTGCCTACGCCGGCGCCGCCGAAGAGGCCGATCTTGCCGCCCTTGGCGTAAGGCGCTAGCAGGTCGATAACCTTAATGCCCGTCTCGAGAATTTCCGCTTGCGTGGACAACTCCGAGAATGCCGGCGCTTGCCGGTGAATCGGCAGCACGGTGTCGCGGGAAACCTCGCCCGCGTTGTCGATAGGCTCGCCCAATACGTTGAATACGCGGCCGAGCGTCGCTGCGCCGACCGGCACCGAAATCGGAGCGCCCGTATCGACCGCTTCGCCGCCGCGGACGAGACCGTCCGTGGAGGACATCGCGATCGTGCGCGCGACGTTGTCGCCGAGGTGAACCGCGACCTCCGCCGTCGTCACCGCCGAACCGTCGCCGGCGCGATACAATTTTACCGCATTGGAGATTTCGGGCAGTTGTCCTCGTTCGAATTCGACGTCGACGACCGGGCCCAAAACCTGGAGAATGCGTCCTTTAACCATCGTAGTCCCTCCTTGCTCAACTGTGAAACACGATCTTGCTTAGCAGCGCCTCGTTGCCGTTCGTCAAGCAAAGAAGCGTCATACATTACGAAATAGCGGCGCTTAGCTTTGCGCGTTCGCGCCCGCTACGATCTCTGTAATTTCTTGCGTGATCGACGCTTGTCGCGCACGGTTGTACTGCAGCGTAAGCGAATTGATGAACTTGGTCGCGTTCTTCGTCGCGCTGCTCATCGCCGTCATGCGGGCGCCGAATTCGCTCGCTTTGCCTTCAAGCACTGCGCTGTACACGAGCGTCTCCGCGTATCGCGGGAGAATGTGGCTCAGCACGACGTCCGGCGAAGGCTCGAATTCGTACGTCGCCGTCGCGCCGGCCTTGCCGCTCGCCGTCTCGCCGAGCGGCAGCAGCACTTTGTCGACCGGACGCTGCGAGATCGCGGATTGGAATTCGTTGTACACGAGCACCAATTCGTCGATCGTGCCTTCCTCGTACGCCTTCACGGCGCCGGCCGCGACCTCCTTAATGTCGGAGAAGCGCGGGAAATCGGCGAGGCCGGTTTTTTCGTACGCCAGCGCGACGCCGCGGCGGCGCAGGAAGTCGCGCCCCTTGCGGCCGAT
Organism: Paenibacillus sp.; assembly: GCF_035645235.1. GTDB lineage: Bacteria > Bacillota > Bacilli > Paenibacillales > YIM-B00363 > Paenibacillus_AE. The sequence continues at coordinate 13,017 of NZ_DASQMZ010000203.1, forward strand.
CGCGAAAATCATGTATTCGTCCGCGTTGGACTTGTGCTTCTCGCGGATCGTCAGCATGACCTTCCGGAGAAGGTTCGCGTTGTACCCGCCGGCGAGGCCCCGATCGGACGTAATGACGATATAGCCCGTCCGCTTGATCGGCCGTTTCTCGAGCATCGGGTGATTCGCGCCCCCAGCGGACGCGATCGCCCCGATTACTTCGCGAAGCTTCTCCGCGTATGGACGAGCGGACTGCGCGGCGTCCTGCGCCCGCTTGAGGCGCGCCGCCGCGATCATCTCCATCGCCTTCGTGATTTGCTTCGTATTTTGAATGCTTTTAATTTGGCGCTTAATATCGCGCATTCCTTTAGCCATGCTTAGTCACGCTCCTTCCGCGCTTTACGCCGAGACGGAGAAGCCCTTTTTGAACTTTTCCACCGCTTCCGTAATGAGTGCTTCGGTGTCTTTGCTCAGGTCCTTCGTATCGCGAATCGCGCTGAAGATCTGCGGATAGTTCGCGTCGACGTAGCCGTGGAAGTCCTTCTCGAAACGAAGCACGTCCGCGACCGGAATATCGTCCAGGAAGCCCTTGGTCGCGATGTAGATGCTGATGACCTGCTTCTCGACCGGCATCGGCTCATGTACGCCTTGCTTCAAGATTTCCATCGTGCGCGCGCCGCGCGTCAGGCGGGCTTGCGTCGACTTATCGAGGTCGGAGCCGAACTGCGCGAACGCGGCGAGCTCGCGATATTGCGCGAGGTCGAGACGCAGCGTGCCGGCGACTTTCTTCATCGCCTTGATTTGCGCCGAACCGCCTACGCGGGATACCGAAATACCGGTGTTGACCGCGGGGCGTTGGCCCGAGTAGAACAAATCGGACTCCAGGAAGATCTGTCCGTCGGTGATCGAGATGACGTTCGTCGGGATGTAAGCCGAGACGTCGGACGCCTGCGTCTCGATGAACGGCAGCGCCGTAATCGAGCCTGCGCCCAGCTCGTCGGACAGCTTCGCCGCGCGCTCGAGCAGACGGGAGTGCAGATAGAAGACGTCGCCCGGATACGCTTCGCGGCCCGGAGGACGGCGGAGCAGCAAGGAAAGCTCGCGGTACGCCGCGGCTTGCTTCGTCAAGTCGTCGTAGATGATCAGGACGTGCTGGCCTTTGTACATGAAGTACTCGCCCATCGATACGCCCGCATACGGCGCTAGCCAAAGGAGCGGAGCCGGCTCGGACGCGCCTGCGTTCACGACGATCGAGTAGTCCATCGCATTGTGACGACGGAGCGTCTCGACGACTTGAGCGACCGTGGATTGCTTCTGGCCGATCGCGACGTAGATACAAATGACGCCGGTGCCCTTCTGGTTCAAGATCGTGTCGATCGCGATCGACGTCTTGCCCGTCTGGCGGTCGCCGATGATGAGCTCGCGCTGGCCGCGGCCGATCGGGATCATCGAGTCGATCGCCTTGATGCCCGTCTGCATCGGCTCATGTACCGACTTCCGGTCGATAACGCCCGGCGCAGGGGATTCGACGTTTCGCATTTCCGTCGTTTCGATCGGGCCCTTGCCGTCGAGCGGCTGGCCGAGCGGGTTGACGACGCGGCCGAGCAGCGCTTCGCCGACCGGCACCTGCATGATGCGGCCCGTGCGCTTCACTTGCTGGCCTTCTTTGATGTCGTGGTATTGTCCTAAGATAACGATACCGACATTATCTTCTTCCAGGTTCAAAGCGTAGCCTACGGTGCCGTTCTCGAATTCGAGGAGCTCCCCGGCCATAACGTTCGAAAGCCCGTGGGCGCGCGCGACGCCGTCGCCGATCTGGATGACGGTGCCGACTTCCGCGACGTGAGCTTCGGATTGATATTGTTCAATCTGCTGCTTAATGAGCGTGCTGATTTCTTCGGGTCTGATACTCAACGAACGTTCACCCCTATCGTGCGTTATTAAACGATTTCTCGATCTCGTACAGCTGCGTCGACAAGCTGCCGTCGTACAGCGTATCGCCGATGCGAACGCGGATGCCGCCCAGAAGCGATGCGTCCACCTTCGTTTCGACGGTTACCTGCTTGCCCGTCAGCGCGCCGAACTTCGCCGCGATGTCTTGTTCTTGTTCAGGCGTCAGCGCGAACGCCGACGTGACTTTCGCCTGCGCGCGGCCGAGCGCCTCGTCCGCGATCGCTCGGTACGCCGATGCTACGGCGCCGATCGCAGCGCTGCGGCCGCGTTCGACGAGCAGCTTGAGCGTGTTCGCCACGTAGTCGGAAACTTGTCCGCCTACGGCGGATTGCAGCGCGTTCACTTTCGCTTCCGCGCTAATGTTCGGGTGCTCGAAGAACGCGCGGACGTCGGCATCGCCGAGCGACGCCGCTACCGCTTCGAGCTGAGCGCCGGTTTCTTCGACCGCGCCCTTCTCCTTCGCGACGGCGAACAGCGCCTTCGCGTACCGCTTCGCCGCTACCGCCATGGCGCTCATCGGCTTCCTACCTCTTTCAGGTACTTATCGATCAATGCTTCCTGCGACGCCGCGTCGACTTCCTTCTCGATAATCTTCGAAGCGATCTTGACGGACATCTCGCCGACTTGCTTGCGAAGCTCGGCGATCGCTTGGTTTTTCTCGCTGACGATATCCTGCTGCGCGGCTTCCTTCAAGCGAATCGCTTCGTTCTTGGCCGCCTCGATCAAGTCTTCCGCCGTCTTCGCGCTGACCTTGCGAGTTTGCTCCACAATGTCTTGCGCTTCCTTGCGGGCTTGTTCGATCGCCTTGCGCTGCTCTTCGAGAAGCGCCGCGCTCTCTTTCCGGTTCGTCTCCGCCTGCTCGAGCTCGCCGACGACGAGACGCTTGCGCTGCTCCATGATGTTAAACAAAGGACCGAACGCGTATTTGTTCAACAGCCAATACAACAACGCGAACGCAATAATCGTAATGACGGTTGACGTCCATACAAATTCCAAAGCCGACACTCCTTTCTACGAGTCCTTCCCGACAGCCGCAACGGGCTGATTCCAAACGGAAGGCGTGGAGGGCAGAAGCCTCCGCGCCTGTACGCGACTTATGAGCGGCTTACGCTCCGAAGAACATCAGGAAGCCGACGACGACGCCGATGATCGGAACGACCTCGACGATACCGACGCCGATAAACATCGTCGTCTGAAGCGTGCCGCGAAGCTCCGGCTGGCGCGCGATGCCTTCTACCGTCTTGCTGACGATCAAACCGTTACCGATACCTGCGCCGAGCGCGCCCAAACCGATTGCCAATGCAGCTGCCAAAAATTCCATGAGTGAAAATCCTCCTTAAATGGGTTCAATGAGTTGTTATGTTACGACAGCGCCGTTAGTGTGCGCTCTCGTCGTGCACCGTTGCTTGCGAAATGTACACCATCGTCAAAATCGTGAACAGGAACGCTTGAATCGCGCCGACGAAAATACTGAAGCCTTGCCATGCCGCCATCAGCGGAATGCCGATCCAGCCCATCATGAGAATCGTGGAAATCAACACCTCGCCCGCGAAAATATTCGCGTAGAGACGCAGCGCCAGCGTGAGCGGCTTCGCGAGCTCCTTCAAAATGTTCAGCGGGAAGAAAATCGGGAACGGCTCGAAATAGTGTTTCAGGTAATGCTTCGTGTTGTCCTTGAGACCCAAGAAGTGGACCAAGAAAATCACGGTGATCGCAAGGCCTGCCGTTACGGCAATGTCCGCCGTCGGCGATTTCCAAAACGCGAACGCCAGATGCTCGTGCGCGGCGTGCGCCGCCTCGACGGCTTCCTTCGAAAGGAGCTCCAACCCGAACAACGTGACCGGGCCGTGATGATCTTCCGGCACCGCCCATACGATACCGAACGGCAGACCGAGCAGGTTCGAGATAAAGATGAACATAATGAGCGTCATCCCGAGCGATATGTAGCGTTTCGCTTTCTCGAGCGGCATCGTGCTGGCCACGGTATTGTGTACGAATTCGATGACCCACTCCATGAAATTTTGCATCTTGGACGGATTCGTCACCGAGAGATTGCCTACCGCCGCTCTAGCCAAGACGAATACGATCAACGCCGATACGACGATGGCGAGAATCGACGACAGGTCGAACGGCAATCCCGCGATTTCAACAACCGGAAATAAGTGCATACTGTGCTTCACCCCTTTCCATCGGATCGATGATTATTCTGTGCAATCGCTGTAAAAAAAACCGCTATTTGGACAAAAAAGCAAGCTGCCAACGTCGCGGGTAAAGCGAATACGTCGGGGTACCGGTACGCGATCATCGCCGCGAGCAGCACGGTGGCGATGCGGGGACCCATGCCGAGCCCTGCCCGCCCGGCGCGGCCTTCCGCCGCGAGCTTCGCCAACGCTTCGACGCGTCTGCGCAAGAGAAGCGCATTCACGACGCTCGCCGCGACGCCCAGCGCGAGTCCGGCCGCGACCGCCCGGCCTTCCGGCACGACGGCCCAAGCCAAGAGCAGCGCGGACATAAAAAAAAGCGCGGTTCGAACGGCCCGGTTTATCAGATCAACCATCGGAAGCCTCCAGTAAGCGTTTCACCAGCAAGACGCAAGTGAGAATGCCGACGGCCAGTCCCGCGAGCGTGCCGAACGCGACCCACCCTTGCGAGCCGCCGAGCCATCGTCCCAGGAAATAGCCGAGGGTGACGCAAACCGCTACGTCCGCCCCCATCGCGCCGACCAACGCGGCCGCGCGCCAAGGGTTGTCGCCTTTGCCTTTCTTATCCATTCGCCGTTACCCCTGTCAATCCTCATTTATTTTATCCATGCGGGGAAGCGTTTGTCAATTC
>NZ_DASQMZ010000204.1:0-23487 GCF_035645235.1 Paenibacillus sp.
CGTCGCCCTCGCGCAAATCTTCCGGCACCGGGTAAACGAACGCGTCGCCCGCTTCCAGCCCGCTCAAAATTTCGATCCGCTCCCCGTCGTCCCGCCCGACCGTCACGAAGGCGCGCGTCGCGACGCCGTCCGCGATTCGGAATACGTACGCGTCCGCCCCGTCATACTGCACCGCGTCGACCGGCGCGAGCGTCCGCGCCTCGCCGTCGATTCGGAACTCCAGCGTCGCGGCGTACCCCGGCTTCGCCGCGTCCGGCGGCACGGCGCCCGGCGGCAGCTCGACTTTGATTTCGACCGCGGTATCGAGGCCGTCCGCCCCCGCCGGTCTCGCGACCGGCGCGACGTACGTCAGCTCGCCCTCGTACGAACCCTCGAACGCGTCGCCCGTCACGACGGCGCGCATGCCCGGCCGCACCTTGCCCGCGTCCAGCTCGCCGAGCGACGCCCGCACGACGAGACGCGACACGTCCGCGAGGCGGAACGCCTCCATTCCCTCCGTCACGCGCGATCCTTCCTCCAGCGCCGAAGCCGTCACGACGCCGCTCCAGCCGGAGAGCACGTCATCCTCGCGGATGTACTGCGCAAGCCGCTCGACGCTGCGCGTGAGCGAGGCGACGCGCACCTCGTGCAGCCGCTGCGCGCGTTCCTCCGCCTCTACGATCTTCTCCGCTTCCGCGGGGTCGCTCTGCCCGCGCACCGCCTCGAAATGGCGCGCCCGCTCCGCCTCCCGCTCCAGAAGCGCGATCGTGAGCCGATCGCGCTCCTCTTCGAGCTGACGCCCCCATTCGCTCGTGTTGTACGTCATCAACGGGTCGCCCGGACGCACGGCATCTCCGACGCGCGCGTGCACCGCGGCGATGCGTCCCGAGCGCTCCGCGAAGATCGTGCGCTCCGACCACGCCTCGAACCGGCCGTTCGCGAACACCGATTCCGAGATGACGCCTGACGCCGCCGTCGCCGTCGCGACCGTCCGGCTCGCCCCGAACCGCGCGACGTTCACCGCCGCGAGCCCGCCGACGACGAGGACGAGCGCAAGCAGCCACACCCACTTCTTACGCATGAAAAACAACCTTTCCCCTTCGGAAAATTCGATTTACATCGGTCCAGGAGCCGTAGGCAGGAGGGCGGATAAGGACGAGCCGAGCGAGACGAGCAGCCACGCCCCGACGATCCACGGCGCGACCGATCGAACCGGCCGGCGCGACATGACCGCGGCGCCGACGACCGTGACGGCCAAGCCCCACAGCGCGAACGGATTCAGCACGGCCGAGGCGAGCGTGAAGAGGAAACCCGACTTCTCCGCGAAGAAAGCGCCGGCCGTCAGCGTCACGTCGGTCAACCGTTCCGCGCCGAGACCCGTCGCGAGCGCCGCCGTCAGCAAGCCGCCGAGCAACCCCGGAATCATGCCGTACAGCGCAACCTTCGACATTTGCATATAGGTGCCCTCGCCGCGAACGATCAAATTCATCAGGTACAGCAGCAGCCCGATAAAAAACATGAGGAACGCCGGCATGACGAGCGACGTGACCAAAGCCGTGTACTTCGCGATATTAACGACGATCGACAGCTCCCCCTCCGGAATGCCGCCGGACCGCTCGAACTGCGCCATCATCTCCCGCTCGATCAGCGGCCATTGGAAATGCGCCACGGCCGCGGTCGCCAGCGTGACGGCGACGAGCGCAACCACCCAGCCGCCCTTCCCCCGCAGCCGCTCGAACGCCGCCGCCGGCGAAACCAACACCTGAAACATCGTCATCCTCGTGTTCCTCCCCGTTTTCCAAATCCTCTCATCAGCGGCATTATATCATAATATCTTCCGTCCGACTTCCGCATTTCGGCGCCGCAGGCCCGCTCGGACATGGTATAATGGCACAAGTTTGCGCGCGTACGTTCGCTAGAAAAACCTCAACAAGGTGGGAACCGCCGATGACCGTATTTACGCATATTCTGCTCCACAACGTCATTCCGCTGTCGATCATGATCGGGCTCGGGGTCGCGCTGCAGCGCGCGTTCCGGCTCGACATCCGGACGTTATCGAAGCTCAACTTCTATTTCTTCTCGCCGGCCATTCTCTTTACCTTACTCTACGAATCTACGTTCACGGCCCATATCGCGTTCCAAGTGCTGCTGTTTTTCGTCGTGTTTTATACGTCGCTGCTCGCCGTCGTCGAGCTGTTCATCCGGCTGCGGCGGCTGAAGGGCGGCATGCCGACGGCGATGCGCAACAGCGTCATCTTCTACAATAGCGCGAATTTCGCCATTCCGCTCAATCAGCTCGTCTTCGCGGGCAACCCGTTCACGATGTCGATTCAGCTCATCATCATGGTCATCCAAAGCCTTCTGCCCAGCACATTAGGCATCTATACGATCAACGCGCAGCGCATGAGCATGAGCGAGGCGCTCAAGGTCGTCTTCACGTTCCCGGCCATTTACGTCGTTCCGATCGCCCTGCTGCTCAAGGGCTTCGCCGTGCCGATCCCGCAGCCGATCTATACGCCGCTCGAGTATATCGCGCAGGCGTTCATCGCGACCGCGCTGCTCACGCTCGGAACGCAGCTCGGCAACATGAAGTGGAGCCTCGGCAAGCTCGATCTGCTGTTTCTCTCGAACGGCCTTCGGCTGCTCGTTTCGCCGGCGCTCGGTTTCTTGGTCGTCTGGCTGCTCGGGTACGAGGGCTTGCTCGCGCAGGCGCTCGTCCTCTCTTGCGCCGTTCCGACGTCGCTCAGCAGCGTGCTGCTCGCCGTCGAATTCGACAACGAGCCCGACTTCGCCTCGCAGACCGTCTTCGCTTCGACCGTATTCAGCATCTTCACCGTCACGCTCGTCATCGCGCTCGTACAGGGGTTGTAAGGAAGTTTGCGGAAAAGGGGAAATCGCCGTCGCGCAAATGTCTCTTTTTGTTTTCCGGTACGCCGCTATAATGAGCATACGAGACGAGAGACAAGAGAACGCGGAGTGGTGGAAGCGACATGCGAACGACGTGGTGGGGGAACATGGCCGGACGGTACGATCGGGCGATTTGGATTCGGCTGATCGGCACGGCGCTGACGACCGTGGCGAACTTTATGATTCGCCCGTTCATGGTGCTGTACTTGTACGACAAGCTGGAAGGCTCGGTGCTGCTGCCGATGCTCATCGTCGGCTTGCAGCCGCTCAGCTCGATGCTGGTGGGGCTATGGGGCGGCGGACTCGCCGATCGGTACGGCCGCAAGCCGCTCATGGCCGGCGCGCTCGTCGTCAATATGGCGGCGATGGCCGGCTTCGTCTTCGCGGAGGAGCTGTGGCATTTCGCGCTGTTTTCGGTGCTGAACGGCGTCGGGATGAGCCTCTTCTTCCCGGCGGCGAACGCGCAGGTCGCCGATATCGTCGAGCCCGACCGCCGCGCCGAAGTATTCGCCGCGCTCCATGCGGCGCTGAACGTCGGGGCCGCCTTCGGCCCCATGCTCGGCCTGCTCGTCTTTACTTGGCAGCCGAAGGTCGTCTTCGCGCTGTCCGCCGTCACGTTCGCCGCTTACCTGCTGCTCGTGCTGCGCTACATTCCGGAGACGCTGCCGAAGCCGATCCCCGGCGGCGCGCCGGACGGGGAGCGCGGGGCCGCGGGACCGCCCGCCGCCGCTCCGGCGGAGCGCCTCGGGCTTCGCGGCCACGGGCTGCTCTTCGCGCTGACCGGTCTGGCGCTGCCGATCGGCCTGCTGTACGCGCAGGTCGAGACGGTGCTCCCGCTTCACCTGCAGTCGACGTTCGCGGACGACTACACGCTCATCCTGACCACGATGCTGAGCTTGAACGGCCTGACGGTCATGCTGCTGCAAATTCCGGTCGCGCGCCGAACGGAGCATTGGGCGACGCACCGCGTCGTGCTGCTTTCTTACGGCCTCCTCGCCGCCGTCGCCCTCGGCTACGGCTTCGCGCCATGGTTCGCGCTGCTGCTCCTCGCCGAGCTGCTGTTCTCGTTCGGCGAGATGCTGAGCGGCCCCCACCTGCAGAAGGCGGTTTCCCTGATCGCCCCGGAGCATATGCGCGGCCGATACTTCTCGGTATACAGCATGAATTGGCAGCTGGCGCGCGGCCTCGGCCCGATCGCCTTCGGCGTCGTGTTCGAACGGTTCGGCGGCGCGTTCGCGTTCTCGGTCATCGCCGCCCTGCTCGCCGTCTCCGGCGGCGCGCAGTACGCGCTCGTGCGCCGCATCGCGAAGCCGCGAATGCCCGCCGCCGCGAACGTCTCGTCCGCCGCCGCGGCGGAAGCCTAGCGCCTTCCGCGTCAAGCCCAAACGCACTCGACATCGAAATTCGTCAGATCGCCCGGCGAAATGTGTACGTCGCCCTCTTCGTCCGCGAACGCGCCGATCATCGTTTCGTAAAACTCGTCCCGCGCCGGCGAACGACAAAAGAAAAAGCCGCCGACGGCTCGGAATCCGTCTGACGGCTTGCGTTGCTTTACGTGGTCGAGATGCTTTGGCCGAAAACCAGATGCTCCCGCATGAGCGACTTGGCGCGCTCCGTCTCGCCGCGCACGAGCGCCTCCGCGATGCTTTCGTGATCTTCGTACGACGTGCGCATCCGATTCGGCACCCGCTTAATGACGCGGAGCGCCGAGCGGTACAGATGCGCCTGATTCATAATCATAATCTGATGAATTTCTTGGTTGCCGGAAAAACGGCTTAATAAGATATGATACGCCGCGTCCGCCCGGGTGAAGGCCGCCTCGTCCTCGTCGTCGGCCGCGCGACGCTGCTCCGCCAAGTTCGCCTCGAGCTCCGCGATCTGGTCCTTCCGCAGCCGACCCGCGATCGACTCGCAGACGAACAGCTCCAGCGCCGTGCGCAGCTCGAACAGATCCCGCACCTTGTCGACGGAAATTTCCTTCACGACGATGCCTTGCTTCGGAGACACCTGCACGAACCCTTCGGATTCGAGCCGCTCCAGCGCGGCTTTGATCGGCGTCTTGCTCATGCCGAGCCGATCGATCAGCCGCTTCTCCGATAGAAATTCGCCCGGCCGGAACGTCTCGTTCAGGATGGCTTCGCGAATGTCGCGATACGCCTGTTCCTTGAGGAGCAGGGTCGGCTTCGAGGTCGTAAATTCGTTCACCGGTTTCATTCCTTCTCAGTGGGGTGGGTATGGCTCTAGTGTACCACGCTTGCCGCGGAACGCCTACGATCTAGATCGCCGTTCTAGGAGCCGCTCCGCGGGAAGCGGATGACGTCGTGCGTCGCCGCGCTCTCGTACGTCGCGAAGATCAGCTCCAGCGTTTTCAAATTGTCCTCTCCTCTCGTCTGGAACGGCGCGCCGCGGTTCAAGCAATCGATAAAGTGGCCCTGCAGTCGGCAGTGGCTCTCCGCGTGATCCAGCTCCGTGTGCGCCTCGAGCGTCGACTCGACGCCGGCCGCGTCGATGAACGACACTCTCCCGTTCATATACAGCTTGATCGTGCCCTTCTCGCCCTCGATCGTCATCTGCTCCCGGTGCATCGGCCCGACCTGCTCCGGCGGCTTGCCCTCGAGCTCCCGGCGCGTCGCCCAGCTCATGTCCAGCACGGCGAAGAAGTTGTCGTCGTAGCCGAGCGTCACGACGCCGGAGTCCTCGCCGGCGATGTGCGGGCTCACCCGCTGCAGCTCGGCGTACAGCCGCTTCGGCTCGCCGAAGAGGAAGCGCACCGTGTCGAACCAATGCGCGCCCATCTCGTAGAACAGCAGCCGCGGCATCTCCCGGAAGAACGGCTGCGGCAGCTCGACGCCCGGCGCCATGCGCGGCGTATAGTAGTCCGTGTGGACGTAACGGGCATTATACAGCCTGCCGAGCAGCCCGTCGTCGATCGCCTTCTTGATGATTTGATTCGGCTGCAGCCAACGCCAATTTTCCGTCACCATCAGACGCACCCCGCGCTCCTCCGCGATGCGCACCATCGCCTTCGCCACGTCGAGCGTCGCCGCGAACGGCTTCTGGCACATGATGTGCTTGCCCGCCTTCGCCGCCGTCTCGACGAACGCCAGATGCGTCTCCGGCCCGGTCACGATGTCGACGATATCGATGTCCTCCCGCGCGCACATCTCCTCGAGGCTCGCGTACAACGCCGAATCCGGAATATCGAATTCCTTGGCGCGCCGCTCCAGCTTCTCTCGGCTTCGGTTGCACAGCGCCGTCACCTGCACGCCCTCTATCTGCTTCCACGCGTTCAGATGGTGCACCGACCAGTACCCGGTACCGACCAATCCGACCTTCCACATGTGCTTCCCGGCCTCCTTACGCCTTCGCCTCGATCGGCAGTTGATAAACGTTCAATGCGGATTTATACAAAATCCAATCCTGCTCCTCCTGCGTCAGGCCGCTCGTACGCACCTTCGCCAGCTCCGTGCCGCAATTGTCCGCATGGTCGGTGCCGAATAGGAAGCGATGCGCGCCCAGCTCTTGCGCCCAATGCCGCAGCAGGAAGCCGCCCGTCCACGTAATGTCCGCGTACAGGTTGTCGTACTGCTTCATCGCCAAATACGTCTCCCCCGCGAGCACCATCATGCCGCAATGCGCGATGACGATCTTCACGTGCGGGAACGTCTGCGCCGCCGGGATCAGGTGGCTCGGATTCGCGAACGGAATGCCCGCGCCGGTGTGGACCATGACGGGCACGCCGAGCTTCCCGGCCAGCTCGAACACGCGCATGCCGTCCCGGCTCATCGGATTGACGCCGTGCGCGGACGTATGAATTTTAATGCCGACGAAGCCGAGCTCTTCGATGCACCGGCGCACCTCGCCCTCGTAATCGGCGTCCTTCAAGTGCGGGTTCGGATTCGCCATGCCGGCGAACACGGTCTTGTGCTTCGCGCACAGCGCGGCGATCGCGTCGTGTTGCTCGCGCACCTCTTCGAGCGTATGCACGAGCGCGGGCTGCAAAATCGTGAAGTCCACGCCGAACTGCTTGATCTTCTCCCATTGCTCCTCTTCCGTGAACGGCTCGTCGAAGACGCGGTCCATGCCTAAGTGAGCGTGTACGTCGATGATCACGAACGGTCACCCCTTTTCAAATTTGGAAAATGTTACTCCATCCCCTTCAGCTTCTCCGGATGCAGCATAACGTCGATCTGGTCGCGGACGCTGTCCGGCTCGAACAGCGACTCCCAGCCTTCTTTCAGCCAGCGCTTCCGACCGTATTCCATCGCGACGAGGCATGCGTCGGAGAACGGGTTCCCCGCTTCGCCGAACGCGATCGCCAGCTCGATGTTGATGTGGCCGAGCATGAAGTCCCGCGCCGCTTCGGCCGGCACGCCCCGCTTTACCGCTTCGTCCATCGCCTGCTTGAGGAACATGGCGACCGACGCGCCGATCGTCTCCGCCATCGTCGGCTCGAGAATGGCCATCTGCTCGACCGTCATCCGGTGCGACCGCATCACCGGCGCGTACATCCGCTTCACGATGTCCTCGCAGACGGCGTAATGCTCCTCCGGTCCTTGCATGAGCGCGCAGACGACCGCCTGCTTCGCCTTGACGCCGCCGAAGAAGTCGCGGCGGGCCTCCGGGTCGGTCTCGTCGTTGAACACCGGCGGATGGCACGGATGCGCGATAAAATACGTAATGTCCGCTCGCTCCGGCAGCTCCCCCATGTGCGCGGCGGCCGGGTCGAGCAAAATCAGGGCCGCGTTCGGCTTCAGCTTCGGCACGATGCCGGCCGACACGGCGCCGATCGCGACGTCCGGCACCGCCAAAATGACGACGTCCGCCGCCGCGACCGCTTCGTCTTCCGGCGTCGCGGAGAGGCCGCGTTGGTTCAAGTTTTCCAGGCCGCGCGCGCCGACCTCCACGTACTTCATCTCGTACGGGCCGTCCTTTAGGTTATCCGTAATGCGGCAGCCCATCTTGCCGCCTGCGCCGATTAATGCGAGCGTTTGCATTGCAGCATCTCTCCCTTAATTGTTTTTAGGATTTACTTGCCCTCCCGAACCTTCGCGAAGAAATCTTCCTTCCCGACCTGGCCGCCCTTGAGGACGAGCTCGAGGCCGTCGAAGGCGGGATCGTCGGCGTAGCTGCGGCAGAGCGGGCCGCCCGGCGCGATCGGCATGATCGCTTCCAGCGCGTAGATGCCGAGCTCGCGAGTGACGAAGCCGGACGTATCGCCTCCCGCGATCGCGAAGCGGGACAGCCGGTGCTCCTGGACGATAAGCTTCGTCAGCTTGCCGAGCCGCGCGCCGATGAGGCGGGACGTGTCGAACGCGGGCAGGCCGAGCTCCTCGAGCTTTCGCTTCATGGCGGCGATCGCCGCGTCCTCCGGACCGATCGCCGTATAGAGCAGCGGGCTTCCGCCGTCCTTCAGCACGTTCGACGCTTGCGCCGCCAGCTCCGCCTGCAGCCGCTCCGCCTCGCTCTCGTCGAGCATTCGCGTCGTATCGACCGGGATGCCGACGAAGCCGTGCGCGAGGGCGTGCCGGATTTGGCTCTCGGTGACCGGCGAACAGCTGCCCGATACCGCGAGCAGCCGGTCGACCGGCCCTCTCGGCGCGAGCAGCGCGGCTTCGGGGTCCGCGAGGCCGAGCGTGCGCCAATGCGCCGCCAGCGCGTACTCGACGCCGGAGGATCCGACGACGAAGCGCATGCCGTTCTCGTTCGATTCCTCCCAGAGGATCGCGCCGACTCGTTCGAGCCGCGGCTCGTCGAGCGCGTCGAACAGCATGACGCCGGGAAACGCTTCCAAATTGGCGCTCCACCGCCGCTTCACCTCTTCTTCGTCCCCCGACAAGTCCAAAATGTTCATCAGACCGATCGACTTTTCGGTTTGCTTCGAGAGATGAAGCCTGAGATCCGCCTCGTCCATCGGCGTGACCGGATGGCGGGACATCGTCGGGTGGCGGTCGAGCCGGAACGTCTGCGCGCCGACGCCGGCGAAGTGGTTGCCGAACAGCGTGTACCGCCGCAGCGACGGCGCGCCGACCAGCAGAGGCACCGTAGGTTGATTGTCGAACGTCTCGGCGCCGACGTCGATCGCCCGGCCGATACTGCCGACCGCCGGCGACGAGTCGAACGTCGAGCAAATTTTATAGTGGACGACGGACGACGGCATCGCGCGCAGCGCCGCGAAGATCGGGCGCAGCTCGCGCTCCATCTCGTCCGTCGCCATCGCGCGGCTCACGCCGGCGATCCCGAAGGCGCGCACGCCTGCGAAACGGCGCTCGAGCAGCTCCCGCGTCGGCGCCACCAGGAAGAGCACCGTCTTTACGCCGTTCAGCGCCAGCGCCTCCATCGCATCGGTCGACCCGGTAAAATCGTCTCCGTAAAATGAAATCAAAATATCGGCCGCACCGCCGTTGCTTTCGTTGTTCATGCGCTCTCTCCTTCCCCGCCGCCACGACGGTGCTTCGCCGGTGTTTCGCCGCCGCGCCGCCGAAGGTCGGCCCTTATCGGGCGAACGTTCGCAGCGCCTCGCCGAGCTCGGGATGCGTCTCCGCGTACGTCTCCGCCGGAATGCCGCCGATCGCCGCCTCCCATGCTTGAATCATGCTGCGCACCCCGGCCTCGGGACCGCTCGGATGCGCCAAAATGCCCCCGCCCGCCACGTTCAACAGATCGTACGTCCCCAACTTCTCGTACGTCTCCGCCGCCGTCGCCGCCGATTGCCCCGAGGACAGCACGGGCATCGCCTCGTTGCCCCCGAAGAGCGGCGTCCGAATCGCCTGCACGGAACGGATGACCGATTCGTTGCTTTCGTAAAACTTGCTGTTCAGCGCGTTCACGTGCAGGTGGTCGGCGCCGGCCAACCGGCAAAGCTGCTGGTACGCCGTAAATTCGATGCCGAGCGCCGGGCAGCGCGTCATCATGCCCCATTGGTTCCGATGTCCGTGAATCGGCAGCTGCGTATATTTGCTTAAGTATGCGAGGCCCGCCAGGCCGACGCTTTGGATGCCGACCATCACGCAAGTACCCCCGGCGTTGTAAACCAAGTCGTGATTGCGCCGCAGCTCGTCGATATCGCCCGTGATGTTGAAGGCGTACATCGTCTTCTTCCCGGTGCGGTCGGCGACGCGTTCGATCTCCTCCATGACCGCTTTCACCTTCTCCTCGAGCGGCGCGAACAGCGGCGAAGCGTTGAGCTCGTCGTCTTTAATGAAGTCGAGCCCCGCTTCCGCGAGCGTCCGCACCGTCGCCCGAAGCTCGTCGATCGTCAGCCCGATGCTCGGCTTTACGATCGTGCCGATAATCGGCCGATCGTACACGCCGGCGAGCCGCCGCGTTCCTTCCACGCCGAACCGCGGCCCCGCGTACGCCTTCGCGAACGGCTCGGGCAGCTCCAGGCCGGTCAGCCGCAGCCCCGAAAATTCCTGCAGCTCGTACAGGTTCCCCGCCACGGTCGCCATCAAGTTCGGGATCGACGGACCGATGTTGTGATACGGGAACTCGAGCACGACCTTCCCCCGCCGGTATTTGCCGTCATGGCCGCTCGGCGGCTTCGAGCCCGGCAGCGACGGCGCCTCCGCCTCTTCCAGCGCCTCGACGGCGACGACCCGTGCCGCGCTGCGTTCCTTCACCTCGGCGGTCTCCCCCGGCACGGCGATGAACGTCCCTGTCGACTGCTCGCCCGCCATGACTTCGGCGGCGCGCTGCAATTCATGCGGTGTCTCGATCCAATACGTAGCGCGCACGACTTCGCGTGACATCCTCTCATCTCCTCGCATATAACTTAGATCTAAGTTGTATTATGAATATACTACAGCGCTTTCACCGTGGCAAACGGAATTTGCGCAGCCTGTCCCGGCTGGCCCGGCGCCCCTGACCGCTGCTCCTTCGCGGCCCCACCTGCGCTTTCGCCGCATCTCCGCTCTGCCTTTCCGGCCCCTACCTCCGCACGTACCGGAGTTCTCCGCTAACTAACCCCAAATCCCGCCCATACCGCCGCATTTACCGGAGTTCTCCGCTAACTTCCCCCAAATCCCGCCCATACCGCCGCATTTACCGGAGTTCTCCGCTAACTACCCCCGGATCCCGCCCAAACCGCCGCATTTACCGGAGTTCTCCGCTAACTACCCCCAAAACCCGCCTATATCGCCGCATTTACCGGAGTTCTCCGCTAACTACCCCCGTTTCCTAACGTAAAAAGGCAGCGACGTAGATTGTTCTACGCCGCTGCCGACACTTTTCTTCCCTCGCCGGGCTATCCGCCGATATATCGGTCGAACAGACTTTTCGCCCGGCCGATATCTTCCGTCCCCTGCACCAGCGCGCGGCCGTCCGGGAACAGCACAAGCCGCTCTCCCTCCGGCAGCGTCGCCCGCAGCAGGAACGGGTTGCGCTCCACGGCGGGGCACACCGCCGATAGCCGCGCCTCGAGTCGGTCGAGCTCGAACGGGCGCGGCGCGCGGATTTGCACCGTCTCGCGGCCGCATAGCGTCGTAGCGTCGTCGGCCTCGATCTCGAGCGACGGAAACGTCGGCGCCTCGCCGCATGTCGGGCACGAAGCCTTCGGCGGCGCCAGCCGCATCTCGAACAGCTGATGCCGCCAAAGCTCGAGCGACAGCAGCGACCGCCTGCGCGATTCTGCATCGCCGACGAGCAGCTTCAGCGCCTCGACCGCCTGGAACGAGGCGACGATGTCGACGATCGGCGACACGACGCCGATCGTATCGCAGGTTTGCCCGGCGCCGTCCGGTTCCGAACCGATCAAGCAGCGCAGACAAGACGTCTCGCCCGGCACGAACGTCGCCGTCATGCCCTGCGAGCTGACCGCGCCGCCATAAACGAACGGCACGCCGTGCCGAAAACAAGCGTCGTTCAACAGCAACCGGGTACGGAAATTATCCGTTCCGTCCAATACGACGTCGACGCCTTCCATCAGCGCCTCCACGTTCGCCGCCGTCACGTCCGCCACGACCGGCTCCAGCCGCACTTCGGAATTGACGCGCGCCAGCTTCCGCTCGGCGGCGATCGCCTTCGGCAAGCCCGAGGCCGCATCGTCCTCGTCATATAACATCTGCCGCTGCAGATTGCTCTTCTCTACGTAATCCCGATCCGCGAACCGCACCAACCCGACGCCGGCGCGCGTCATATGGCTTGCCAGCACCGCGCCGAGCGCGCCCATGCCGACGATCAGGACGCCGGATGCGCCGAGCCGTGCTTGCCCTCGCGCGCCGATCGGCGCGAACCGCATCTGCCGAGAATATCGTTCCATGTTCGGATCCGCCACCGACTCCACCTCCTTCGCATCCTGGGGGACGCCGCCGACCGCTGGGGGCCGCGCAGCATCCTGCCGCCGACGAAGCCGCAACCGCCCGCCCAGCCTCCGACCGGCGGGATCATCGACTTACCCGCCGGAGACAGCCTGCAGCACGCGCAGCCGATCGCCCGCTCGCAGCGGGACGTCGAGCCGCTCTAACCACTCTATATTATCATCGTTCCAGAAGATGAGCACATGCTTCCGCACGTCCCCCTGCTCCGTAAATAAATGCCGACGAAGCAGCGGATACGTCTCGACCAGTGCACGCAGCGCGTCCTCGAGCGTCGCCGCCTCGAGCGGAAAGCGCGTCCGTCCTCCGGTGCAGTCGCTCAGCAGCATCGGCACGCTCGCTTCGATCGCCGCCACGCCCTCTACGCCTCCAGAACCCACGTCTTCACCGACAGGATACGCGACAGCTGTCCCGGCAGCCGCGTCCACGTACGTCCCCGGTCGACGGAGCAGAACGTCTCGCCGGACGTCGTGCCGAAATACAGCCCGTACGGGTCCAGCCCGTCGACTACCATCGCGTCCCGCAGTACGCTGACGTGGCGCTGCTCCTCCGGCACGACGTCGCCGACCGGCGCCCATGCCTCGTCCCCGCGGGCGCGGCCGTACACCAACAGCTTGCCGTCGCGCATCGTGCGCTGCTCGCTGCTCTCGAGCGGCGCCAAAAACAAATCCCCGTTCGGCGCGACGGCGATCGGAAAGCCGAACGGCGCATCCTCGCCGCGCAGCGTGAGCCCTTCCTCGATCGGGAACCAGCTGTCGCCCCCGTCGTTCGATTGAAATACGCCGCCGTGCTCCTGCATATATAACGTATCTGGATTCGCCGGATCCATCACCATCTTATGGATGCAGTATCCGACCTCCTCATACGGCTGCCCCGTCGGCACGCGCGCCAGACCGACGTTGCGCGGATGCCACGTCTCGCCGCCGTCCTCGGAACGAAACACGCCGACCGCCGACATCGCCACCCACATGCGGCGCGCGTCCCGCGGGTCGACTAGTATCGTGTGCAGGCACATGCCGCCCGCGCCCGGGAACCAACCCGGCCGCGACGGATGCTTCGTCAGCCCGTCGAGCTCCCGCCAGTGTGCGCCCCCGTCCCGGCTGACGAACAGCCCCGCCTCCTCCGTACCCGCGAACAACGTCTCCGGCTCTTCCGCGTGCCCCGGCGCGATCTGCCAAATCCGATTCAGCGCGAAACCGCTTTCCGGCGGGAACGCAGGTCCGTCCTCGATCTGCGTCCAGCTCTCCCCGAAATCGTCGGATATCCGGATCGATGCGCCGTACGCAGCATGCGACGTGCCCGCGAACAACCGATGCCCCCGCCGCGAGTCGCCGAAGACGCTGTACGCCTCCCAGCCGCTCAAGAACGGCCCCTTCAAACTCCACTGCATCCGTTCTTCGTTCGATTCGTAATAGAACACGCCTTTATTCGTACCGATCAGCACCAACACTCGCTTCCCCAATGAATAGCCTCCCCGGAAAATGTCTCCCCGTCCGCACATAGTTGCTACGGAAGAGTTCGACATAGGGAACATCCGTTCCTGCCCCTTTTCAAAAAAATTCCTGACCGCGAACGGCCAGGAATTCTGCTTAATATTCCATCATCACGACCGGCGTGCCGAGCGTGACGCGCCAAGCGCCGCTCTCCGTATCCCGATGCGCCGCGGCCTGCAGCGAGACCGCGCCGCCGCCCTCGCCGAGCCTCGCGCCGAACGCCGGCGCGTCGTAGGCGTAGCTGAACGTATCGCCATCCGCGTACGTCTCGACGAGCGTCGCGTCCGCGCCGTCCGCGACGCGAGCCGGCACGTCGGCGATCGCAACGCCCGCCGCGAGCCGCCCTTGCGCGTTCACGAACCACAGCGCCGACGAACCGGTCGGCAGCGTCTCGGCCGTCCGTTCGATCCACCGCGCCGCCTCGCCGGCGTCCGCGCCGCTCCAGCGCAGCAAGCCGTCGTTCGTTCGCGCCGTGACGACCCACAGCCGCCCCTCCTCGGCGAGCACGCCGTCTGCGAGCGCCGAGAGCCGCGCGACGTCCGCGACGGCGGCCGCCGAAGCCGCGCGTGCCGACGACGCGGCGGGCGTCCACCCCGCCAGCGCGGCGACGCACGCCGCCGCCAGAATCAGACCGATCAACCAACCGAACCATCGCATCATAGATAAGTGCTCCCTCTCTAGTAAAAATCATGATACTAGAGAGGTTGCCCAGGAATTAATAGAGTTATACGTAAGTACCGGCTACGAGCGAGGCTCGCCGGAGCCCGCGAGCTCCCGCCAAGCCGCTGCGATCGTCTCGACGCCCCGAAGCATCGCCTCCGCGTCGAGCCCCGCGAAGCCGAAGGCGGCCGCGCACACCTGCCGCCCGCCGTCCGCTTCGTACGAGACGTCCTCCCACGTCACGCCCCGCCGCGCGCAGGCGTCTATCAACGCGGCATACGATGCGGCGTCTCCCGTCCAGCGCGCGTATACGTGCAGCCCCGCGTCCTGCGGCCACGTCTCGAACGCGCCGCCGAGCTTCTCGCGCAGGGCCGCGTACAGCGTTTCATACTTGCGGCTGTAGACGCGCTTCATGCGGCGCAGATGCCGTTCATAGCCGCCGCCGTTCAGGAACGAGGCCAGCGCCAGCTGCTCCATCGCGCCGGACGGATAGGGCTCGTACAGCCGCTTCAAGGCCAAGAACGCCGGCGCGATCGCGTCCGGCAGCACTGCGTAGCCGATTCGCAGCCGGGTGTACATCGTCCGCGAGAACGTGCCGACGAAGACGACCCGACCCGCCGCGTCCAGCGACTTCAACGGTTCGACCGGCCGGCCGGCATGACGGAACTCGCTGTCGTAGTCGTCCTCGACGATCCACGCGTCCGCTTCGGCGGCCCAGCGCAGCAGCGCGAGTCGGCGCTCGAGCGGCAGCACCGCGCCGGTCGGGAATTGCCGGTTCGTCGTCGCGACGAGCAGCCGCGCCCGCCACGGCGCGGGGACGAGCCCGCGCTCGTCGACGTCGGCGGCGACCGGCGCGCCGCCCGCCGCAAGCACCGCGCGGCGGATGCCGCTGTAGCCCGGCCGCTCGATGACGACCGGATCGCCGGGGTCGACGAGCAGCTGGACGAGCAGCGCGAGCGCCTGCATCGAGCCGTTCGCGACGACGATGCGCTCCGCCGACGTCGCGATGCCGCGCGTGCGCCCGAGATGGCGCGCGATCGCCTCGCGCAAGGGAAGGCAGCCCCGCGCGTCGATCGGCGCGGCGTTCGTCCCCGCCGCCGCAGCCTCTCGCGCCGCCGCGTAGCAGGCGCGGCGCCATTCCGCCGCCGGGAACGCGTCGGCATCCGTCGCGCCGGTCGAGAAGTCGACCGCCCGGCCCCGCGGCGCCCGCGGCGCCGCCTCCGCCGCGAGCGCCCGCTCGCCCCAGGCGGACAGCTTCGGCCCGTCCGCCCCGCCGTTCGGCGCGCCCGCAGGCGCCTCCTCGTCCGGCAACGCTTCCGCCGCGGCGTAACAGACGTACGTGCCGCGCCCGACGCCGGCGGTCACGCAGCCTTCCGCGGCGAGCAGGTCGTACGCCGCGTTCACCGTGCCGCGCGACAGCTCGTACGCCGCCGCCAACGCGCGGCTCGACGGCAGCCGATCGCCCGCGCGCAGCCGGCCGCCGAGCACATCCTCCCGCAGCGCGCGGTAGAGGGCCATATACTTCGGCAGCCCCTCCGCCGCGAATCGCTCGTACGCCGTAAGCAGTTCCATCCGCAAGCCCCCTAAAATTGGTCCAATTCCTTTCATCATAATTGGATCTTTCCGCCTGTCAATCGATTCCGTACAATGAATTTCAATCGAAACCGGAAAGGATGACGACGGATGCGAAGGAAAGAATTCGACGTAAGCGAAGCCGAGGAGATCGAACGTTTTCTAGCGGAGATGTCCTTCGGGTTTCTCGGCACGATCGGGGAGGACGGGTATCCGCACATGACCCCGCTCAACTTCGTCTATAAGGACGGAGCGTTCTACATGCACGGCGCCAGAGCCGGTCAGAAAATGAAAAACCTCCGCGCCGACGAACGGGTCACGTTCGCCGTCGCGAAGGAATATGCGCTGATCCCTTCGTATTGGCTCGATCCGGCGCTGGCTTGTCCGGCGACGGCGTTCTTCAAGTCGGTGTTCGCGCGGGGAACGGCCGTCGTCGTAGAAGACATCGCGGAGAAGGCCGACGCCTTCGAGGCGTTCATGCGCAAGCTCCAGCCCGAGGGAGGCTACGATCCGTTCTCCCCGGACCATCCGCAGTACGCCAAGGAACTGAAGGCCGTCGCGATGATCAAAATCGTCGTCGCGGAGCTGACGGCCAAATTCAAATTCGGCCAAAACTGGCCGGAGGTCCGGACGGAGCATGTCGCCGGGGCGCTGGAACAACGCGGCCGCCCGCTCGATCCGGAGACGGCCGAGCTCATGCGGCGGTATTGCCCCCATCACCGTTCGGAATGACCCGCGCGGCGGACGGCTTACCCGACCTCGTATCGTTCCAAGACGTCCAGGAGCGCCTCCTTAATCCCGCCGCGCAGCTCCCCGCCGTGATAGCAAATCAACCGTTCGATGTCGTAATCGAGCAATTTCCGCACGGAGCGGACGGCTTCCTCCATGTCCAACGCGAACTGCGGATTCGCGAGGTTCAGCCGCCCGTCTTCGACGACGACGGCATCTCCGGCGATCAGCGTCTTCTCGGCGGGCAAATAGATGGAAATATGGCCGGGCATATGGCCGGGCGTCGGGACGATCTCCATGCCGCCGAACCATGGCAGCCGCTCGCCGTCCGCCACCGTCCGATCGACGCGCGCCGGCTCGATCGATTGAAGCAGCCGGATGAATTGCTCCGCTTGCGGCCTCGCCGAGTCCGGCATCGCGCCCAGCATCGCTTCGGCCTGCTCGAGTCGGAGCGACTTCGCCGTTCCTTCGAGGTACGGCTTCTCCCGTTCATGCGCAACGACCTCGATGTGCGGGTACGCCCGCTGCAGCGCCGCTAACGAACCGATATGGTCCATATCGTGGTGCGTTAGGACAACCGTGGCGATCGACGAGAACGGGATGCCCTTCCGCGCCGCCGCCGCTTCCAGCATGGGCAGGAATTCCGGATAGCCGCAGTCGATCAAGATCGAACCGCGTTCGTCTTCCAGCAGCGCCGGGACGATGGTCTGCCGCTGGCCGCCGTATTCGAACTCGATGTCGAGTAGATGAATCTTTCGCATTTCGTTGCTCCCCCATTACGGTATTAATACGCCGTCGTCGGCCGAGCGCGGCGCCTCGACCGGTTGCGCCCGCTTCGCAGCGGCGGGATCGTCCGGCGTATAGACGACGGCGACTTGGTCTTGCCCGTGCGAGAGGAACAGCAGCTGCGGGCGCAGACGCTCCCTTCCGTCCCCGGAGACCGCCGTTTCGTCCGCATCCGGATGCAGACACATGACCTCGTGCGAAACCCACCATCTTCGAAAATCGGCGTCCGCCGCGGACAGCTCTTCAACGAGGCTGTCGTACCAGACGTCCTCGAGATGCCTCGCATACAACGAGCGGAACCGCGAGAGCGCCGCATGCGCCGAGGCTTCCCATCGCTCGAACCTCTCTCGATACGGCGGATGCCGAAACATCCGCCACAGCCAGTTTCGCTCCCGATCGGACGCCTCCGCCTCGAACGGCCCGAACCATCGATCCGCAGCGGCGTTCCAAGCGATTACATTCATTCGTGCGTCCGTGACGTAGGCCGGGTACGGGTCCAAGCGATCGAGGATAAGCTGCATCGCCGGCTCCGCCGGGGACGGCGCCGCGAGCCCCCAAGACGCCGGCAGCTTCTGATCGGCCAGCAGGTACAGATGCATCCGCTCTTGCCCGTTCAGCCGGAGCGTCCGCGCAAGGCTCTCGACGACCTGCTCGGATACGCGGATATCGCGCCCTTGCTCCAACGAGGTGTACCACGGCAAGGAGATGCCGGCCAGCGCCGCCACCTCCTCCCGGCGGAGCCCCTTCGCCCGCCGCCGCATGCCCTTCGCCGCGGTCAAGCCGACCTCCGCCGGCGCGAGCCGCTCCCGCCTCGTTCGCAAAAATTCTCCCAGCTCCGCCCTTCGCTTCGCGTCGCTCGCCGCCGTCCTTCCCTCCATCCCGCGCGCCCCCTTTGTAAACTGTTATTTTTTATACTAGTCTTCCGACTTCTATA
The DNA here is from genome assembly GCF_035645235.1 of Paenibacillus sp. GTDB lineage: Bacteria > Bacillota > Bacilli > Paenibacillales > YIM-B00363 > Paenibacillus_AE. The sequence continues at coordinate 18,375 of NZ_DASQMZ010000204.1, forward strand.
GCAGCGGTTCTACGATAACCTCGCTCCTTCCTCGATCGCCCGCAACGCCGTACGATCAGCGTTGTAATGCAAAACAAAGATCTACGGAAGGATGAGAAAACCTATGTCTACACTCCTCTATATTAACGCGCATCCGCTGGATGTGCACGAGTCTTTCTCCGCGGCCGTGGGCGAACGCTTCCTAGACGCGTACCGCGCCGCGAACCCGTCGCACCCCATCGCCCGGATCGACTTATACCGCGCGGACGTCCCCCTGTTGGACGCCGACGTCCTCCGGGGCTGGAACGCGCTGCGCGCCGGCGAGCCGTTCGACGCCCTCGCGCCCGAGACGCAACGGAAGCTGTTCCGCCTCGGCGAGCTGGTCGACGGCTTCCTCGCCGCAGACAAATACGTGTTCGTCTCGCCGATGTGGAATTTCTCGTATCCGCCGGCGATGAAGGCGTATCTTGACGCGGTCGCCGTCGCCGGCAAGACGTTCCAATACACCCCGCAAGGGCCGGTCGGCCTCGTCGCCGGCAAGGCGCTCCACATCCAGGCGAGCGGCGGCGTCTACTCCGAAGGTCCCGCGGCGGGGCACGACTTCGGCCATGCCCATCTTGCCGCGACGCTCCGCTTCTTCGGCATCGCCGACGTGCGCAAGCTCGCCATCGAAGGTCACGCCCAGCATCCGGAGCGCCGCGACGCCATCGCCGAGGCGGCGCTGCGCGCCGCGGACGAGCTCGCGCGCAACTGGTAACGACGCCGGGGGGGCGGCGGAAGAAAAAAAAAGAAGCGCCAACGATCGCGATAACGATCGTTGGCGCTTCCCTTTTTCCGAACGATTACTTCTTGATCAAGACGCGAACGCCGTGCACGACGAGCGCTGCGCCGAACACGATCATCGACAGCGCGCCGACGATGTCGAGCACCGGATCGATGACGCCGAGGCCGATGCCGCCGAGCGACGCTTGGGTCAGCGTGTATCCGCCGATCACCCCGCCCAGATAGGACCAGAATTTATCCATCCCTATCACCTCCCGCTTGATGTTACATCTTATGAGAGGTGATAGCGCTTTATGTGGACAAATGTCCTCCTTGGGACAAAATATTTTCCGCGCTTGTCCCTATACGGATGTCCGGAGGACAAACGCGTCTACGCGCCTGCCCCCGCATTCAGCCGCTCGACGATCCTGCGTTTCTTGTACAGCATCTTGCCGGCTTCGGCCACGTCCTTCAAGGTGCCGCGGTTGATGTACGCGCCGAAGATCATGCCGGCGACCGGGACGAGCTGGAACAGCTTCTTCCAACCGAAGTTGTCCCGGTAGCCCGCTACGACCTCGCGCCAGCCCTGCAGCTGCGACACGGCGCTTCGCTCGCCGCCCGCGTCCGACGTCGCGCGGTCGAGTTCCTCGAGCACCGCTTTCTTGCCGACGATGTCCGACGACGCGAACTGTAAGCACCGCACGATAAACTCCCGCTCCTGCTTCTCCTGCGGATCGTATCCGTAGCATAATGCGATTTCTTGCAGCACCTTCAGAGACAGTCCGAGCAGCACCGGAATATCGACCGCCAGCGTGAACAGGCCGCCGAAGCCGGTCGTCGCCCCCTGCGCCGCAGCGATGTTCGCGCGGCTTTCGGCGAGCGCGTCCGCCGAGCGGTCCATCGCTTCGAGCGGCGCCCGACGTACATCCTCGAGCGTAAAGCCGACGACGCCTTCCTTGCCGAGCGACTCCTTCTCGACCTGCGCGAGGATCGCCTTTTCCGAAATTAAATATTGTCCGCCCGTCTGAATAAAGCTGCCGATCTCGTCGAGCGCGGCCCCGACCTTCTCGTGCACGAACTGCGGCGTAATGCGGTCCAGCAGCTCGAACGGCAGCCGTCCGAGCTTCTCCCAAAACCATAGATCCTTCTGTTCGGATTCCCACTTCTCGATTTGCTCCAGCTCCGAACGTAAATACGCTTCGCTTTCCGTTAAGGTTTGCATCGTTACCCCGTCCTCTCGCTCCAATAAATTTGTCCTCGAAGCCGCTCGAAGTCAGTATTCTCCAATGCAGTTCGTAGAATGCGCGGCGGCGTCGCAACGAATAGGACAGTGGATGACATATTGGTTCGCGTATGCTCGATTCGGCGCATGCTACGCATGCAATGAGCAACGCAAGGAGCGGAAGACATGGAATTCATTCGAATCGTCGAGGCGCAGGAAAACAATTTGAAAAAGGTGTCGATCGACCTGCCGAGAAACAAGCTGATCGCATTCACCGGACCGTCCGGCTCGGGGAAGTCGTCGCTGGCGATGGGGGTGCTGGCCAGGGAAAGCCAGCGGCAGTTTCTGGAAGCGGCGGGGAAAGTGACGGAGTCGCTGAGCAAGCCCGAAGTCGCCGCCATCGAGGGACTGCTGCCGGCGATCGCCATCGGGCAAACGCATTTCAACCGAAACCCGAGGTCCACGGTCGGCACGACGACCGAAATTTACACGTACCTTCGAATTCTCTACGCCAAGCTGGGACATCGCCCCTGCCCCCGCTGCGGCGCGACGGTCGCGCCCCCCGGGTTCGCGGCCGCGGCGGAACGCGCCTGTCCGGCTTGCGGCGAACCGGTGCCCGAACTGACGATGGCGCATTTCTCGTACAGCAGACCCGAAGGCTTCTGCGAAACCTGCTCGGGCATCGGCGCGGTGCCGATCGTCGACCTCGGCCGCTTGTTCGACGGGAGCAAGAGCATCGAAGAAGGCGCCGTCTACCAATGGGGCAAGGAGGGCCCCTTCTACGTGTACTATCTGGACGTACTGAAGGCCGCCGGCGCCCATTACGGGTTTGCGTTCCGCACGGACCTCCCGATCGACGCGCTGAGCGAAATCGAGCGAGATTTGCTGCTGCACGGCGCGGAGAGCGAGCAATTCCAGCGCCACGTCCCGGGGAAGAAGCCGCCGAAGAGCGTCGGGGCCGGCAAATTCGGCGGCCTCCTCCCGCCGCTGCGCCGCAAATTGGCGGCGGAGGCCGCCGCCGAGGAGCCGGCTTCGCCCAAGAACGCGCACGCCGCCGCGGTCGTGCGCTGCCCTGCCTGCGACGGCACGCGGCTGAAGGCGGCGAGCCGGCAAGTCGTGGTGAACGGACGATCGATCGCCGAGGTCGTCCGCGATACGGCAAGGGAAGCCAGGGCCTGGGTCGCTTCGATCCAAGACGGACGCTCGGCTTCGGAACGCCAGGTGCTGCAGTCGGTCCTGTCCGACATCGTCAAGCGGCTCGACGGACTGGCGGACGCGGGTGTCGGCTATTTGTCGCTGGACCGGACCGTCGCGTCGTTGTCCGGGGGAGAGGCGCAGCGGCTGCGGCTCGCCTCGCTGATGCAATCCGGCTTGTCGGGTCTGTTGTTCATTTTGGACGAGCCGACCACCGGTCTCCACCCGAGCGAGGTGGACGCGCTCGTTCAATCGCTTAAGCGGCTAAGGGACCGGGGAAACACCGTGCTGGCCATCGAACACGATCCGGACTTCTTGCGGCAATGCGATCTGTTGTTCGACTTCGGCCCGGCGGGCGGGGAGAACGGCGGAACGGTCGTCGCGCAGGGCACCGTCGAGGAGCTGCGCCGAAGCCGTTCGTCCGTAACGGGGCCCTATTTATCCCCTCCCGCATCGAAGGATCCGGCCGGCGGACGAAGCGACCCGGACCGGTGGCTGGAGCTGCGGGACGCCGCCGAGCGCAATCTGCGCAACGTGACGGCGAAGCTGCCGCTCGGGCGGCTCGTGTGCGTTACCGGCGTCTCCGGCTCGGGCAAGTCGACCTTGCTCTTCGACGTACTGGCCCCGCGCGCGGAGCAGGCCTTGGCGGCGCCGGTTGGCACCTCTTCCGCCGCGAAGCCGACGCTGGTCGGATTCGACGACATCGAAGGGCTCGTCCGCGTCGATCAGGCGCCCGCCGGGAAATCGTCGCGCTCCACGATCGCGACGTATACGGACGTCTTCGCCCCGATTCGCAACCGGTTCGCCCGGCTGGCGAGCGAAGGCGGCCAGCGGCTGCGCGCGTCGGACTTCTCGTTTAACGTCGACGGCGGGCGCTGCGACGCTTGCCAAGGGCTCGGCGCCGTCGCCGTCGCGATGCATTTCCTTCCGGACGTGCACGTCCGCTGCGCGGCGTGCGGCGGCAAGCGTTATGCGGACAAAGTGCTTCGCGTCACGTACGACGGATTTCATATTTCCGACGTGTTGGATATGTCCATCGACCGTTGCGGCGAGCTGTTCCGCGACGAGCCTAAGATCCGGGATACGCTCGCTCTGCTGCGCGATCTCGGGCTCGGCTATCTTCGGCTGGGCCAGCCGCTCGCCACGCTCTCCGGCGGGGAGCTGCAGCGGGTGAAACTTACGGCCGAGATCGGCGCTCGCCGCGGACGCGGCAACGTCTTGTACTTGTTAGACGAGCCGACGACCGGACTGCACCCGTCCAATATCGACGCCGTCGCGGCGGTCTTGCAGCGGTTGGTCGACGAGGGGAACTCGGTCATGGTCATCGAGCACAGCGTCGAATTCATCCGCCGGTGCGATTGGGTCGTGGAGCTGGGGCCGGGGGGCGGGGACGCCGGAGGCGAAATCATTGCCGAGGGCCGGCCGGAGGCGCTGCGGCGGAACCCCCGTTCCCGAATCGGGCGATACCTATGAGAGCCGATCGCCTGTTGTCTATTCTGCTCCTGCTGCAAAACCGCGGACGCGCGACGACGCGGGAGCTGGCCGAACGGCTGGAAGTTTCGCCGCGCACGATTCATCGCGACATGGAGGCGCTCGGCACGTCGGGCGTCCCGGTATATGCCGACCGCGGCGCGGCCGGCGGGTGGAAGCTTGCCGAGGGGTACCGGACGAATTTGACCGGCCTGAAGACGGAGGAGATGAGCGCGCTTTTGCTGGCGGCGCCCGCGCTCCTTGCGGATCTGGGGTTGCTGCGGCCGTTCGAGAACGCGGTGCAGAAGCTGCTCGCTTCCGCGCCTTCGATTCTAAAGAACGACGCGGAGGTCGCCCGGGAACGGATTCACGTCGACGGCGCGGGCTGGCATCAAGCCGCCGAGCCCGTCGTCCATCTGCAGCGCATCCAAGAAGCCGTCTGGCTCGAGCGGAGCATCCGAATCGCCTACGTGCGGAACGGGGACG